>NZ_JBHVYO010000009.1:23167-252526 GCF_042880655.1 Streptomyces sp. NPDC058295
GCTGGCCCCCCCGCCCCCCCCCCCGGTTGGGTGTGTGGCGGCGCCGGCGGGCGGGGGCGGCCCCGCCCCCGCACATTTTTGGGGTGTTTGTGGGGGGGGGGCGGGGGGGGGCCCCCCCCCCACCACCAAAAGGGGTGAACGGTCGTAACTTTCCCGTGCGGATCGCGTTCGGTCGCGCTAGGAGATCATCCGACTGCGAAACGTCACGTCACACGCGCCGCACGGGTCTCAGGCGAGGGCCGGCTCCCGTCGTTCGGCGCGTCGGCGGGCGGCGACCGCCGGGTCGAGCGCCGGTACGGCGGCCAGCAGCTGGCGGGTGTAGGGGTCCCGCGGCGACTCGTACACCTCGTCGGCGGGCCCCTCCTCGACGACACGGCCGCGCCGCATCACCGCGACCCGGTCGCTGACCTGGCGCACCACGGCCAGGTCGTGGGCGACGAAGACCAGCGCGAGTCCGAGTTCGCGCTGGAGCTCGCCGAGCAGGGCGACGACCTGGGCCTGGGTGGTCACGTCGAGCGCGGAGACCGGCTCGTCGCACACGAGGACGCGCGGGTCGGCCGCGAGTGCCCGCGCGATGCCCACGCGCTGGCGCTGACCGCCGCTGAACTCGTGCGGGTACCGGTCGTAGTGCGCGGCTTCGAGCCCCACCCGCTCCAGCAGTTCCGTCACGCGCCCCCTGACGCGCGCCTCGTCCCTCCCCCGCACGCCACGCGCGCGTGCGCGGAGCGGGTCGGCGATGGACTCACCGACGCTGCGGCGGGGGTTGAGGGAGGAGACGGGGTCCTGGAAGACCATCTGCACGGTCGGGTTCACCCCGGACGACACCCGGCCCTCGTACCGGACCTCGCCGGCCGTCGGCTCCAGCAGTCCGACGAGCATCCGGCCGAGGGTCGTCTTGCCGCTGCCGCTCTCCCCGACGACGCCGAGGGTCTGGCCGCGGTGGACGGTCAGCGACACGCCGTCCACGGCCGCGAAGGCCCGCTTGCCGCGCCCGAAGTCGCGGCGCAGCCCGTGCGCCTCCAGCACGACCTCGCCCGACGGCTCGCCGGCCGGACGCAGCCCGTCCGCCTGCGGCCCGCCCGCGCCCGGCTGCCGTGCGTCAGAACGCGGAACGTCAGAACGGAGTACGTCAGGACCCGGTACGCCAGGACCCGGTACACCAGGACCCGGTACGCCAGGACGCGGTACGTCCGGCTTCCGGGGGTCGTCCCCGACCGCGCGGCGTGCCTCCACCCGGGGGACGGCCCCGAGCAGCTCGCGTGTGTACGGCTGCGCGGGAGCCGCCAGGACGGCTTCGACCGGCCCGTGCTCGACGAGCCGGCCGTGCCGCATGACCAGCACCTCGTCGACGCTCTCCGCCGCCACGCCCACGTCGTGCGTGACCAGCAGCAGCCCCATGCCGGTGTCCTCGCGCAGGGTGTGCAGCAGGTCGAGGATCTGGGCCTGGACGGTCACGTCGAGCGCGGTCGTCGGCTCGTCGGCGATCAGCAGGTCGGGTTCGCAGGCCAGCGCCATGGCGATGAGCGCGCGCTGGCGCATGCCGCCGCTGAACTCGTGCGGGCGCGACCGGGAGCGCCGGACCGGGTCGGGAATTCCCACCCTGTCCAGGACCTGCACCGCACGCGCGCGTGCCGTACGGCGCGACACGCGCGTGTGCACGCGGTACACCTCGGCGATCTGGTCGCCGATCGCGTAGTACGGGTCGAGGGAGGACAGCGGGTCCTGGAAGACCATCGCCGCCCGGCCGCCGCGCAGCCGCCGCAGTTCCTCGTCGGACGCGGCCTGTACGTCGGTCCCGGCGACCCGTACCGAGCCGCCGACGGCGGCCCCGGTCCCCCGGTGCAGCCCCAGGAGGGCCGAGGCGACCGTGGACTTGCCGGAGCCGGACTCACCGACGAGGCCGAGGGCGGCGCCCTCCGCCAGGCGGAAGGAGAGGCCGTCGACGGCGCGCAGCGCGCCGAACTCGACCGTCAGGTCCGTGACTTCCACCAGGCTCATGCGAGCACCACCCGTCGGTCGGCCACCGCGTACAGGACGTCCGCGACGGCGTTGGCGAGGACCACGAAGAAACCGATGACCAGGACCATCCCGACGACCACCGGAAGGTCCACGACGTTGACCGCGTGCACCAGTTCCTGGCCGATGCCGGGAAGCCCGAAGAGCGTCTCGGTGAGCACCGCGCCGCCGACCGCGGAGCCGAAGTTGTTGGCGTTCAGCGCGATGACCGGCGCGAACGCGCCGCGCAGCGCGTGCCGCCCGATGATCGACCGCTCGCCGACGCCGTACGCGCGGAAGGTGCGGATGTGGTCCTCGGCGAGGGTCTCCAGCATCGACGACCGGGTCAGCCGGGCGAACGAGGCGGCCTCGATCAGGGCGAGCGAGAGCCAGGGCAGCAGCAGGTTCCACGCCCACTGCTCGGGGTCGTCGGTGAGGTTCACGTACTGCGGGAAGGGCAGCAGTTGCAGCTCGCCGCAGACGACGATCATCAGGATGAGGCCGATCACGAACACGGGGGTGGCCGTTCCGGCCAGGGTGACGGCGGTCAGGACGCGCTCGGTGAGCCGCCCGCGCCGCCAGGCCGAGAGCACGCCGGTGCCGACGCCGAGGACCAGCCACACCACCATCGCGCCGAGGACGAGCGACAGGCTCACCGGCAGCTTGGTCAGGATCAGCCGGGTGACCTGCTGGTCGCTCTGGTACGACAGTCCCAGGCAGGGCGCCGGGCAGTGCTCCACGGCGGTGCCGGTCGAGTAGTCCTGGCCGGCGACGAGACCCTCGATGAAGTGTCCGTACCGCACGTAGAGGGGTTCGTCGAGGCGCAGTTGCTCGGCGACCTGGTGCACCTGCGCCGGTGAGCAGCGCGGCCCGCAGGTGATCTGGGCGACGTCTCCGGGGGTGACGTAGAAGACGACGTAGACGATCACCGAGATGGCGAACAGGGTGAGGACCGTGCCGATGCCCCGGCGCAGCACGAAGCCGCCGATGCCGCTCATGAGGACGTCTCCTTCTCGCAGGCGGTGTCCGCTCGGTGCTCCCGCCTGCGCCCCGTCCCCACCCGCAGCCGGGACGCCGCGCGCGGGTCCAGCGCCGTGCGCACGCCGTCGCCGAGGACGGTCAGCGCGAGGACGGTCACGAAGAGGGCGCCGGCGGGCAGCAGCAGGTACTGCGGGGCCGCCTGGTACCAGACGTCGGCGGCGGTGAGCATCTGTCCCCAGGACGGCGTCGGCGGCTTCACGCCGACGCCGAGGAAGGACAGCGCGGCCTCGACGGTGATGTTCTGCGGTACGAGCAGCGCCGCGTACGTGATGACGGGGGCGGCGAGGCCGGGCAGCAGTTCCCGGCGGGCGATCCGCCAGGTGCCCCAGCCGCTGAGCCGGGCCGCCGAGACGTAGTCGAGCCCCTTGAGGGTGAGTGTCTGGGCGCGCACCAGCTTGGCGATGTTGCCCCAGGAGAGCAGTCCGATGACCAGGGTGACCAGGACGGGCCGGGGGAAGCTCGCCGGGACGATCGCGAGCAGCGCCAACGACATGATCATCAGCGGCAGGGCTACGAAGATGTCGGTGATCCGGCTCAACAGTTGATCAACCCATCGGCTGCCGAGCGCGGCGGCGATGCCCAGGGTGACGCCGATGGCGATCTGGATGACGGTCGCGGCCAGCGCGACGCCCAGCGAGACCCGGGCGCCGTGCACGAGACGGGCGAACAGGTCGCGTCCGGTCTGCGGTTCGACGCCGAGCCAGTGGTCGCCGCCGATGCCGCCCAGCGGGCCGACGGGCACGCCCCCGCGCGCGGAGTCGATGAGGGAGGGGTGGTAGGTGGTCGGGTCCTGGCCCTCGAGGGCGGTGAGCAGCGGCGCGGCGAGCGCGACCAGGACGAGCAGCGCGACGACGGCCGCCGCGACGAGGGCGGCACGCTGCGCTCGCAGCCGCCGCCAGAACTGACGGGCCCCCGAGGCCCCCGGGACGGACGCGGGGTCCGTACCGGGGGCCTGGGCGGCGATGACGGCCTCGGCGGCCGCCTTGGTGACTGCCTCGCTCACGGTGCTACTTCACCGCGACCTGCGAGGGATCCAGGACGCCGTCCCAGTCGCTGATGACGATGTTGCGGATGTCCTCGCCGTACAGCCGCTTGTAGACCGGGTGGAAGAGCGGCACGGTCAGCGCCTGCTCGCCGATCTTCTTGTCCAGTGCGCCCCACCTCTTGGCGGCGGCGTCGAGATCGGTCAACTTGTTGATCGCGTCGATCTCGGCGTTGACCGACTTGTCGTTCAGGAAGCCCGTGTTGAAGTTCGCGCCGTCCTTGACGATCTGCCGGCCGTCGAAGATCGGGGCGAGGAACGGACCGCCGGAGGGCCAGTCGGCGCCCCAGTGGGCCAGGAAGAAGCCGGGCTCGGTCTTCACGTCGTGGATCGTGTCGGAGTAGTCGTTGTCCTCCAGGCCCTGGAGCTTGACGGTGATGCCGGCCTTCTTGAGCGCGTCCTGGATCGCGGTCGCGATCTCCGGGCTGGTCTCGAAGTCCTGGCTGTTGGAGTGGGTGAGGGTGATGGTCAGCCCGTTCGGGTGACCGGCCTCCTTCAGCAGCTCCTTGGCCTTCGCCACGTCGCCGGTCTTCCCCGCCGGGAAGAGGTCGTAGGGCTCGTAGCCGAAGGACTTCTGGTTCGGCAGGTAGGTGGTGGCGGCCTCGGCGAGCGACGAGCCGCCCGCCGCGTTGACGACCGACGACCGGTCGACGGCGTACGAGATCGCCTGCCGCACCTTGATGTCGTCGAACGGCTTCACGTTCGGGTTGAACGCGATGTAGTCGGTGTAACCGAAGTGGCCGGTGCCGACCCGCGCGGCGAGTTCCTTGTCGCCGCTGACCTTGGCGAGTTCGGCCGGGCCGAGGTTGGTGTCCGTGGTGATGGCGGCGGCGTCCGCCCCCTGGGACGCGGACAGCCGCTGGTTGATCACCGAGGAGTCGAGCCCGGACCGTACGTCGATCTTGTCGGGGTACGCCTTGCGCTCGGCGTCCGTCTTCGCCGACCAGTAGGTGTTGCGCTCCAGGGTGAGCCGCTCGCCGTCGTTCTCGTTCTTGACGACCTTGTAGGGGCCGGACGAAACCGGGTGCTCCTCGTACTTCGTACCGGTGTCCTTGGCCTTCGGGACGGGCGCGAACTGCGTCTGCGTGGCTAGGTACGGGAACTCGCCCTCGGGCTTGTTCAGATGGAAGACGATCGTCCGGCTGTCCGGCGTCTCGATGGCGGCGAGACCCTTGGAGTCCTTGTACGGCCCCTGGTAGTCGGCCGCGCCGACCAGCCAGTCCCGCAGGTAGGGCGCGCCGCCGGAGAGCTCGGGCGCGAAGGACCGCTCGATGCCGTACTTGACGTCGGCCGAGGTGATCGCGGTCCCGTCCTCGTACTTGAGGCCCTCCTTGAGGGTGTACGTCCACACGGTGGCGTCCTCGTTGGGACGTCCGGTGTCGGTGGCGAGGTCGGGCACGACCTCGGTGCCGGGGGCGCCGTTCTCGCGGTTGCGCGTGGTGAGGGTTCTGAAGACCAGGGTGGGGACCTTGCCGCCGCCGGAGGTGTAGAGGCGGGCCGGGTCGAAGTCCTGCTGGGGGTTGCGGTTCAGGACGGTGAGCGTCCCGCCCTGGTGCGGGGCGGAGTCGCCGGCGGAGGCCTTGGCATCGTTGTCCTCAGGCCCGCAGGCGGCGGCGCCCGCGGCCACCACCAGGCTGACGGATGCCGCGGCGACGCGGCGCGCTATGAGGGACGGTTGACGCATCGGAATGACGACCTCTCGGTTGGCGTTCTCGCCGCCCCTGGCGGGGCATCTCGTTATCCGAGACATATGAACGAGGAGTGAGACGAACAGGAACAGACGTCCGCCCCGGCGCCGGGTCGTCGAAGAGCCGTGGCCGTGACCAGGTCACGGCTCGGAGAGAGAGAAGAGAATTCGCGACGCACGCGCCTGAGGGCGGCGTCAGCGACAGTGGATGTCGGCCACGCAGAGCGCGGTCACGCCGAAGAGCGCCAGCTCGATGGCGGCGCTCCTGTCGACGGGATGACTAGACCACATACGCAGCAATATGGAGGAACTTTCTGGGCATGTCAACGCGCCCCATGAGACACCTGCCCATCCCTGAGGCTCAACTGCCGGGATAGGGCCAGGCGTTGGGCAGGCAGTGAATCCCGTCGTGGTCGAGGAACTTCGTCTGCTGCTGCATGACGGGCGCCAGGTCGCCGTCCTTGTCGCAGGTCACATGGCTGTAGCCGAGGCGGTGGCCGACCTCGTGGTTGATCAGCATCTGCCGGTAGGCGTACATCTTGTCGCCGAAGGTCTCCGACCCCTGGGCCCACCGGTAGGCGTTGATCATCACGCGCTCGGTGGCGGCCGAGTCACAGGAGACGTTGTCCTCCGTGGTGTCCAGACCGGACTTGGCGCACCACACGGCGGTGGTGCCCGGACTGGCGAGCGTGATGACGAAGTCGGCCTTGCCCGACTGGATCCGCTCGAAGGTGCGGGCGCCGTCGTGGGCCCAGCTGCGGGGGTCGTTGAGCGTCTGCTGCACGGCCTGCGCGAAGAGTTCGCCGTCGAGCCCGAGGCCCTGTTCCACGTCCACGCGGTAGGTGTACTTCTGCCCCTTGCCGGGCGCCTTGTCGACGCCCGCGACGGCGTCGAACCTTCCCGACCCCTTGAGCTCGGCGCCGAGCGCGTACTTCGTGTCCATCCGCTGCGCGTACGTCAGCGTGGCCGCGGCGCCGGGCGCGCCGGCGGACACGGACGGGCTCGGCCGGGCTTCCCCGCGCGCGGCGTCGTCGTCGACGGCCTCACGGGTCTGCCCGGAGGCGGACTGCGACCGTACGGGGTCGTCGTCCCGGCCGGTGGCGACCTGTCCGGCCACCACGACGGCCAGCACCGTGGTGACGGCGGCGGCCGCGATACCGGCGAACGCCCGCCCCTTGACTCCCTGGGCGGTCGCGGGCTCGCCGACGGGCGGCGCGTCGCCGCCGTCGATGGCGGCCGGGCCGGTGGTACGGAAGGCAGCCTCCCGGGCGGTGTCGGTGGGGTACGGATCCCGCTCACGCACGCGCGTGGCGGCGGACGGCGTCCTCGCGCGCGTGAAGACGTCCTCGTCGTCCTCGCCGAAGGCGTCGAGGTAGTCCTGACGCGGTCCCTGACGGGAACCTTGACGAGGGCCCTGACGCGGACCGTCCTGGGGTATGGGTCTCTGACGCGGTATCACGGGCTGTCCGGTACCCGCTGATCGTCCCCTCAAGTCACCCCAGCCGCCCCCGCCTTCACGCTGCTCGGGGTGACCGCCCCGCACCTGCGGGAACCCATGGGCCGGAGTTCCGTCGGGAAACGGAAAGCGGGGCACTCCGTGCGAGGGGGTTCCGTCGTACCCCGGGGGCGGCACCTGGACGCGGGCGCCACGCGGGTCCCCCTGGGGGGACGGCTCCGGAGAAGCCCCCTGCGACGCGCCCTTGGAGCCGCCTTTGGCGGCACTCTTGGGCGCGGGTCCACGCCGGCTGTGGCGTCCCACCTGGGTCTCAGCCTCCCGAGGTCTTCGTCGCGGTGTCGGCGCACAGCTCCCGGAACGCCGTCGCCACCGTCTCGGGATACTCCATCATCGCCACGTGCCCGGCGTCGGGCAGCGTGAGCAGGCGGGAGTCACGGAAGGTACGGGCGGCCCGCTGCGCCATGCGGAAACCGACGAGCTGGTCGCGACCACCGTAGACCAGGAGGGTCGGAGCGAGGACACGCTCGGCCTGGCGCCACAGCCCGTGCTGCCCGCCGAGCGTGTACGCACTGAGCAGGCCGCGCGTGGAACGCGTCAGCGCGTCCCAGAAGTACGGCAGCTGAAGGCGCCGCTCCAGCTCCTCCACCGCGTGGCGGAACGCGTCCTGGCTGACCCGCCCGGGATCGCCGTAACAGAGCGCCGTGACGCCGCGGACGCGCTGCTCGGCGGTCCACTCCCGGGTGAACCTGGTGAAGAGCGCGGCCACGCCGGGCAGCCCGACCAGTCCGGTGGGTACCGCCGTCCGCTGCACGCGCAGCTCCGGCAGCGCGGGCGACACCAGCGTCAGCGTCCGCACGAGGTCGGGCCGGACCGCTGCGACGCGCGTGGACACCGCGCCGCCGAGGGAGTTGCCGAAGAGGTGCACGGGTCCGCGGTCGACGGCGTCGAGATAGCGGATGACGGCACGCGCGTGTGCCGTGATGGAGTAGTTGCCGTCGTCCGGCGGCGGGGAGTCGCCGAAGCCCGGCAGATCCACGGCCTCGCTCGCCACCACCCCGTCGAGCAGCGCCATCAGCGCGGACCAGTTCTGCGAGGAACCGCCCAGGCCGTGCACGTACAGCGCGGGCTCGAGCCCCTCGCGCGCGGGCGGCCTGGAGCGGACGGTGAGCGTGACACCCGGCAGCCCGACCGACCGGAGCCGCTCGCCCTCGGCCACCCGGACCGCGATCGCCTTCGGCAGCACACTGGTGGGCGGCACGGAAGGCAGCTCGGTCGAAGACATGCGGGCAATGTTACGAGACGATCACGCGCGCTTTTGTGTGTTCGCCGTCACACGCGCGGGTCGCACGCGCGCGGGACGCACACCGCCCCGGCATCACTCCGGAGCCATACCCACGCGAATCGGGGGCACTCCGCACAGCGATCGCTTGGCGTCCGAAACGGGTGTCTCCTAGGCTCGTACCGAGGGCACCCGCTTGTGGCCCCTGCACCTCGCAGGGACGTTCGTAGGAAGGGAGCCCACCATGGCCGTTGACCCCACCGACCCGGAGACGTTCGAAGAGGACGACGACTTCGGGGAGATCGACGTCGAGGCGCCGGAGAACGACGCCGCCGAGCAGTCAAAGGACGTGATCCCTCAGGGCGACGACCCCTTGGAGGACGTGGATCCCGCCCGGGCCGACGAGGCCGATCTCGTCGAACAGGCTCGTGTCGTCTCCCTCGACGAGGACGACTATCGCTGACATGCGCCGAGCTGGAGCGGGGCGGAGTATGCCCGTAACATCCCGGTCCAAACCTCTTTACACCGCTTTTGCCGTCGTCCAGTCCGTGAAATTCTGCACGCGCACCGCGCACAGCACGGTTACCGAAAAGTACGATGGCGTCGCGGCGCTCACCGCATGAGGACCACTTTGGGAGGCGGCGTGACAGCCATCGAGCAGACAGAGGCGGCGCGCCCGCGAGGCACCCGCCTGCCGCGCCGTGCCCGACGGAACCAGCTGCTGGGCGCCGCCCAGGAAGTCTTCGTGGCGCAGGGCTACCACTCCGCCGCCATGGACGACATCGCGGAGCGGGCCGGAGTCAGCAAGCCGGTGCTCTACCAGCACTTCCCGGGCAAGCTCGACCTCTATCTGGCCCTGCTGGACCAGCACTGCGAGTCGCTCATCCAGGCCGTTCGCGGCGCGCTCGCCTCGACGACCGACAACAAGCAGCGGGTCCGGGCCACGATGGACGCGTACTTCGCGTACGTCGAGGACGACGGCGGCGCCTTCCGCCTGGTCTTCGAGTCGGACCTGACGAACGAGCCCGCGGTGCGCGAGCGCGTCGACAAGGTCACCACCGAGTGCGCCGAGGCGATCTGCGAGGTCATCGCGGAGGACACCGGCCTCTCGCGCGCCGAGTCGATGCTGCTCGCCTCGGGTCTGGGCGGCCTCGCGCAGGTCGTGGCGCGGTCCTGGCTGCACAGCGACCGCAGCGTGCCGCGCGACCAGGCGGTGCAGCTGCTGGCCTCGCTGGCCTGGCGGGGCATCGCCGGATTCCCGCTGCACGGCACCGATCAGCACTGACCGCGGGGGCGTCCGGCCGTTTGTTCCCGCCCGCTGTTCGCTCCTGGCGTGGACGGCCACGCCGTGAACGTCCCCTCACCGGGCTAATGTGTGCAGCGTACGGCGCGGACGCCCGCGCACCTCATGACCGTCGGAGGGACATAGCCGTGGAGGTCAAGATCGGCGTGCTGCACGCACCCCGCGAGATCGTTCTGGAGAGCGGTCAGACTCCCGAGGAAGTCGAGCGCGTGGTGGCCGAGGCCCTGGCCGGAAAGTCGCAGCTGCTCAGCCTCGTGGACCAGCACGGCCGCAAGGTCCTGGTTCCGGCCGACCGCCTGGCCTACGTCGAGCTGGGCGAGCCCGCCCCGCGCAAGGTGGGCTTCGGCGCTCTGTAGACGAAGCAACGCGAGTGGGGCCCGGCGAGCAGATGGTCGCCGGGCCCCACTCGCGTTCTCGCCACCGGACATCCCCACCACCGGATTCCCGGCCGGTTTCGCTGTCGGCGTCCTCTCCACAGACGGAGCACAAGTCCGCCACAGAGGAGGATTGCATTCCGCAGGTCACGGGTATGACGGGCTACGACCTTGCTGCACAGCCCCAACCGTCCGGGAGGGACCCACATGATCTTGGAAGCGCTCGGCTCCGCTGTGCTCGGTCTCGTGCTCGCGTGGGCGGCGGTCCACCGCTTCTCGCACCGTCTGCCGGTGCGCACCCTCGTCTTCGCGACGGGCGTCGCCGGAGCGCTGTTCGGTGACTTCGTCACCCACAGCGCACTGGGACCCGGCACCGCCCTGGCGAGCCTCCTCGGCGCGGGGATCGTCTCCACCGCCTCGCTCTCGCTGCTGCTGCGCCCGGCCGGCCGACTCCGCCGGCGGTCGGCCCCGGCCTGAGCCCGGCGACGGCCGGTGACGGCCGGCGGGAAGGGGGCCTGTGCGGCCCTCTCCTGCGCCTCGACCGGCCGAACAGACCCTAGGCCGCCAGCCCCAGCGCCGCCATCCGCTTGGTGTGCGCCTCGGTGATCCGGGAGAACATCCGGCCGACCTCGGCGAGGTCGAAACCGTCCGCGACACCGCCCACGAGCATCGTCGACAGCGCGTCGCGGTCCGCGACCACCCGCTGGGACTGCGACAGGGCCTCGCCCATCAGCCGCCGCGCCCACAGCGCGAGCCGGCCGCCCACCCGCGGGTCGGCGTCGATCGCGCCACGCACCCGGTCCACGGCGAAGCCGGCGTGGCCGGTGTCGTCGAGCACGGCCAGCACCAGGGCACGGCTGTCGGTGTCCAGGCGCACCGCGACCTCGCGGTAGAAGTCGCTGGCGATCGAGTCGCCGACGTACGCCTTGACGAGGCCCTCCAGCCAGTCCGACGGGGCCGTCTGCCGGTGGAAGCCGTCGAGCGCGGCGACGAACGGCTCCATCGCCAGCGTCGGCTCCTCACCGATCTCGGTGAGCCGGTTGTGCAGCCGCTCGAAGTGGTGGAACTCGGCCGACGCCATCTTCGCCAGCTCCGCCTTGTCCTCCAGCGTCGGCGCCAGCTTGGCGTCCTCCGCGAGCCGCTCGAACGCCGCCAGCTCGCCGTACGCCAGCGCACCCAGCAGATCCACGACCGCGGCCCGGTACTGCGGGTCGGCCGAGGCCGTCGTCCAGTCCTGGGCGGCGATGCCGGTGGCGGTGATCTCAGGCTTGTCAGAGGTCGTCATGAAGCGCACAATAGCCCGCTCGTCGCACGGGGGAAGTCCCTGGTCAATCAGTGTGACAACGAAGACGTACGGGACCACCCCCGGCACTGTGACAACCACAACGTGACCGAATCGGCCATCGCGTGTGCGCGATTCCGGGGTATGGTGGTAATGCGCCTGCCGAATATTCGACGGGCCGCACGTATGAGGATGCCCGGTCGGTGGCCCGATCGGCTCCGACCCGACAGCCCTCCTCGCCCGTACGGCACTGTGCGTACGGCAACCCGGAGGGGACCCCCTCAGCGGTACGAGCGCTAGAGCGTCGGCAGAGGTCCCGTGTCCTGACGGCTGGCCCGTGAGGCAGTCGACGTCCCCCGGCACGGTCCTGACACGACCCCCGCGCTCGCCTCGCACCGCGCACACAGAAGAGGCAGCACCCTGACTACCACGTTCCGAGAGCTCGGCATTCTTTCCGAGACCGCTGAGGCCCTTGAGGCCGTCGGCATCATCAGTCCCTTCCCCATCCAGGAGATGACGCTCCCGGTCGCCCTCACGGGCACGGACGTCATCGGCCAGGCCAAGACCGGCACCGGCAAGACGCTCGGCTTCGGACTCCCGCTCCTCGAGCGCGTGACCGTCCCCGCCGACGTCGAGGCCGGCCGCGCCCGGCCCGAGGACCTCACCGACGCCCCGCAGGCGCTCATCGTCGTCCCCACGCGTGAGCTGTGCACGCAGGTCACCAACGACCTGCTGACCGCGGGCAAGGTACGCAACGTGCGCGTCCTCGCCATCTACGGCGGCCGGGCCTACGAGCCCCAGGTCGAGGCCCTCAGGAAGGGCGTCGACGTGGTCGTCGGCACCCCGGGCCGACTGCTGGACCTCGCGGGCCAGAAGAAGCTCGACCTCAAGCACATCAAGTCGCTCGTCCTGGACGAGGCCGACGAGATGCTCGACCTGGGCTTCCTGCCCGACGTCGAGAAGATCATCAACATGCTTCCGGCGAAGCGCCAGACCATGCTGTTCTCGGCGACCATGCCGGGCGCGGTCATCGGCCTCGCCCGCCGCTACATGTCGCAGCCCACGCACATCAACGCCACGTCGCCGGACGACGCGGGCAGGACCGTCGCGAACACCAAGCAGCACGTGTACCGCGCGCACAACATGGACAAGCCCGAGATGGTGGCGCGGATCCTCCAGGCCGACGGCCGCGGCCTGGTCATGGTGTTCTGCCGTACCAAGCGCACCGCCGCCGACCTGGCCGACCAGCTCCAGCAGCGCGGCTTCGCCTCCGGCGCGGTCCACGGCGACCTCGGCCAGGGCGCCCGTGAGCAGGCGCTGCGCGCGTTCCGCAACGGCAAGGTCGACGTGCTCGTCTGCACCGACGTGGCCGCCCGCGGTATCGACGTCGAAGGCGTCACGCACGTCATCAACTACCAGTCCCCCGAGGACGAGAAGACCTACCTGCACCGCATCGGCCGTACCGGCCGCGCGGGCGCCAAGGGCATCGCGGTCACGCTGGTCGACTGGGACGACATCCCGCGCTGGCAGCTCATCAACAAGGCGCTGGAGCTCGAGTTCAGCGACCCGCCGGAGACGTACTCCACCTCTCCGCACTTCTTCGAGGAACTCGGCATCCCCGCGGGCACCAAGGGTGTTCTGCCGCGCTCGGAGCGCACCCGCGCCGGGCTCGACGCGGAAGAGCTCGAGGACCTCGGCGAGCCGGGCGGCCGCGGAGCGCGCGGTCGCAGCGACCGGGGCGGTCGTGGAGACCGCGGTGGCCGTGGAGACCGAGGCGGCCGTGGTGACCGGGGCGGTCGCGACGACCGCGGTGGCCGCGACGACCGCAGTGGCCGCAACGAGTCCCGTTCCGGCGACCGGACCGCGGAGTTGACCGAGGAGCGCGAGCGTTCGGCCCGCACGCCCCGTCGCCGTCGTCGTACGCGCAACGGCTCCCCGCTCGACGCGACGCCCGCCGGGACCACGGCGGCCGAGCAGGCCCCCGTGGCCGAGCCGACGCCCGTGGCGGAGGAGACCGAGGGCCCGCGTACTCCGCGCCGTCGGCGCCGCACCCGCACCGGGTCCGCGCACGAGGCCGCCGTCGTGACGGCCGTGTCGGCCGGCACGGCGACCGTCGAGCCCGTCGCCGAGGCGGTGGAAGCGGCTGTGACGGCCGTGGCGACCGCGGAGGGCACCACCGCCCCGGAGGCAGCTGCGGAGACCGCGGCCGCGCCGCGCCGCCGCCGTACCCGCAAGACCGCGGAGACCATGCAGGCGCCGCAGGCACCGCAGGCACCGCAGGCCGAGGCGACCGCACCGGTCACGGTGACGGAGCCGCCGGCCGCCGAGGCCGCTGCCGACACCGCTGAGGTGACGGAGACCAGGCCGCGCCGCCGCACCCGCAAGGCGACGGCTCCGGCCGAAGCCGTGGTCGAGGCCCCGGAGACCGTCGAGGCCCCGGAGGCCGTCGCGGCCGCCGAGACCGTGGTCAAGCCGCGTCGCACTCGCAAGACGGCAGCCGCGGCCCCGGCCGAAGCCGCCGTCGACACGGCCGAGGCGACCGAGGCCAAGCCCCGCCGCCGCACCACCCGCAAGGCCACCGCGCCCGAGACGACGGCCACCACGGCCGACATCCCGGCCCAGGCCACCCAGGAAGCGGAAGCCACCAAGCCGCGCCGCACCCGCAAGACCGCCGCCACCGTCACCGCCCCGGCCGAGACCACGGCCGCGGCCGACACGGCGGAGGCGAAGCCGAGGGTGCGTCGCACCCGCAAGGCGACGGCTGCCGCGGAGCCCGCGGACGGCTGATCCACCGCATTGGCATGACGGCCCGACGGCCCGTTCCCTCCTCGCGAGGGGCCGGGCCGTCGGCGTTCCCGGGAGAGGTACCACCGACGGCGCGCGGTGGGCCCTCCCGGTAGCCTCGGGGCGTGACCAGGCCCAGCACCAGCAGCCCCTTCCCGCCGCCCCCCGGCGCGCTCTCGTATCCGCTGCGGACCGAGCGCGGCGAGTTCGCCGTCGTCGACGCGCCCGTGCCCGCCGGTGTCGAGCAGCGGGGTGTCGCGCTGCTGATGCCCGGCTTCACCGGGAGCAAGGAAGACTTCCACCGGATGCACGAGCCGCTCGCGGCCCGCGGCTACCGGACCATCGCCGTGGACGGGCGCGGGCAGAACGAGTCCGACGGACCGGCTTTCGACGAATCCGCGTACGCGCGCGAGGAGTTGGCGCGGGACGTGCTGGCACAGGCGGCGGCTCTCGACACTCCTGTGCACCTGATGGGGCACTCCCTCGGCGGTCAGATCGCGCGCGCCGCCGTGCTGGTGGACCACTCCCCCTTCCTGTCGTTCACGCTCGTCGCCTCGGGCCCGGCCGAGATCTCGGAGTCCCAGAAGCAGCGCGTGAAGCTGCTGCACGACGCGCTCGCGGTGATGACGATGCCGGAGGTGTGGGAGGCGATCCTGGCGATGGGTCCGCCGGAGGAGGTCGGTGGTCCGGCCCGCGGCCCCGGCGACCCCGAGATGTTGCGACGGCGCTGGCTGAACCACAAGCCCGCGCAACTCCTGGTGACCGGACGCCAGTTGTGCGTGGAGCCGAACCGGGTCGGTGAACTCGCCGCCGTTCCGCTGCCGTTCCATGTGCTGTCGGGTGCGCGGGACGACACCTGGCCGGTGACCCTCCTCGACGACATGGCCGTGGAGCTGCGGGCGCACCGGACGGTCATCCCGGGCGCCGAGCACTCGCCGAACCAGGACCAGCCGCTGCCGACGGCCCACGCGCTCGCCGATTTCTGGGACCGTCACCCCGGGGGTCGGGGCCCTGTCCGGCCGGCCACGCCCTAGTACTGCGTCTGCACGTGCTCCCAGAAGCCGTCCCGCAGGGCGCGTCTCAGGTCGGCCTGGCCGCGCAGGGAGTACTGGAGGATGCCTTCCGCCTCCACGAGAAGGTCCTGGTCGACGGAGCCGGGGAGGTAGGGGTGGCCCGGCAGCAGCTCGGCCAGCGACTCCCTGCCACGCGCCACCAGCCATTTCGCCGCCACCTGCGCGCCGACGAAGCGGACGGCCTCACGGGTGGGCCGGTTCGCGCCGGGGCCCTCGTAGGCCGGGGCGGTGCGCCGTGAGACGTACGGCTTGAAGAAGTCGAGGTCGAGGGTGCGCTGGCTGTCGACCTCCCAGAGCAGCGGCTCGGCCTGATTGCGGCCTTCCGGGGCCTCGATGCCCCAGAGGTGCACCCGGGCGCCGTACCCCTGCGCGGCCTCCACCGCCGAGACCAGGTCCTCGTCACCGCCCAGCAGGGCCGCGTCACTGATGGCGCGGTGCCGGGCCAGGGACTCCAGGTCGGTCCGGATCAGCGAATCGACGCCCTTCTGCTGATTGTTGGCGTTCAGGTTGCCCAACCGCACCTTCACGTCCGGCAGTTCGGCGATGGACTGCTGCTCGGCGGTGTGGATGCGGCGCCGGGCGCCGTCGTACCAGTAGATGCGCAGCAGCCGGCTGTCGGCGAAGATCGAGCGGGCGCGGTCGATGAGCGCCTCGATCAGGCCCTCGGCGTCGAGATCGAAGGCCCGGCGGTCCTCGGTCCCGGCGACCAGGCGCCCCGCGGCCGCGTACAGATACCCCGCGTCGACGAAGATCGCGTGGGTCGAGGGTGTCTTGGCCACCTCGGCGAGCATGCGTGTCAGCAGCGCGTTCGTGCGGTCGATACGGTCGGCGAGGGCCGGGAGGTCGTCGTTCATCGCCTCCATTGTTCCGGCGGTCACGCTGCGAACACAACCGGTCCCGTTCAGTCTCCGCAAACCCACTTACTCGTCAGTAATTAGCCGTTCGAAAAATTTCTTTAGCGTAGGGAATGTTTGTAACACGCATGCCGTTGACTCCCTGTGTAACCAAGTAGTTCTCCTCAGGAGGATGACCAGACGAAGGGAGAAGCCATGCGCTTCGAAATCATGCGACTCGACGACGTCGACGGCACCGCCGTGGACAGCACCGTCGTGGACGCCGCCTCCGTCAACCGGATCGTTCAGCAGGCCGCCGCCATCGGGCAGCGATTGTGGATCCGTCCGGCCGACAACTCGGCCTCGTAACACGGGTCCCTTACAGGTTTCAGAGCCCCCCACGGCGATGCCGTGGGGGGCTCTGCGCGTGCCGGGCGCCGGTCAGCCTGCCCGGATCACCTGCGTGATCCCGTTGATGATCTGCTGCACGGCGATCGCGGAGAGCATCATGCCCGCGAGCCGCGTCACCAGGACCACACCGCCGTCCTTGATGACCCGGATGATCAGCAGCGAGTAGCGCATCACCAGCCACAGCACGACATGAATGGCGAGGATGGCCACCCAGACGGACACCTGCATCGCCGCGCTGTCGGCCTTCTGCACGGCCAGGATGACGGACACGATCGCACCCGGCCCGGCCAGCAGCGGCATCCCCAGCGGGACGAGCGCGACGTTGACGTCCTTGGTCTGCTTCGGCTCGTCGGTCTTGCCGGTGAGCAGGTCGAGCGCGATCAGCAGGAGCAGCAGCCCGCCCGCGATCATCAGTGCGGGGACGGAGACATGCAGATAGTCGAGGATCTGGTGCCCGAGGAGCCCGAAGACAGTGATCACGCCGCCGGCCACACAGACCGCCTGGAAGGCCATCCGCTTCTGGACCTTGCCGGGGCGTCCGGCGGTCAGCGCGAGGAAGATCGGGGTGATCCCGGGGGGATCCATGATGACAAAAAGGGTCAGGAAGAGGGAGCCGAAGACGGCGACGTCGAACATCAGTGCGGAAGCCTTGCGGGAAAGTGGATGGGCCGGGACGCGTGGAGGTGAGCCTCAGGCTCCGCCGGTGCCCGGCACCGGGAACGCGCCGGTGGCGCGCCGGGTGATCTCCCCGTACACCTCGGGGTCGGTCGTGTACTCGCCGAGCACGCAGGTCTTGCGGCTGCCGTGGTAGTCCGACGAGCCGGTGACCAGCAGCCCCAGATCGGCGGCTAGCCCGCGCAGCCGCGCGCGCGTGTCCGCGTCGTGGTCCATGTGGTCGACCTCGATGCCGTCGAGACCGGCGGCCGCCAGTTCGGCGACCACGGACTCCGACACCGTACGACCGCGCTTGCTCGCGCCCGGGTGCGCGAAGACGGTGACCCCGCCGGCACCCTTGACCAGCCGGATCGCCTCGAAGGGGTCGGTCTCGTGCTTCGCGACGTGAGCACGGCCGCCGTCGGACAGCCAGTTCTCGGTGAAGGCGTCGTTCACGGTCGGCACGACGCCGAGCTCCACCAGGGCGGTGGCGACATGCGGCCGCCCGACGGACCCCTCGCCCGCGATCCGCGCCACCTGCTCCCAGGTGACGGGGACGCCCAGCTCGTTGAGCCTGGCGACCATCGCCCGCGCCCGCGGCACCCGGTCGTCGCGCACCAGCTCACGCTCGGCGAGCAGGGCGGGCTCCTCGGGGTCGAACAGATAGGCCAGCATGTGCATGCTGATGCCGTCGATACGGCAGGACAGTTCGGCACCGGTCACCAGCGTGAGCCCTCGCGGCAGCGCGGCGACGGCCTCGGCATGTCCCCGGGTGGTGTCGTGATCGGTCAGCGCGACGACGTCCAGACCGGCGGCACCCGCGTTGCGGACCAGCTCGGCCGGGGTGTCCGTACCGTCGGAAGCCGTGGAGTGGCAGTGCAGATCGATGCGCACGACGCAGACTCCAGGCGATGACAGGACGGAAGGGGACGCTCCAGCATAGCCGGTAATCAGACCACCCCTGTCACACCCAAAACCCCCGAGCACCCCCTACACGCACAACCCAGAATCCCCGGCCCGCGACACACGAACGGGGCGCGACACACATACGGCGCCGGCAACCCCCTAGGGGCGCGGGGAACTGCGCGACCAGCCACGACGGCGCGGCAGACGCCCACGACCGGCAAGCCCCACACACCCCCGACCGCCCAGCCCAGCGGAGCGCCCCGCGGGGAACTGCGCGACCAGCCACGACGGCGCGGCAGACGCCCACGACCGGCAAGCCCCACACACCCCCGACCGCCCAGCCCAGTGGAACGCTAAGGCTTCAGCAGGCGCGGGGACAGCGCCCCGCACGGCACCAGTTCCAGCTCGGCCCCCGCGTCCCGCAGATCCGTGAGCACCAGCTCGTCGTACATCAGCAGTCCGGACTGCTCGGGCCACACCACCGCCCACAGCCACAGCCCGCGCGCCTCCCCCGCGAAGACGGCCCGGTCGTCCGGGGTGGCGGAGACGTGCCAGAGCGGGGTGGGACGGCCGGCGGCCAGGACCTTGGCCTGCGGGGGTTTCTCGACGCTCATGTACGGACCCGGGTCCGGCCCGTCGACGCCGGCGTACCGCGCTCCGAGCCCGACGCCCAGTTCCTCGGCGACCAGGATCAGCTCACCCATACCGCCGAGCGGGCCCGGTCCGGAGCAGGCCACCGCGGTGGCACGGCCCCCACTGCGGTCGTCCCCCGCGTACGTCACGCCCGTGAAGAGCCAGCCGACCGGCAGCGGCCACGGCATCCACACCGGCACCTGCGTGCGATGCACCACGACACTGAGAGCCTCGACGCTGGGCGGGATCACGGGCTGAAGCGGATGCACCGTCCCGTGCACATCGCACTGCCAGGAATCGGCGAAGAGTCCGGGAGCCCTGACCCGGCCACCACACTTCGGGCAACTGGGTTCGCCCCTCATAGAGCCCCACGGTCCTACCCGAGCACGCCCACGTCAAGGACGATCACCCGTCCGGACGGAAGTGACCGCGCCGTACGACCGCATCGGCCACTCCCTCGGCCGCCCCCTCGGCCGCCTGTCGGCCATCCCTCGGCCCTTCCTCGGCCCTTCCTCGGCCCTTCCTCGGCCCTTCCTCGGCCCTTCCTCGGCCCTTCCTCGCCCCGGTATAGATGTAACTTGCATTAATTAGGCGATCTAACTTATCGTGTGTATATACCAACTACCTCCGAGGGGTGAGCGGAACCATGGACCCATTCGATGCGGGAGCCGGAAGCATCCTGCGACAGCCGAAGGCGGTGTGGGCGACGGCCGGCGCGTCCGTCGTCGCCTTCATGGGCATCGGCCTCGTCGACCCGATCCTGCCGTCCATCGCCCAGGGGCTGGACGCCACGGCCGGCCAGGTCTCCCTGCTCTTCACCTCGTACTTCCTGATCACCGCGTTCGCGATGCTGGTCACCGGCTTCGTCTCCAGCCGCATCGGCGGCCGCAGGACGCTGCTGGTCGGCCTCGCCCTCGTCGTCGTCTTCGCGGGCCTCGCGGGCACCTCGGGCTCGGTCGGCGAACTCGTCGGCTTCCGGGCGGGCTGGGGGCTCGGCAACGCGCTGTTCGTGTCGACCGCCCTCGCGGTGATCGTCGGCGCGGCGGCCGGCGGCAGCGCGGCCGCCATCCTGCTGTACGAGTCCGCCCTCGGCCTCGGCATGGCGTGCGGACCACTGCTCGGCGCGCTGCTCGGCGACGCCAGCTGGCGCTACCCGTTCTTCGGCACCGCGTTCCTGATGGCGATCGGCTTCCTGTGCATCACGGTGTTCCTGAAGGACCAGCCGAAGCCGGCCCGGAAGATCTCCGTCCTGGACCCGATCAAGGCGCTCGGGCACGGCGGTCTCGCCTCCGCCGCGGCCTCGGCTTTCTTCTACAACTACACGTTCTTCACCGTGCTGGCCTTCACCCCGTTCGTGCTGAACATGACCCCCTACAAGTCGGGGGCGGTGTTCTTCGCCTGGGGCGTGCTGCTCGCCGTGTTCTCTGTCCTCGTGGCGCCGCGGCTCCAGGAGCGGTTCGGCTCGCTGAAGGTGCTCGGCGGCTCGCTGGTGCTGCTCGCCGTCGACGTGTTCGTCCTCGGGTACGGCGACCACACCACCGCGATCGTCTGCACGATCCTGTCGGGCGCGTTCATCGGCGTGAACAACACCGTCTACACCGAGTTGGCGCTCGGCGTCTCGGACGCCCCGCGTCCCGTGGCGAGCGCCGGCTACAACTTCGTGCGGTGGTTCGCCGCGGCGGCCGCTCCCTACTTCGCGCCGAAGATCGAGGAGTGGACCGACATCCATGTCCCGTTCGCCGTCGCGGCGGTCACCGCGCTGCTCGGCGCGGTCGTGGTCGTCGTCCGGCGCAAGGCGCTCACGCACGAAGCCGAGGAGCTCGAGCCGAAGCACGCGACGGAGGACGGGGTCGCGGTCTTCGCCGGCTGAGCCGACCCGGCGTCAACTGACGAGCGACGCACGAGCGTTGGTGACGTGGGTCACCCAGATCTCAATCGAGCGGGACGGACTTCCGGGACGGATCCCGGAGGTCCGTCCCGTTCGTGAGCCAGCGCTCCTGGAGAGCCTGGGCGCCGTGCACGCGCTTCCAGGCGGCCTCGTTGGGGGTCATGGGGAGTAGGGGCAGGAAGCGGACCGGATCGAGGGGTTCGTCGAGGTCGAGATCCTCGACCAGGCCGCCCGGCTCGGCGACCAGGACCGAGGTGAACGGGGCGCCCGGCCACAGGGGTTCACCCACGTCGAGGGAGCTGCCGGGAGCCACGACCACACCCTCGACCTGCGGGGACGCGGCGAGCACGGCCAGCGGGCGGAGCACCTTGTCGGTGTCGGACGCGCCGGGCCGGACGGACAGCACCAGCTCGGCACGCGGCCCCTCGACCGGGTCGGCGAGGATCGCCGTCGGGTCGCTCATCGGCTGCGCGGACATGCCGAGCGTGGCGTAGCGGACGACGTCGCCCTCGTGGAAACGCAGCACCTCGAGGCGGTCCGTACCGAGGAAGGTGACCGCGGCGCGGGCGTCCGGCTCGCCCAGCGCGCTGCGCAAACGAGCCTCGACCAGAGGAAGAACATCAACCATGCGGCGAGCATAGAACTCGTCGGTGCTGGGCAAAGCAGCGCCTTGACACTTCCGTCGACTGCTATTCTGGCCCGGTGGTTCGGGGCAGCACGCAGAAGCGTCGCGATCTTGCCCCGACGCAGACGAGACTCCCTTACGAGGGACCGGCTGGAGGAGGTGGGGCTGTCATGGATCGAAGTCACCCGTGCAGTACCACTCGCTCTTCCTGCCGCTGACGCAGCTGCTCCGGCTTCTTGGCCCCGGCTGGTCGCCACCTCTCGCGCTCATCTTCATGCGGAAGAGCACTTCGTTTCCTTTTTCACCTGATCTGCTCGATCTGTCTGATCTGCCAGATCTCTCCGGTCTGATTCAGTAGCGAAGCTCGCCACCGCGACGGAGCGGTGCTCCCCGCTTTGTGGACGTGCCAAACCTCCGCACTCAGGACGTCCTCATTCCGGGCAGTTCCACCCGTCGTGGCGGTCTTTCTTTGCTAGTCGCGAAGGAGCCTGCCATGTCGATGATCCGCGACCTCCGTGCCGTTGTCCGCCCGGCCCGTCCCTCCCTGCGCAAGGGGGGCGGGCGTACGGACACCGGCGCCTACGACACCACCCGCGACCCCGCGACGCCGTCGGCCGTCGTCGACTGCGCGGTCTACCGCGACGGCGCGCGTGTCACCTACGCACAGCCCCCGACCCCGCAGGAGGCCATGCGCCGGGTGCGGCGCGACGGAGGCTTCGTGTGGATCGGTCTGCACGAGCCGACCGAGGCCGAATTCGCCGGTATCGCAAGCGAGTTCGGGCTGCACCCGCTGGCCGTGGAGGACGCCGTGCAGGCGCACCAGCGGCCCAAGCTGGAGCGCTACGACGACTCCCTGTTCACGGTCTTCAAGACCATCCACTACATCGAGCACGACCGGCTCACGGCCAACAGCGAGGTCGTCGAGACCGGTGAGGTCATGTGCTTCACCGGCAAGGACTTCTTCATCACCGTCCGGCACGGCGGTCAGGGCTCGCTGCGCGCGCTGCGCCACCGCCTCCAGGACGACCCCGAGCTGCTCGCCAAGGGCCCGTCGGCCGTGCTGCACGCCATCGCCGACCACGTCGTCGACGGCTACATCGCGGTCGCGGACGCCGTCCAGGACGACATCGACGAGGTCGAGACGGAGGTGTTCTCGCCCGGACGCAAGGGCACCCCGCGCGGCACGGACGCCGGCCGGATCTACCAACTCAAGCGCGAGGTGCTGGAGTTCAAGCGCGCGGTGTCTCCGCTGCTGCGGCCGATGCAGCTGCTGAGCGAGCGGCCGATGCGGCTGGTCGACCCCGACATCCAGAAGTACTTCCGGGACGTCGCCGACCACCTCGCCCGGGTCCAGGAGCAGGTCATCGGCTTCGACGAGCTGCTCAACTCGATCCTCCAGGCCAATCTCGCGCAGGCGTCCGTCGCGCAGAACGAGGACATGCGCAAGATCACCTCCTGGGCCGCCATCATCGCCGTACCGACGATGGTGTGCGGGGTGTACGGCATGAACTTCGACTACATGCCGGAACTGCACTGGAAGTTCGGCTATCCCGTGGTCATGTCGGCCATGGTGGCGCTCTGTGTCGGCATCCACCGCACGCTGAAGCGCAACGGCTGGCTGTGAGGGCCCCGGCCAGGCTGGCTAGGGTTGAGCCATGACAAGAGAGCTGCTGCTCGACCAGGCCCTCGTCGAGGAGGCCACCAAGAAGTCCGGCCTCGTCTGGATCCAGGGCGCCGGTGAACCGGCCGCGCGTGCGCTGTGGCACGTGTGGCACGAGGGCGCGGTCTGCCTGGTCGGCGACGGAACCGGGGAGCAGCCACTGACCGGGCTGACCGAGGGCGCTTCGGCCGAGGTCACCGTCCGCAGCAAGGACAAGGGCGGCCGGCTGGTCTCCTGGACGGCGAAGGTCGTCACCCTCGCGCCGGGCTCCGAGGCGTGGCAGGCGGCCGTCGCCGAGCTCAAGGGCAAGCGGCTGAACGCACCCGACGGCGAGGCGATGACCGAGCGCTGGGCGCGCGAGTGCCGGGTGCTCCGCCTGGAGCCGACGGGGGCCACGCTGCCCCTGCCCGAAGGGGATCTGGCGGCCCGGCCCGTGCCCTCGCCCGCCACCACGCGAGAGCCGGCGCCCGCGGGGCTGCCGAAGCTGCTGCTGCGCAAGCGCAAACGCGCCTAGCCGGTACCGCGAGCAGCCGGGGCCACGAGCGGCCGCTCACGAGGTCGGGAGCTGCTTGCCGTAGTCCACCGTCTCGTCCTTCGCCGGTTCCTTCAGGACGAAGTCCTTGCCCCAGGAGGAGAAGCTCAGCGTTCCGGCTCCGCCGGCGCGCTCCAGGCGCAGCGGGTAGGGCTTGCCCTCCAGCGACACGTCCAGCTTGCCGCCGGAACCGCCGTCGCCGGTGATGCGGATCGTCCGGACGCCGGACTGCTCGTGGTGGCCGTCGGTGGCCAACGAGCCGTGCAGCGACAGCAGACCGTCGAGGAGGAGGTCCTTGTCCGTGAAGCCGCTGAACTTCTTGTACGAGGGGTCGCCCGTCGGCACCTTCACGTACTTGCCGTCGAGCTTGTCGGCGGCCGCCGTGTCCGAACCGTCCTCGCCGGACTTGCCGTCCTCCTTGTTCCAGAAGGCCGCGTCGGCCTTCAGGAACAGCTGCTCGCCGACCCGCAGCAGGTGGAAGGTGGCGCCCTCCGCGGTGACCGACCCGGTGCCGCCGTCCGCCTTCAGGCTCATGTCCAGCGTGTACGTGTGCCCGCTGGTGACCACGCTCCCGGAGAGCCGCACCTCGTCCACGGCACCGGCCGCGGCCTTCGTCTTCGCCTGGATCTGCGCGGCGGACAGCTTGCCCACCCCGTTCGTGCCCGCGTCCGGGTCCTCGCCGCATCCCGTCAGTCCCATGCCCACGACCAGTGCGCACATCGCGCTGACCAGTGAGGCGCGGCGAGTTCGGCCCTGGGGAATCGCAGTCACAGAGAAGGCCGCCTTTCTGCGGGGGTGTGCTGAGCGGCGTACGGCAGCGTACCGGGGTCGCGGCGCCCGAGCGGAGCCAGTCCGTCCGGACCGCCCACCAGGGCGGATCCGATCGGGACGGGCTAGCCTGAAGCCCGCACGAGCGGGCAATTGGGAAAAGAACATCACCGGCAACAGCCCTGACGGCTGTACGGAAGAAGGAGGTGCGGTCATGGTGGCGGGCGCCCCGCGGATCTTCGTCTCGCACCTCTCCGGCGTTCCGGTCTTCGACCCGAGCGGCGACCAGGTGGGGCGGGTACGCGATCTGGTCGTCGTGCTGCGGGTGCGGCGGAGGCCGCCGAGGGTGCTCGGACTGGTCGTCGAACTGTCCACCCGGCGCCGTATCTTCCTGCCCATGACCCGGGTGACCGGCATCGAGTCCGGCCAGGTCATCACCACCGGCGTGCTCAACGTCCGCCGCTTCGAACAGCGGCCCACCGAGCGCCTCGTCTTCGGGGAGCTGCTCGACCGGCGCGTCACGCTCGGCGAGACCGGCGAGGAGGTCACCGTCCTCGACGTGTCGGTGCAGCAGCTGCCGGCCCGCCGGGACTGGGAGCTCGACCGGGTCTTCGTGCGCAAGGGGAAGAGGGCGAGCGCCTTCCGGCGGGCGAAGGGCGAGACGCTGACCGTGGAGTGGTCGGCGGTCACCGGGTTCTCGCTGGAGGAGCACGGACAGGGCGCGGAGAGCCTCCTCGCCACCTTCGAGCAGCTGCGCCCCGCCGACCTCGCCAACGTCCTGCACCATCTGTCGCCGAAGCGGCGCGCGGAGGTCGCCGCCGCGCTCGACGACGACCGTCTCGCCGACGTCCTCGAGGAGCTCCCGGAGGACGACCAGATCGAGATCCTCGGCAAGCTGAAGGAGGAGCGCGCGGCGGACGTCCTGGAGGCCATGGACCCCGACGACGCGGCCGACCTGCTCTCCGAACTCCCGGAGCAGGACCAGGAGCGGCTGCTGAGCCTGATGCAGCCCGACGACGCGGCCGACATGCGGCGCCTGTTGTCGTACGAGGAGCACACCGCGGGCGGCCTGATGACCACCGAGCCGATCATCCTGCGCCCCGACGCCACCGTCGCCGACGCCCTCGCACGGGTGCGCAACCGCGACCTCTCCCCCGCCCTCGCCGCGCAGGTCTACGTCTGCCGCCCGCCCGACGAGACCCCGACCGGCAAGTACCTCGGCACGGTGCACTTCCAGCGGCTGCTGCGCGACCCCCCGTACACGCTGGTCAGCTCGATGCTCGACGACGATCTCCAGGCCCTGGCGCCGGACGCGGCGCTGCCCGTCGTCGCCGGGTTCTTCGCGACGTACGACATGGTCGCGGCGCCCGTGGTCGACGAGGCGGGCTCGCTGCTGGGCGCGGTGACCGTGGACGACGTCCTGGACCACATGCTGCCGGAGGACTGGCGGGAGACGGAGTTCCACCTCGACGAGGACACGACCGAGGAGGGGGGCCCGCATGACTCCTGACCGCGAGACCGGGCGCGTCGACCGCACCCCGGCCGGCGCCACGGCGACCAGCCGCCCCCGGGCCCGGCTGGACCAGCCGCGGCCGCCCCGGCACCGGATCCTGCCCGAGTGGGACCCGGAGGCCTTCGGGCGGCTCTCGGAGCGCATCGCGCGGTTCCTGGGCACCGGGCGGTTCATCGTCTGGATGACGATCGTCATCATCGTCTGGGTCCTGTGGAACATCTTCGCCCCGAGCGACCTGCGCTTCGACAACTACCCCTTCATCTTCCTGACGCTGATGCTGTCGCTCCAGGCCTCCTACGCGGCCCCGCTGATCCTGCTCGCGCAGAACCGGCAGGACGACCGTGACCGGGTCAACCTCGAGCAGGACCGCAAGTCGAACGAGCGGTCCATCGCCGACACCGAGTATCTGACCCGGGAGATCGCCGCCCTGCGGATCGGTCTCGGCGAGGTCGCGACCAGGGACTGGATCCGCTCGGAGCTCCAGGACATGGTCAAGGAACTGGAGGAACGGCAGGACGGGCATCGCGAACATGCCGTATTCCCGGCAGAACGGTCGCGGGGACGTGACGTAGAAGACCGGTGACAGGCTTACCTGCGCCCCCGCCAAGCGCCGTACCATCGTCCCTATGGCTAGCGAAGACGCGGTGCGCGAGGCACTGGCGACGGTGAACGACCCCGAGATCAACCGGCCCATCACCGAACTCGGGATGGTGAAGTCGGTGGAGATCTACGCGGACGGGACGGTCGCGGTCGCCGTGTACCTGACGGTCTCCGGCTGCCCGATGCGCGAGACGATCACCCAGCGGGTGACCGACGCGGTCGCCGCGGTGGACGGCGTCACCCGCGTCGACGTCACGCTCGACGTCATGAGCGACGAGCAGCGCAAGGAACTGGCGAACGCCCTGCGCGGCGGCCAGACCGAGCGTGAGGTCCCGTTCGCCAAGCCCGGCTCGCTGACCCGGGTGTACGCGGTCGCGTCCGGCAAGGGCGGCGTCGGCAAGTCGTCGGTGACGGTGAACCTGGCGGCGGCGATGGCGGCCGACGGTCTGAAGGTGGGTGTCGTCGACGCCGACATCTACGGCCACAGCGTGCCGCGCATGCTGGGCGCGGACGGCCGTCCCACCCAGGTCGAGAACATGATCATGCCGCCGTCCGCGCACGGCGTGAAGGTCATCTCCATCGGCATGTTCACCCCGGGCAACGCCCCGGTCGTCTGGCGCGGCCCGATGCTGCACCGCGCGCTCCAGCAGTTCCTGGCCGACGTGTACTGGGGCGACCTGGACGTGCTGCTGCTCGACCTCCCGCCGGGCACCGGCGACATCGCGATCTCCGTGGCGCAGCTGGTCCCGAACGCCGAGATCCTGGTCGTGACGACCCCGCAGCAGGCGGCGGCCGAGGTGGCCGAGCGGGCGGGCTCCATCGCCGTCCAGACCCACCAGAAGATCGTCGGCGTGGTCGAGAACATGTCCGGTCTGCCCTGCCCGCACTGCGGGGAGATGGTCGACGTCTTCGGCACGGGCGGCGGACAGTCGGTGGCCGAGGGCCTCACCCGCACGACCGGCGCGAACGTCCCGGTGCTCGGCTCCATCCCGATCGACGTCCGGCTGCGCGAGGGCGGTGACGAGGGCAAGCCGGTCGTCCTGACCGACCCGGAGTCCCCGGCGGGCTCCGCCCTGCGGGCCATCGCGGGCAAGCTGGGCGGCAGGCAGCGCGGTCTCTCGGGTCTGTCGCTCGGCATCACGCCCAGGAACAAGTTCTAGCCCGGGGTTCCGGCCCGGCCGCGAGTCCCGTGGCTCGCCTTCCCACGACAGCGGGGGCGTCGTCCAGCACGGACGGCGCCCCCGCTCTCGTGCGGCTGATCAGGCGTAGGTCTCGATGTCCTTGATCATGGCGAAACCGAGGCCGTACGCGCTCATGCCCCTCCCGTACGCCCCCACGTGCACCCCTTGCGAGGTCGAGCCGGCCAGCACCCAGCCGAACTCCGACTCGCGGTAGTGGAAGGACGTCGGCACGCCGTCGACCGGCAGGGACAGCGTCGACCAGTCCGGTCCCGCGAGGTCGTCGGCGAGGACCCACGCCGTCTCCGTCTGCTGGTCCAGCCAGTCGTCGCGCAGGCTGTGGTCCATCTGGCCCGGCCAGGTGAAGGTCAGCAGGCCCACCCCCGCCAGCCAGGCCGCCGAGGACACCGAGGTGGCCTCCAGCAGGCCCGTGCCGTCCGGACTGCGCCGTACGGGGTTCGCGGCGACGGTCACCACGACCGCGAACTTCCCGCGGTCCTCACCGGCCGTCTCGTGCCGTACGGAGGGTTCGTCGCCGTGACCGATGGAACCGTGCTCTACGGCACCGTCGGCCGCCGCACCCACCTGCATCAGCCAGCGCGGCCCCGTGAAGGCCTCGTCGAGGCCGTACCAGGGGAAGGGTGCCTCCAAGTAGCCGTCGACCGTACGCCGGGCGGAGGGGACCTGTTGTCCGCCCTCCGCGGCCGGCGTCTGTTCGACTGCCCGACTCGTCGTCTCCATGTGCCCGGACGCCTCCTCGTTCTCGACGGAACGACCGGCCCGCCCCCCTTCGGGCGTACTCGTCCGCTCCGCACAACAACCAGGCAGCATAGCCACCCCGCTCCGCGCTGCCGGGAAGCCGCCCGGCGCGTGCGGCGTGCGCCCCCTCACATCGGGGGGCGCGAGTCACTCAGGTGGCGTCCGCGTCGTAGGGCGGACGGTCGTCCCTGGCGGGCTCCTCGGGCTTCTTGGTCATGTCGATACGACCGTCTCCCGAAGACGCCCCCGAACCCGACGAAATCGCCGAGGCGGCCGAACCCGAGACGGCTCCGTCCGTGTCGCGGCTGTGGACCGCGTCCGTGACTTCGGCCATCTCCTTCTTCAGGTCGAAGCCGTTGCGGATCTCCTTGAGCCCCAGCTCGTCGTTGTCCATCTGCTTGCGGATGAACGTCTTGGGGTTGAGGTCCTCGAACTCGAAGTCCTTGAACTCCGGACCCAGTTCGCTGCGGATGTCCGCCTTGGCGCTCTCCGAGAACTCACGGATCTTCCGGACGGTACGCATCACGTCCTGGATGACCTTCGGGAGCTTGTCCGGACCGAAGACGAGCACGGCCAGGACGACGATCGTCACCAGCTCGAGCGGTCCTATGTCATTGAACACCTGAAGCTCCTTGCGATGTCCGCGGCCCTCGGCCCTCGGCCCTCGGTGGTCAAGTCGGGTCTTCCGTGGTCCGGGCCGGGTCCACGGTACCTGTCGCACCTGTCCGACCGGTACCGTCCGGGGGCGTCCGCGTACGTGTACGCGGCCGGTTTTTCGCGTTGTTTGCCTTGTGGGACCGGGTTTCGGGGCCCGACCTGTGACGTTTCTGTCAATCCCTGGGAAAGCGCCGGAAAAGGGGGCGGGCCCCGTCAGCCGCCGCCGGACGAGCCGAGGACCAGGGTGAGGGTGCGTTGCCCGCCGTCCCGTTCGATCGTCAGCGCCAGCCGGTCACCGGGACGGTGGGCACGGGTCTTGACGATCAGCTCCTCGCCGGAGTGGACGCGCCGGCCGTCGATCTCCGTGATGACGTCCCCCGCGCGGACGCCGGCCCGGTCGGCGGGCCCGCCCGCGGTGACCGGGTCGCCCGCGGCGCTGTCCGCCGTGCCGACCCGGGCGCCGTCGCCCGCGTAGTCCATGTCGAGCGTGACGCCGATGACCGGGTGGGTGGCCCTACCGGTGTTGATCAGCTCCTCGGCGACGCGCTTGCCCTGGTTGACCGGGATGGCGAAACCCAGGCCGATCGAGCCGGCCCGGGCGGTGCCGGAGTCGGTGCCGTCGTCGGCGGAACGGATGGCGGAGTTGATGCCGATGACATGACCCCGCGCGTCGAGCAGGGGGCCGCCGGAGTTCCCCGGGTTGATCGGCGCGTCGGTCTGGAGGGCGTCGACGTACGACACGTCGCTCCCGTCCCCGCTCCCGCCACCGGCGGTGATGGGCCGTTCCTTGGCGCTGATGATGCCGCTGGTGACGGTGCCCTCGAGGTCGAAGGGGGCGCCGATGGCGACGACCGGGTCACCGACCCGGACGTTGTCGGAGTTGCCGAGGTACAGGGGCTTCAGCCCTTTCACCCCGGTCACCCGCACCACGGCGAGGTCGTAGCCGCTGTCCCGGCCGACGACCTCGGCCTCGGCGGTCTGTCCCCCGTTGAACACGACGGTTATCCGGCCGTCGCCTCCGGCGGGCTCGACGACGTGGTTGTTGGTGAGGATGTGGCCGAGCGAGTCGAGCACGAAGCCGGTACCGGTACCGGACTCCTTGCTTCCACTGACATGCAGCGTGACGACGCCGGGCAGGGCGCGCGCGGCGATCCCGGCCACGCTGTCCGCGGACCGCCCGGTGGGCGCCGCGGCGGCCTGCGGCAGCTCCACCGGGTCGAGCCCGCCGTTGCGCTCCAGATAGACGCCCACGGCTCCGCCGAGCCCGCCGGCGACCAGCGCGATGGCCAGCGCTCCCCCGACCAGCCGCCCCCTCAGCCGCCTGCGCTGCTGGGACTCGGTGAGGACACCCGTCGCGGGGTAGCGGCCATGCCCGCCCGCACCCTGGTACTGAAGAGGCCCACCGACGAGCGCTCCGCCCCCCGGACCTCCGGAAGCCGCGGCCCCGGCGAGGGGGTCGGCGGACCAGGGGTCGTAGCGCTGCCAGGGGCCGGCGGTGCGCGCGGTCCCGGGATCCCCGGCGGCCCCCTGCCCCCCGACCGAACCACCGACGGGCACGGCGGGCGCGGCAGATGTGACGGGCGCGGCGGGCGCGGCAGGGGTGGGGGGTGCGGCAGGTGCGACGGGCGGGCCGGACACGGCAGGTGGGACAGGCGCGACGGGCACGGCGGATGTGACGGGTGCGGCGGGAACGGCAGATGTGACGCGTACGGCGGGTGCGGCAAGTCCGGGCACGGCAGGTCCGGCGGGAACGGCAGGCGTGACCGGCACCGCAGGTTCGGTGGGCATGACAGGTGCGCCGGACGTGGCAGGTGCGGCGGGTGCGCTCGGCCCGGCGGGGACGGCGGACGAGACGGGCGCGGCAGGCGCGGCAGGCGCGGCAGGCGCGGTCGCCGTTCCGGGGTCCGCAGATCCCACGGCCATCGGCACCGTGGCGAGCGCGGGCGCGTGCGCGGCCGACGCGGCGCCCTGTGCGGCCCCAGAGGGCGTGGAGGTCGCCGTCGGGTGCTGGACCGGTGGCGCGGGCGCCCAGGGGCCCGGTTCACCGTACGGCGGGGTGCTGTAGGGGTCGGGGTCGTGCAGAGGCTTGGGCCGCTCGCCGGTGACCGGCGGCGGCTCGGTGACAGGCACCTCGACGGAGGCGACGGCGTCGGCCTGGCCGACCAGACCCTCCAGGCCGATCCGCTCCGGCGGGGCAGCCGAAACAGCCGGACCCTCTGAAGCAGCCGAGGCCCCCGAGCCGACCGGGCCCACCGGGCCCACCGGGCCCACCGGAGCCTCCGGGGCCACCGGGGCCACCGGGCCCACCGGGGCCACCGGGGCCACCGGGGCCACCGGGGCCACCGGGGCCTCCGAAGCTGCCAGCGCAGTGAGGGCCTCCGAGGCGGCCGGGGCCGGAGCAGCCGGAGCGGCCAGAGCCTCCGAGGCAGCCGCAGCAGACCCGGCAAACGCAGCAGGCGCGGCAGGCCCATCAGACGCACCAGACGCACCAGACGCATCAGGCCCATCAGGCCCATCAGGCGCATCAGGCGCATCAGGCGCACCAGACGCACCCAACGAGGCCGGGGGCGTCGGTGGAGGAGCCGTTTCTGCTGCGGGGCGGCTCAGTTCATAGTCGCCGTCGTCGGTGGGGGGTGTCGGCCGTGCGGGTCGGGCCAGTTCGAAGTCGCCTTCGTCCTCGGTCCTGGTCGACGGCTCGCGGCTGACGGTCTCCTCGGGGGCCGGCTCCGCCGTCGTGGCGTCGACCGGGTCCGCGGGGCTCTGTCGCCCCGGGGACGCCTGCGGTCGAGGCCGGCTCCACCACTTCGCCCTCGTGGGCTTCCCGTCGTCCATGCTCTCCCCCGCCCGCCTTCGCGCCCGGCTGCCTGGCAGGGCGCGGTCCTCCCCGGAACCTCCCTGGATTCAACCAGGTTCGTGGCGGCGCGGCGCAGGGCCTGGGTCAGCGGGTGTTCTGCGAGGAAGGCGAGGTGGTGGTGGCGGGGACGGGTGCGGCGAGCAGACCGGTCCCGGTGACCTCCGGAGCGGTGGTCAGGGAGGTCAGGGTGATCGGCGGGGTGGTGCCGAGCGGGCGTATCAGCGGGGACATCACCGCGGCGCCGGCCACCATGGGCGAGGTGAGCCGGTGCAGGGCCTGCTCGACCGGACCGGCGGCCGGGGCGGGCACGCCGGGCAGCAGCGGTGCGGACACCTCGGTCGGGGCGACCGGGGTGTCGCCGAGCTGGCCGCCCTGGGAGAGCAGTGGGCCGACGGAACGGCGGCGCTGGTTCTCGGGCGCCGTCGCCGAGCCCGTGCCCGGGGTACGGGCCGGTGTCACATTGCTCCCGGAGCCCGCGCCCCCACGGCCGTCGGCGGTGGTGTCGATCGGCGCGACGGTCGTCATGCCGCCCAGCGCGATCGCGGCCAGCGACACCGCGCCGGCGGCGACGAACGCGAACCGCATACCGCGCGAACGCTCGGCGTCATGGCGGTCGCCACGGCCGACGGGGTGGATGCGGAAGCCCCGGTCCGAGGCCGGTGACAGGAAGGAGCCGTGGCCGTGGGCGGGTACGTAGCCGAACTCGAACGGTTCGTCCCGTCCGGTTCCGCTCACTCCGAAGACTCCGTCGGCGAATCCGCCCCCGCGCAGCGGAGTGCCGCCGCCGTCCGGGTCGCCTCCGCCGGGAAGCCCCTGGAGGCGGGCCAGGAAGCTTTCGGAGGGGGCCGGCGGGGCGATTTCCGCGAAGACGTTCTTCAGCCGACGCTGTGCGTCGACCTCCGACTTGCATTTCGGACAGGTCGCCAGATGCGCCAGCACCCGCTCGCGGGTGTCATGACCGAGTTCGCCGTCCACCAGGGCGGAGAGGCGGTCTCCGAGGTGCTGCTCCGCGAGGAGCCTCTCGGCGGAGTTGTGTCGGGATCCACTCACGCGGTCGCTCCCCTTCCTCCTCCCAGAGCGGGCACACGGGGTACGAAGGAGCGGCGCTCGGCCCGCGCTTCGGGCGAGCGGTGCGCGAGGGCCTTGCGCAGCTGCGAACGGCCGCGGTGGATGCGCGAGCGGACCGTGCCCAGCTTGACGCCCAGGGTCGCGGCGATCTCCTCGTAGGACAGGCCTTCGATGTCACACAGGACGACCGCGGCGCGGAACTCCGGTGCGAGGGTGTCGAGGGCCTGCTGGACGTCCGCGTCGAAGTGGGCGTCGTTGAAGAGCTGCTGAGGGGTGGGCTCCTTGCTGGGCAGCCGCTCGGCCGCGTCGTCGCCCAGCGCGTCGAAGCGGATGCGCTGCTTGCGGCGGACCATGTCCAGGAAGAGGTTGGTGGTGATGCGGTGCAGCCAGCCCTCGAAGGTCCCCGGGGTGTACGTGGAGAGGGAGCGGAAGACGCGGACGAAGACCTCCTGGGTGAGGTCCTCGGCGTCGTGCTGGTTACCGGTCAGGCGGTAGGCGAGGCGGTAGACCCGGCCGCTGTGCATGCTGACGATCTCCTCCCACGTGGGCGGAGTCCACGCCTGCCCGTCCGCGTCGGTGGTGAAGGTCGCGGTCTGGGCGGGGCCGGCGGCGGTGCCTGCGGCCTGGCTGTGGTCAGCAGCGGTGTCGTTCACGGATTTCGGCCTGCCTGCCGAACCGAGAAAGCGCCGCAGCACTCCTCCCCGATCCACGGGCGCGGCCGCACCTCCCCTGTCGGCTCTGGTGGTGATGTCCAGTGGAGCCCCTACCATAGCCACCTCGCCCGTTAGCTCCGGATAAGCGGTTTTACGAGAAATTGATCTGTGCTGATACGGCTCATACGGCTGCGTCAGCACTTGCTCGACACCCGGTCCCTCGTCGTGATCCAACCGTGTCCCCCCGTTGTCGTTCCCACCCCTTCAAACGCGCGGTCCCATCTGCGGGTTCCCGGCGGCAACGGATACAGTCACGCCCAGGCAACCACGGGGACAGGAGAGGGTCATTAGCGGCAACCGGCAGGCAAGCTGGGCGTTCGCCGACGCCTATGCCGCCGAGGACGAAGCGCTGCACTGGGCCCGTGACCGGGCCCGCGAGGCAGGGCTGCGCTCGGTGTCGCCGAGCACGGGCGCCGCGCTGCGGATGCTCGCCGCCACCGTGGATGCCAAGGCGGTCGCGGAGATCGGTACCGGCACCGGCGTCTCCGGGATCCACCTGCTGCACGGAATGCGCCCGGACGGCGTCCTGACGACCGTCGACCCCGAGCCGGAGCACCAGCAGTTCGCCCGCCAGGCCTTTCGCGCCTGTGGCTTCGCCAGCAACCGGGCCCGGTTCATCCCCGGCCGCGCGCTCGACGTCCTGCCCCGTCTCGCGGACGCCGGCTACGACCTCGTCTTCTGCGACGGCGACCGGCTGGAACTCATGGAGTACCTCGCTGAATCGTTGCGCCTGCTGCGGCCGGGAGGACTCGTCGTCTTCGAGGGTGTCTTCGCCAACGGCCGCACCGTCGATTCCGGACCGCAGCCCACGGAGGTCATAAGGATCCGGGAGCTGCTGCGGGCGGTGCGCGAGAGCCAGGAGCTGGTGCCTTCACTGCTCCCGGTGGGCGACGGACTGCTGTGCGCGGTCAAGCGCTGAGTCCGGCCGAGTCCGAAGGTGCGCGGATCGCGCCGCGCCCCGCGGGCCCGTGGGCGGCCTTTGGGCCTTTCGGGCCATGCGGCCCCCACGGACCGCGGGAAAGCTGAGAAAACAACCGCTCCGGCACCCTGAGGGATGCCGGAGCGGTCGAAAGAGTAGGGTCGCTTGCGCGTCAGCCGACGACCTTCTTGAGGGCGTCGCCGAGCGCGTCGGCCTCATCGGGGGTCAGCTCGACGACGAGTCGACCGCCGCCTTCGAGCGGAACGCGCATGACGATGCCCCGCCCCTCCTTGGTCACCTCGAGCGGGCCGTCACCCGTTCGCGGCTTCATGGCCGCCATGCTCGTTCCCCTTCCTGAAACCAGCTCATCGCCAAAGCCGACGGCCCCGTGGAGGGCAGCCGCGGTCCAGCGAAGGACACACGACACCGGCATCGAACACATTGCTTCCAGGCCATTATCCCGCATCTCAGGACCCGATGACCAACATCAGTCGGCATCGCTTGGGCAACGCGCGCGAGCAAAACCACTCAATTCGGCGATGTGGCTGCGATACTGCACCGCCGCACGGACTTCCGCGCACCGGAAACCGTCCCGAATTTCTTTGACGCAGGTCACATGTCGGGTCCGGTCCGCGGACGATGATCTCCGACATGCTGTCCTGGTACACCGACGTACTGACCAGTAGTACGCCGGAGCCGCGACACGGAGGGGAAACGCCATGGCAGACACCGTGCTCTACGAGGTGAGCGACGGGCTCGCGACGATCACGCTGAACCGCCCCGAGGCGATGAACGCGCTGAACGTCGCGACCAAGGTCGCCCTCCGGGACGCGGTCCAGTCCGCGGCTGCCGACGACGCCGTGCGGGCCGTCCTGCTGACCGCCGCCGGCGAGCGGGCGTTCTGTGTGGGACAGGACCTGAAGGAGCACATCGGGCTGCTGGCCGAAGGGTCGAAGCAGGTCATGAGCACGGTCGCCGAGCACTACAACCCGATCGTGCGGGCGCTGACCGAGGCGCCGAAGCCGGTGGTCGCCGCCGTGAACGGGGTCGCCGCCGGAGCCGGTTTCGGTTTCGCGCTGGCCGCGGACTACCGCGTCGTGGCCGACACGGCGTCCTTCAACACCTCGTTCGCGGGCGTCGCGCTCACCGCCGACTCCGGTGTCTCGTGGACCCTGCCCCGGGTGATCGGTCCGGGCCGGGCCGCCGACCTGCTGCTCTTCCCGCGCAGCATCACGGCCCAGGAGGCGCACGAGCTGGGTATCGCCAACCGGGTCGTACCGGCGGCCTCGCTGCGCACGGCCGCCGAGCAGCTGGCGCGGATGCTGGCCGAGGGGCCGACGGTGGCGTACGCGGCGATCAAGGAGGCGATGGCCTTCGGGTCCTCCCACTCGCTCGCCGAGACGCTGAACCGGGAGGACGAGCTGCAGACGCGGGCCGGAGCCTCCGAGGACCACGCGATCGCGGTGCGGGCCTTCGTCAACAAGGAGGAGCCGAAGTATCTGGGCCGCTGACCCCGGTCACGGCAGCGCAGGAGCGGCTTCGGGGGCCGCGGGACCGTCGTGACCGGTCGCGCGGTGCCCCGCGCCCCTCAAGGGGCGGTTCTCACCACGCAGGTCTCCAGGTGGTCGTCCACCAGGCCGCAGGCCTGCATCAGCGCGTACGCCGTCGTCGGGCCCACGAAGCGCAGGCCCCGCTTCTTCAGGGCCTTCGACAGGGCCGTCGACTCCTCCGTCACCGCCGGCACGTCGGCCAGGGTCCTCGGGACCGGCCGGCCGGCCGGGTCGGGGGCGTGCGACCAGATCAGCTCGTCCAGGTCACCGGGCGCCCAGTCGGCCAGCACGCGCGCGTTGGCGAGGGTGGCGTCGACCTTGGCGCGGTTGCGGATGATGCCCGGATCGGCGAGCAGGCGGGTGCGGTCCTCGTCGGTGAAGACGGCGACCGAGGCGATCTTGAAGTCAGCGAAGGCGGTGCGGAAGCCGGGCCGACGGCGCAGGATCGTGATCCAGGACAGGCCGGACTGGAAGGCCTCCAGGCTGAGGCGTTCGAACAGCGCGTCGTCGCCGTGGACCGGGCGGCCCCACTCCTCGTCGTGGTAGGTCACGTAGTCCGGCGTGGACAGGGCCCAGGGGCAGCGCAGCGCGCCGTCCGCGCCGGCGAGGGCGCTCCCGTCGCTCACTGCTGGTCCTCGGGGGCCGGCTTCTCCATGGAGACGTGGCCGCCGCCGGCCGGGGTCCTGGCGCCGGCCAGTGCGGACTCCAGGTCGGCGATGCGGGCGTCACGCTCGGCGAGTTCGGCGGCGACGCGGTTGAGGGCGTCGTCCACGTCGGCCATGCGGTAGCCGCGGACGGCCAGCGGGAAGCGGAGGTGGTCGATGTCGGAGCGGTCGACCGGGCGGTCCGGGGGCAGCGGGTCGTGCAGTCGCTCGGGGGCGACCTCCGGCAGCGGGCCGGTGCCCTCGCCGCCGCCCACGACGGCGAGTGTCACCGCGGCGACCACGACGGCGAGCGCGATGACCAGGAACAAGAACATAACCATCGGTGGGTCCCCACGCTCGGTGTGCTCGGAGTGGATGTGCTTGGGTCCGATCGTGCCATGCGGGTCCGACGGTTAGGGTCGCAGGCGGTGGATGTGCAGGACGTACTAGGAGAGGTCACAGGGGATGCTCAGGCTGGGCAGGCGTGAATTCGGCGCGCACGAGCCGGTGATCATGGCGATCGTGAACCGGACCCCCGACTCCTTCTACGACCAGGGGGCCACCTTCCGTGACGAGCCCGCCCTCGCACGCGTGGAGCAGGCGGTGGCGGAGGGCGCGGCCATCATCGACATCGGCGGCGTCAAGGCCGGGCCCGGCGAAGAGGTCACCGCGCGGGAGGAGGCCCGGCGGACCGTCGGCTTCGTGGCCGAGGTGCGGCGGCGCTTCCCGGACGTGATCATCAGCGTGGACACCTGGCGGGCCGAGGTCGGCGAGGCGGTCTGCGAGGCGGGGGCCGATGTGCTCAACGACGCCTGGGGCGGCGTCGATCCACGGCTGGCGGAGGTCGCGGCGCGGTACGGGGCGGGGCTGGTGTGCACGCACGCGGGCGGCGCCGAGCCGCGGACCCGTCCGCACCGGGTGACGTACGACGACGTCATGGCCGACATCCTGCGGGTGACCGTGGGGCTGGCGGAGCGGGCGGCGGAACTGGGCGTGCCGAGGGAGTCGATCATGATCGATCCGGGGCACGACTTCGGGAAGAACACCCGGCACGGCCTGGAGGCGACCCGGCGGCTCGGGGAGATGGTGGAGACGGGGTGGCCGGTGCTGGTGTCCCTGTCCAACAAGGACTTCGTGGGCGAGACGCTGGACCGGCCGGTGAAGGAGCGGGTGGTGGGGACCCTGGCGACGACCGCCGTGTCGGCGTGGCTGGGGGCGCAGGTGTACCGGGTGCACGAGGTGGCGGAGACCCGGCAGGTGCTGGACATGGTGGCGTCGATCGCCGGGCACCGGGCGCCGGCGGTGGCCCGGCGGGGGCTGGCCTAGGCCCCTGGGGGCTGCCGCCCCCGGACCCCCGCTTCGGCCCTGAAGGGGCCTCGTCCTCGAACGCCGGACGGGCTGGAACACACGGCCCGGCGTCGGAGAACGAGCCCCTCCGCTCGTCCGCGCCTAGCGGCCCGCCTCCTTCGACACCAGGGCCACGGCCTCCTCCACGTCGTCCGTGATGTGGAAGAGAAGGAGGTCCTTCTCGGAGGCCTTGCCCTGGGCGATCAGGGTGTTCCGCAGCCAGTCGATCAGGCCGCCCCAGTACTCCGTGCCGAAGAGGACGATCGGGAAGCGGGTGACCTTCTGGGTCTGGACGAGGGTGAGTGCCTCGAAGAGTTCGTCCAGGGTGCCGAGGCCGCCGGGCAGGACCACGAAGCCCTGCGCGTACTTCACGAACATCATCTTCCGCACGAAGAAGTAGCGGAAGTTCAGGCCGATGTCGACGTACGGGTTGAGGCCCTGCTCGAAGGGGAGCTCGATGCCCAGGCCCACCGAGATGCCGCCCGCTTCGGACGCCCCCTTGTTGGCCGCCTCCATCGCGCCCGGGCCGCCGCCCGTGATCACGGCCCAGCCGGCGTCGACGAGGGCGCTGCCGAGCCGTACGCCGGCCTCGTACTCCGGGGAGCCCGCCGGGGTGCGGGCGGAACCGAACACGCTGATCGCCGGGGGGAGTTCGGCGAGGGTGCCGAAGCCCTCGATGAACTCCGACTGGATCCGCAGCACCCGCCAGGGGTCCGTGTGCACCCAGTCGGAAGGCGCGCGTTCGTCCAGCAGCCGCTGGTCCGTGGTGCTCGACTGCACCTGGTCCCGCCTGCGGAGGACCGGTCCCAGGCGCTGTTCGTCCGGTGGCTGCTTCTTGCCCTCGGGGTTCCCTGTAGCCATGGTGAGCTCCCTCCGCTTGCGTTGGTTCCACCTCAGCGTAGATCTAGGCGGGTTACGGACGGGGGACGTCGGCGTGTCCGCCCTGAAGCGCCCACACGCCGAACGTCCTCTCAGGCGGTGAGCCAGGCCCTCAGCCGCTCCTCGCCCGCCAGGATCTTGGCCGTCTCCACTCGCTCGTCCCGCTTGTGCGCCAAGTGCGGGTTGCCGGGGCCGTAGTTGACCGCGGGGACGCCCAGCGAGGAGAAACGGCTCACGTCCGTCCAGCCGTACTTGGGCATCGGGGTGCCGCCGACCGCCTTGATGAAGGCCGCCGCGGCCGGGTGGGAGAGGCCGGGGAGGGCGGCCGGGCTGTGGTCGTCGACCACGAACTCCGCCACCCCGCAGTCGGCGAAGACCTCGCGGACGTGGTCGACGGCCTCCGCCTCGCTCCGGTCCGGCGCGTAGCGGAAGTTGACGGTGACGACGCACTCGTCGGGGATGACGTTGCCGGCCACCCCTCCCGTGATGCCGACCGCGTTGAGCCCCTCGCGGTACTCCAGGCCGTCGATGACCGGGTAGCGCGGCTCGTAGGCGGCGAGGCGGGCCAGGATCGGGGCCGCCGCGTGGATGGCGTTGGAGCCCATCCAGCTGCGCGCCGAGTGGGACCGCTCGCCCTTGGTCTTCAGCAGGACCCGCAGGGTGCCCTGGCAGCCGCCCTCCACCTGGCCGTCGGAGGGCTCCAGCAGCACCGCGAAGTCGCCCGCCAGCCACTCCGGGCGGTGCTCGGCCACGTGCTTGAGGCCGTTGAGGTCGGCGGCGACCTCCTCGTTGTCGTAGAAGACGAAGGTCAGGTCGCGGTTGGGTGCCGGGACCGTCGCCGCGATGCGCAGCTGGACCGCGACCCCGGACTTCATGTCGCAGGTGCCGCAGCCCCACAGGACCCCGTCCTCATCCAGCCGCGAGGGGACGTTGTCGGCGATCGGGACCGTGTCGATGTGGCCGGCGAGGACCACACGCTCCGCGCGGCCCAGGTCCGTGCGGGCGATCACGTTATTGCCGTAACGGTCCACCGTGAGGTGGGGCAGCGCACGCAGGACGGCCTCGATCGCGTCCGCGAGCGGCTTCTCGGTGCCGCTCTCCGAACGGAAGTCGACGAGCCGCGCGGTGAGTGCGGCGGCGTCCAGAGTGAGGTCAAGCGGGGTGTCGGCCATGCCGTCGACCCTAACGCGCCCGCTGGGCGTCCGGCTTTTCCGCGCTCAGCGCACGGGCCTCCTCCTCCTCAGTACTCTCCAGTACCTTGTACGCGTGCCAGAGCCGTCCCCCTCTCCCAAGCGCCGCGGCCGCCTCCTCCGTTTCGGGGCGGCCTGCGTGGTCCTGTCCGCCGTCGCGGGTTATGTCGTGGTGCAGTACGTCACCGGCGGCACGGACGATCCGGGCTGCCGGGTCGTCTCGGGCGGCGCGAACGGGGCGACGTACGAGTTCACGCCGGAGCAGGCGGTGAACGCGGCCACGATCGCCGCCGTCGGCACCAACCGGGCCATGCCCGAGCGTGCCGTGGCGATCGCGCTCGCGACCGCCCTCCAGGAGTCGGGGCTGCGCAACCTCACCCACGGCGACCGGGATTCGCTCGGCCTGTTCCAGCAGCGGCCCTCGCAGGGCTGGGGCACCGAGAAGCAGGTCACGGACCCGGCGTACGCGGCGAACATCTTCTACGAGCACCTCGCGAAGGTCCGCGGCTACACCGAGCTCCCGCTCACCGTCGCCGCGCAGCGCGTGCAGCGCAGCGGCTACCCGGAGGCGTACGCCAAGCACGAGCCGGACGCCACGGTGCTGGCCGCCGCGCTGACCGGGACGGCGGCGGCCACGCTGACCTGCAACGGCCGCTCGGCCACCGCGCCGACGTCCACCGGTCCGGACGCGGTGCGGGCGGCGCTGGTCCGGGACTTCGGGCGGGGCGCGCTCCGGCAGGTGGGCTCGGAGGCCGACGCGCAGGACGTCGCGTCCACTCCCTCGGCGGAACCGGACGCGCCGGCCGCCGAGAGCGGTGGGCGGACCGTGACGCTGCCGGTGACCGAGGACACCGCCTCCGGCGGGCGCAGTGTCGGCGAGCGTGGCTGGCAGCTGGCGCACTGGGCGGTGGCCAACGCCTCGGCGCTGCGCATCGAGAGCGTGTCGTACGCGGGCCGGGAGTGGGTCTCCGGGAACACCGACAGCCGGTGGCGGGCGACCGGCTCGACCAGCGCGGAGGCCGCCGGGGCGACGGGGGCGGGCGGCGGAGACGGCAGCGTACGGATCGTCACCGGGCAGTAGACCGCGCAGCAGTACGGGTCGTCACTCGGTCGGGTCACGTACGGACCGTTCGGGCGACCTGGTGCTCAGGTTTTCGCGCCGTCACCCCCGCATCCGACGAATCCCTTGCGGACAAAGGGCTTCAGGGGTTTGACGGACTTTCACATCGGGCGGTTTTTGCCCGTTTTTATCCGCAGGCGATAATGCGACGCATTGCCAACTCTTTACGTTGGCCGTGCGCAACCTTCGCGGGCTTCGAGCGGTAGTCAGTGCGTCCGGGCCCGGACAGACAGACAGTCACAGCAGTCACAGACAGTCCTTGTTCTCTCCCGTCGAAGGAGCATCATGTCCCTCCCCCTGACCCGCCGGATCGCCCGTGCCGCGCTGCTTGTCGCTGCGGGAGCGGCCGCCGGGGTCGGTGCGGCCGGCTCCGCCAGTGCGGCCCCCAGCCTTCCCGCCGCTCCGAACCTCGGCGGACTGACCGCCCTGGACGCGGCGAGCGTCGGCACCACGGTCGACGGCGCGACGCAGAACGTCACCGGACTCGCGGGTGAGACCGGTGGCAAGGCCGTGAAGCAGACGGTGCCGGCCGCGGGCAAGACCGGCGGCAAGGCCGTGAAGAAGGCGGCGCCCGCGGCGCAGAAGACGGCCGGCGAGGCCGCGGGCTCCGCCGGGGGCCTCCTCGGCGACACCGCGTCGACCGCCACCAAGGGCGGACTGCCGACGGACTCGCTCACCAAGGGCGGGCTGCCCGGCGCCGAGACCCTGCCGGTGAAGAGCCTGCCGCTCGGCTGACGCCCCTCGAGCCGGTGACGGGGTCCAGGGTGTTCCCTGGGCCCCGTCTCGTCGTTGCGGCGGGCCGGGCGGGCGCGGGACGCGTCCTGGCGTCCCGGTGTCCCGGCGTCCTGGCGTCCCGGTGTTTCAGCGGGCGAGCCGCGCGACCGCCGCCGCGATCCGCTCGTCCGTCGCCGTCAGGGCCACGCGGACGAAGTTTTCGCCCGCCTCGCCGTAGAAGTCGCCGGGGGCCACCAGGATGCCCAGGTCCGCCAGGTGGGCGACGGTGGTCCAGCAGGACTCGTCCCGGGTGGCCCAGAGGTACAGGCTGGCCTCGCTGTGCTCGATGCGGAAGCCGTGGGCGAGCAGTGCCTCGCGCAGCGCGGTGCGCCGGGCCGCGTAGCGTTCCCGCTGCTCACGGACGTGGGCGTCGTCACCGAGGGCTGCCACAGCCGCCGCCTGCGTGGTCGCCGACGTCATCATGCCGCCGTGCTTGCGGATCTCCAGGAGCGGGGCCAGGACGGCCGGGTCGCCCGCCAGGAAGGCCGCCCGGTAGCCCGCCAGGTTGGAGCGCTTCGACAGCGAGTGGACCGAGACGATGCCCTCGTACGAGCCGCCGTTGACGTCCGGGTGCAGGACGGAGACCGGGTCGGCCTCCCAGCCCAGCTCCAGGTAGCACTCGTCGGAGAAGAGCAGGACGCCGTGCTCACGGGCCCAGGCCACGATCCGGGTCAGCTCGTCCTGGGAGAGCACCTTGCCCGTCGGGTTGGACGGCGAGTTCAGCCAGAGCAGCTTCAGCCCCTCCGGGTCCAGGTCCGTGGGGTCGTCGTAGACCTCGTACCCGGCGCGGGCCAGGCGGGCGCCGACCTCGTAGGTCGGGTAGGCCAGGCGCGGGTAGGCGACCCGGTCGCCGGGGCCGAGGCCCAGCTGGGTCGGCAGCCAGGCGACCAGTTCCTTGGAGCCGACGATCGGCAGCACGTGCCGATGGGTCACACCGCGGGCGCCGAGCCGCCGCTCCACCCAGCCGGTGATCGCGTCGCGCAGCTCTGGCGTGCCCCAGACCGTCGGGTAGCCGGGTGAGTCGGCCGCGTCGATCAGGGCCTTCTGGATCAGCTCGGGGACCGGGTCGACGGGGGTGCCGACGGAGAGGTCGACGATGCCGTCCGGGTGGGCCGCGGCCGTCGCCTTGTACGGCGCCAGCTTGTCCCAGGGGAAGGTGGGGAGACGGTCGGAGACTGCGGACACGGCTTCTGGCTCACTTTCTGGTACGGCAGCTGCCCCTGACGGCAAACGCCTCGGCCCCGCACGGCGATCTGAGGTGATCAGGCCGTACGGGACCGAGGCGGCACGAGGTGCGGGCCGCTTTACTGGTTCTGCGGCGGCAGCGCGGCGACGAAGGGGTGGTCGCGCTCGATCAGCCCCAGCTTGCTGGCACCGCCGGGCGAGCCGAGCTCGTCGAAGAACTCGACGTTCGCCTTGTAGTAGTCCTTCCACTCCTCCGGAGTGTCGTCCTCGTAGAAGATCGCCTCGACCGGGCAGACCGGCTCACAGGCGCCGCAGTCGACGCATTCGTCCGGGTGGATGTACAAGGACCGCTGGCCCTCGTAGATGCAGTCGACCGGGCACTCTTCGATGCACGCCTTGTCCTTGACGTCGACACAAGGCTGCGCGATGACGTAGGTCACGCTGTCGTTCCTCCTCGATAGGGCGCTGGCGGGCCTCCTCAGGCTCCGCCGCCTGGCGCGCGGGAGCGCGGCGTCGTCGATGCCCGCCTCTAGTATCTCCGTTCCTGGGCACGATCCGAACAGGAGGGGTGAACTGACCTGTGGAAATCTCGGCCGCCGGACGCCTCGAGGTCCGCATAACCACTGCTGACGTGGGCAAACGTGTCTCCGTACGATGCCTGACCGAGGCGGGTACCACCGGGGGGAAATTCACCGACACGGTAGGCGTTCTCACATCATGGGACGCCGGTGTGCTGGTGATCACACGGAAGAGCGGCGAGAGCGTCCGCGTTGACGCATCCTCGCTGGTCGCCGGGAAGGTCGTACCGGCCGCCCCGGCCCGCCACCGGGGTCCGGCCGCCGACTACGAGGAGCTCGCGCAGGTCGCCTCCCGGGCCTGGCGTCCGCTGGAGAGCGCGCGGCTCGGCGGGTGGGAGCTGCGGGCCGCCGCCGGGTTCACCCGCCGGGCCAACTCGGTGTTGCCGCTCGGCGCGCCGGGCGTCCCGCTCGACGAGGCCCTGGACGTCGTACGGCGTTGGTACGGGGAGCGCGGGCTGCCCGCCTATGTGCAGACCGCGACGGGGGCCGAGGGCACCCAGGAGCTGCTGTGCGCGGAGCTGGAGCGGCGCGGGTGGGTGCGTGAGGTGAGCTCCGAGTTGTGGATCGGGGCACTGGCGCCCCTCGCCGACCGGGCGGAGGCTGAGGGGGTGGTCCTGGCCCGGGAGGCCGACGAGGCGTGGCTGGCCCGGTATCAGCGCAAGGGGGTGAGCGAGGTGGCCCTGAAGGTACTGGGGAGCGGGGCCTCGGTGTGGTTCGCGTCGGTGCCCGGGGCGTCGGGCGAGGCTCCCGCCGCCATCGGGCGGTGTGTCGTGGACGGGCGCTGGGCCGGGTTCGCGGCGGTCGAGGTCGACCCGGCACAGCGGCGGCGGGGCCTGGCCACCGTCGTGATGGCCGCGCTCGCCCGGCGGGCACTGGACGAGGGGGCGTCGGCGGCCTGGCTCCAGGTGGAGGAGCGCAACGCGGGAGCACGGGCGCTGTACGCCGGGATGGGCTTCGCGGCGCATCACGCGTACCACCACTACCGGGAGCGGACGTGAGCGGGTTCGAGGCCGGGGAGGTGCGGCGGCGGTTCGCCGAGGAGGCGCGGGCCGAGCGTCCCGACCTGGCCCTGCTGTGCCTGCTGATCGGCGCTGAGCCGGACCGGGAGCTGGACGAGGCCGCACTGGACGCCGCGCAGATCGAGCTGGACCGGCTGGCCGGAGAGCTGCCGTACCGGCCCGGCGGGCCGCGGGAGTGGGCGGTGGCGCTGCGGGAGCTGCTCGGCGAGCGGTACGGGTTCCGTGGCTCGGCCGCGGACTACGAGCGGCTGGAGTCCTCGCTGCTGCATCGGGTGCTGGTACGGCGGCGGGGCCTGCCGATCCTGCTGTCCGTGGTGTGGGTGGAGGTGGCGCGGCGGGCCGGGGCACCGGTGTACGGGGTCGCGCTGCCGGGGCACTTCGTGGTGGGGTTCGGGCCGCCCGCGGACCTGGAGCGCCAGGTGCTCGTCGATCCCTTCGACGGGGGCCGTATCCTGTCGGGCGATGACGCGGAGTCGCTGGTCACCGCGGCGACGGGGGCGCGGCTCGAGCCGTCGATGCTGGTCCCGGCGGAGCCGTTGGACGTCGTGACGCGGATCCTGAACAACATCCGGTCGTGGGCCCTGGCCCGGCCGGAGCGGTCGGATGTCGCGCTGTGGGCCGTGGAGCTGGCGCTGGCGGTGCCCTCCCATCCGGCCCGGTTGCGGTACGAGAAGGGGCAGTTGCTGGTGCAGCGGGGGGACTTCGTCGGCGGGGCCGTGGAGCTGGAGGAGTACGCGGGGCTGGTGGAGGTCGTGGACGAGGGGACCGCGGAGCGGGTGCGCAAGGAGGCGTTCGCCGCACGGGCGATGCTGAACTGAGGCCCGTGGGAGGGCTGTCGGGGGGCTGTCCGGGGGCCGTCAGAGCCTGGCCGGGGCGCTGCCGCTCACAGCCAGCCCTTCTCCCTCGCGGTCCGTACCGCCTCGGCCCGGTTGCGGACCGCCAGTTTCTGTATCGCCGTCGACAGGTAGTTGCGGACCGTGCCCTGGGACAGGTGCAGGGCCGCCGCCAGTTCCGCGTTCGTCGAACCGTCGGCCGCCGCGCGCAGGACCTCGCGTTCGCGGTCGGTGAGGGGGTTGGCGCCGCCCGCCAGGGCCGCCGCCGCGAGCGTGGGGTCGATGACCCGCTCGCCCGCCAGAACCTTGCGGACCGCCTCCGCGAGCTGCGCCGCGGGCGCGTCCTTGACGAGGAAGGCGTCGGCGCCGGCCTCCATGGCACTGCGCAGATACCCGGGGCGGCCGAAGGTCGTGAGCACGACCAGCTTCAACCCCGGCAGTTCCTTGTGGAGTTGCGCGGCGGCCTCGATGCCCGTCGCGCCCGGCATCTCGATGTCGAGGAGGGCCACGTCGATGTCGTGGGCGCGGGCGGCCGCGAGGACCTCGTCGCCGCGCGCCACCTGAGCGACCACCTCGATGTCGTCCTCGAGGCCGAGCAGGGCCGCCAGGGCCTCGCGGACCATCGACTGGTCCTCGGCCAGCAGGACCTTGATCATGCCACCACTCATGAGCGGGATCCTACGTCCGGTACCGGGCCGGCCGGGACCCGGGCGGTCAGCCGGAAGCCGCGCCGGGCGCGGCCCGCCTCCAGGGTGCCGCCGGCCTTCTCCAGGCGCTCGGTGAGGCCGGTGAGGCCGTTGCCGGGGCCCTTGCCGGAACCGCCGGACCCGTCGTCCTCGACGGAGAGTTCGAGGACGGGCCCGTCCAGGGTCTGGCGCCGCACCAGGTCCACCGTGCAGCGGGCGCCGCCGCTGTGCCGTACGACGTTGGTGATCGCCTCGCGCAGGGTCCAGGCGAGGGCGGACTCGCTCTCCTCGGGGACGCCGTCGAGGTCGGGTTCGGCGGGGATCACGGCGGTGATGCCGGCCGCCGTCAACGCGACCTGTGTGCCGGCTAGTTCGGCGGCGAGACGGGGCCGCCGATAGCCGGTGACGGCCTCCCGGACGTCCACCAGGGCCTGGCGGCTGACCTGTTCGATGTCCGCGACCTGCTGGGCGGCCTTCTCGGGATGGCCGGGGAGCATCCGGCCGGCCAGCTCGCTCTTGAGGGTGATCAGCGAGAGCGAGTGGCCCAGCAGGTCGTGCAGGTCCCTGGCCAGGCGCAGCCGTTCCTCGTTGGCGGCGAGCTGGGCGACCGTCGCGCGGGCCTTGCGCAACTCCACTGTCGTGCGGACCAGTTGGCTCACCCCGGTCATCGCGAAGCCGATGAGCAGGACCAGCAGGAGGAGGTTGAGCGCCTCGTCCTCGTCGGTGCGCAGGCCGACGAGGAGCATCACGGCGGCCGTGCCCGGGATCGTCCAGAACGCCACCCGCGGCGGGAGCACCATCCCGCAGGCCACGGAGACGTAGCAGTACAGGCCGAGCCAGGCGGAGCCGAGGGTGAGGCAGAGGACGGTGGCGAGCACCGCCATGGAGCCGATCAGGGCGGCGACGAGCCCGTCGGGGTAGGGCGCGGCCCCCATGTCGCGGAAGAGCAGCGACAGGTAGACGGTGACGAACACCGCCAGGCCCAGCCAGCCGGCCACCGTGCCGCCGGTGGTGTGGTGGCCCGAGACGAGGTCGTGGACCGGCGAGCTGAGGAACACCAGCCAGACGCCGATCCACAGCGCTTTGCGCCGCCACAGTTCGCGCGTCGTGCGGGCGGTCTGGCCCAGCGCGATCGGCGGTCCGCCCCGGGCCTTCCCGGACAGCTGGTCGTCCGTCATGACGCTCACGCCTTCAGCGTGTCCTTCCGGTACAGCCAGGCCGCGCCGCCCGTGAACAGGGCGAAGAAGACGACCAGGATGACGATGTCCTTGGCATGCGGGGCCTGACTCTGCTCGATGGACTGCCCCAGGGCAGCGTACGCGTGCGTCGGCACCCACTTGGCTATGTCCTGGAGCCAGGTCGGGAAGGTCGTTGTCGGCATCCACAGGCCGCCGAGGATGGACAGGCCGAAGTAGGTGATCATCGTGATGGGGCGGACCGCGTCCCCGTTCGCGAGGTAGCCGATCGCCACGCCGAGGGCGGCGAAGACCAGGCTGCCGGCCCAGATCGCGCCGGTGAGGGCGCACCACTGCCAGGCGTCCAGCCGTACGTCCTTCACGGCCGCGGCGACGGCGAAGACGACGACGATGGAGGGCAGGCTGACCACGGCCGCGCTCGCCGTCTTCGCCAGGACGTAACCACGGCCCGGGAGCGTGGTCAGGCGCAACTGCCGCACCCAGCCGCTCTGGCGCTCCTTGGCGATGCGTTCGCTGTTGCCCATCAGGACGGCCGTGAGGGCGCCGAAGGAGGCCATCGAGACCATCATGTAGGTCGGCAGGGTCAGGCCCGTGCCGTCGACCTTCTCCGTGCTGTCGGCGCTGCCCGCGATGAGCAGGAACAGGACCGACGGGTAGATCACCGAGAAGAACAGGAACTTGCGGTTGCGCAGGGCGCGGGTGAGTTCCAGCTTGATCAGGCCGTTCACTTGGACTTCGCCTCCTCGGCGGTGGTGAGGGCGACGAATGCCTGCTCCAGGCCGAGTCCGGCGACTTCGAGGTTGCGGGGGTAGAGCCCGAGGCCGTAGACCGCGTGCACGGTGGCGTCGGCGTCGGTGGACTGGATGCGGACGGTCCGGGCCGGCCCGGTGGCGGGGCCGCTGTGGGACACGGTGAGGCTGGTGAGGAACGGCAGGGCGCGCAGGGTCTCCTCGTCGAACCCGTCCGCCAGGTCGAAGGCGATCCTGCGCGCCCCCGCCTTGGCCTTGATCTCGGCGGCCGTGCCGTCGGCGAGGAGCCGGCCGCGGTGCAGGACCAGCACGCGGTCGGCGATCGCGTCGGCCTCTTCGAGGTAGTGGGTGGCGAACAGGACCGTGCGGCCCTGGTCGGCCTGCTCGCGCATGGTGGCCCAGAACGCCTGCCGGGTGGTGACGTCCATGCCGGTGGTGGGCTCGTCCAGGACGATCAGGTCGCTGTCGCCGGCGGTGGCGAGGGCGAACCGGACCCGCTGGGCCTGGCCGCCGGAGAGCTTGTCGACCTTGCGGTCGGCGATCTGGGTGACGCCCGCGCGGGCCAGCACATCGGCGACCCGGTACGGCTTGGGGTGCAGTCCGCAGGCCAGCGCGACCAGTTCGGCGACCGTGACCTCGTCCATCAGTCCGCCGCTCTGGAGCATCGCGCCGACCCGGCCGGCGACGATCGCCTCACGCGGGCCGGTGCCGAAGACGCGGACCGTGCCGCTGTCGGGCTGCTTGAGGCCGAGCAGCAGATCGAGGGTGGTCGACTTGCCCGCCCCGTTGGGACCCAGCAGCGCCACGGTCTCCCCCGGGCGCAGCGCGAGCGTCAGGCCGTCCACGGCCCGCACGTCCCCGAAACTCTTGCTCACCTGGTCGAACCCGACCACCGGTGCTGTCGTCGTCATGACACCGATCGTCGCCCCGGGGGCCGGGCGGGCGGCAGTGTCTGCCGTCCTGGGTGCCGCATGACAGATGTCATGCGGCACCGCCGTCGGATCAGCTCGGGTCGGTGTCGATGACCCCGGTCCGCTCCGTCTCGCTCTTCAGGGCCGGGCGCAGGGCGCTGATGACGTCCTGGACCGTGACGGCCGTCTTCTGACCGGTGCCCCGGGTGATCAGCACACCGTTGAAGGTGCCGCCGTAGAGCTCCGTCAGCGCGGCCTGGTCGTAGCTCTCGACGAGCTTGCCGTTGACCGCCTTGACCTGGAGGAACTTCCAGAGGGAGTTCTTCGGGCTGAAGGAGACCGTGTGCGCCGCGTCGGTCATGACGGTGACCTTGCCGGACATCGCCGGTTCGGCGAACTCCTTCATCATCCGGTCGACCTCGGCGTCGGAGATCGTCGGCTGCTTGTCGGTCGTCGGGACCTTCACCCCGGTGGCCGTGCCGGTCTCCACCTGGGTGCGATAGGCCTCGACGACGGCCTCCTGGGCCTGCGCCGCGTCGATGCCCTTGCCCGCCTTGCCGTAGACGGCGACGGCCTTGCCGGACTCGAACTTGATCGTGCCTTCGGTGGCCGAGCCGGAGCCGCCGGCGGCGGACTCGAGGGCCGCCTGCAGCTTCTCCTCGTCGACCGGCATCGCCGGCTCGACCTCTCGGTGCTGCCCGAACAGCGAGCCGATCACGGAGACCGGGTTGTAGTCGCTCTTGGCGGCGTCGTCGACGGTGGCCTGCAGGTCGAACTGGAGGCCCGCCTGATCCGGCTTCAGGGTGACGGTCTCGCCGTCGACGGACAGCTTCAGTGCCTGGGTGACCCGCTTGCCGAACGCGTCGTCGAGCTTCTTGACGGCGTCGTCGCTGGTGCCGCCGCCGACCTCGACGCCGAGCACGGTGGTGCCCTTGGGCACGTCGGAGTGGTTCATCAGCAGGCCGGCGCCGTAGAGGCCGATCCCCGCGACGACCACCAGGCCGCCCAGCAGGGGCAGCTTGCTGCGGCCCTTCTTCTTTTTCTTCTTGGAGTTCCTGGATTCGCCCGCGGGCGAGCTCTGCGGGGCCGGAGCCGGGGCCGTGCCCTTCGGCGGGGTGTGCGGCAGCGGACCGTCGGTGCGCGTACCGCCCTGGCCGCCGGGCACGACGGGAATGCCGCTGGTGACCGTGTTCCCGGAGACGTTGTCGACGGGACGGCCGCCGTAGCCGCCCGCGCCCGGTTCGGGGGCGGGCTTCTGCGGGGTGAGGATCGCGGTGTCGTCGCTCAGGCCACCGCCGGGGAGACGACCGGTGCCGGGGGCGGCGCCGACGGCACGCGGACCGCCGGGACCTGCCTGGCCACCGCGGCCGGCCGGACCACCCGGACCGGAGGGAGCGCCGGGCGGGCGGGTCACACCGGGAGCGCCGGGTGTGCCGTGCGGGGCGCCACCCATCGGAGGCACCATCGGGCCGTCGCCGGTGACCGGACCGCCGGTCGGGCCGGCGGGGCCGCCCTGCGGGCCGCCACGGCCGCCGGGACCGCCGGGTCCGTCCGGGCCGTTGAAGTCGTAGGAGCCGCCGGGACCGGGCGGGAGAGCGCCCTGGGGGACCTGGCCGGGCGTGCCGTTCGGCACGCCGAAGCCCTGCTGGCCCTGCTGACCCTGCTGGCCCTGCTGGCCCTGCTGGCCGTTTTCGGAGAAGTACGGCAGGTTGTCACGCCGCGGCTCGGCACCGCCGACGCCCTGCCCCGGCCCCTGTGCCGGCCCCTGTCCCTGCACCGGCGGCTGGCCGGGCTGGCCCGGCCGCGGGCCGTTGCCGAGCGGGCCCGTGGCGAGTGCCTCGGTGACGTCGAAGGAGCCCGTGCCGCCTCCGTGCCCCGGAGCCACGGGACCGCCGGTGGCGCCCCCGGGCACCCCGGCGCCGTTGGTGCCGCCGGGACGCGAACCGCCCGGCACGCTCATGGAGCCGACCACACCACCGGGACGTCCGTTGCCCGGCCGCGCGCCGCCGGGCGCACCTGCGCCGGTTCCGGCACCCGGTCCGGCCGCGTCGGCGGGAGCACCCGTGGGCGCGCCCGTACCGGCGGCGGAACCGCCCGGCAGACCCGCGCCGTTGGTGGAGCCGCCGCCCTGCGCGCCCTTGCCCGGCCCGGACTTGCGGGGCGCGAACCAGTTGCTCGTCTCCGGGGCGGGCGCGGGTTCGGCGGGCAGCTCGAACGAGCCCGTGTCGGACGAGGAGTGGCCGACGGCGGGCGCGGACGGCGCCGACTGCGGGTCGGCACCGGCCTGGGCGTTGCCGTCGGGGCGGTCACCGCCCTTGCTCTCCGCGTCCGCGACGGGCGTGCGCATCACGACCGGCGGAATCGGCCGCGAACCCGGGATGTTGATGCGGATCCGCGTCGTCAGCGTGGTCTCGGTCTTGCGTTCCTCCGGCTGCGCGGACGAACGGCCCGCGTCCGCACCGCCGTCGGACACCACGGGGGTGCCGTACGGCGGCGTGCCCGAGGGGTATGCGGCTCCGCCGCGCCCGTTGGGCCCGGAGGACGGACTGTCAGTTTCACGACTCAAGGCAGGTTCTCCAGGTTGGCTCCGCCGCCCGCACGGCCTCACGGGCAGCTCGGCGGCGCGCACCACCATACTGGCCACTTCTGGCCCGTATCCCACGACCGCCGGGGAAACCCACACGGGACTCCCACCGGCACGCCACGGTGAAGTGGTACGTCACTTGCCAAGTCGGACGTCGCCGCCGACCGGTTGCCGCCCCGAACCAATGGTGGCGCAGATCACAGCAAGTGCCATGCCACCGAGCAGGAAGAGGTACGAACCGCCTCCCGCTCCGAACAGGAAGTCACCCTCGGGACGGCCCGCCGTGCACAGGATGACGGAGATCATCCAGCCGGCGGCGGGCGCGACGGCCCCGGCGCGGCTGCCGAGCGCCCGCGCCCCGCCGAGGAACAGCCCGGCCGCGCCCACGAGCGCGAGGAGCAGTCCGCCCGGGAACCAGCCGGCCTGGACGAGCGCCCCGGCGAGACCGGTGACGGCGCCGAGCAGCAGGAGTCCCGCACAGGCGGCGATCCGTCCGGCGGGGGGCATCCGCAGCGGCTGGGCGAGCATCGAACCACGGTCGGACATCACGCCACCTCCGTCGCGTCGCCCGTACCGGCGAACAGGTCGGTCTCCCTCTTCCCGGCGGGCTCCCCGCGTACGAGTTCGTAGTACTCGATCGGGAACAGGGGCTGCGCGAGCTCGTTGGAGAGGGCGAAGTACTGCTCGCCGGGGGCGACTTCGACCTGGGTGGCGTGCGCGCGCATCGCGGCGGCCTTGGCGGCGGTGTGCGCGGGGCCGCCCTCGATCGCGGCGGTGACCAGGCCGTCGTCCACCACGCCCGGCACGTCGGCGACGACGGCGCTCCTGGTGAAGGGCAGTCCCGGCAGCTCCTCCCGGAGCCGTGCGAAGGCGGCCCCGACGACGGAGCGCGGGACGCGGTTGACGTACACCTTGGGGATGCGCCACCCGGCGTCCTCGGCCAGCTCCGCGGCCCGCACGGCGACGCGGTGGGCCTGGATGTGGTCGGGGTGGCCGTAGCCGCCGTCGTCGTCGTAGGTGACGAGGACATGGGGGCGCACCTCGAGGATGACCTCGACGAGGAACGCGGCGGCCTCGTCGACGTCGGCCCGCCAGAAGCAGGCCGGGTCGTCGTTGTCGGGAAGGCCCATCATCCCGGAGTCGCCGTAGCGGCCGGGGCCGCCGAGCAGGCGGAAGTCGTCGACGCCGAGTTCGGCCATGGCGGCGGCGAGTTCACCGTGCCGGTGCTCCCCCAGGGCGGCACCGGTCAGATGCCGCAGCTCCGGTGGGATGACCTCGCCACGCTCACCGAGGGTGCAGGTGACCAGGGTCACATGGGCACCCTCGTCCGCGTACCTGGCCATGGTCACGCCGTTGTTGATCGACTCGTCGTCCGGGTGCGCGTGCACCAGCAGCAGACGCCGAGCGGCGCGAGGTCCCCCCGGCCGGAGGTTGGGGGAGGGGAGTTCCGTCATGGGGCCAACCCTACGAGGGAGGACTACATCTCCCGCGCAGGGGCAGACGCAGGGTCGGCACGCGTCAGAACTTGATGCTGCCGATCATGCTCGCCACGCTCGTCGTCAGGTCGCTGATCGTGGGCGCGATCGTCGAGGAGGCCAGATAGAAGCCGAACAGGATGCAGACGACCGCGTGACCGCCTTTCAGCCCCGACTTCTTGACCAGCAAGAAGACGATGATCGCCAGCAGCACCACCGCCGAAATCGAGAGTGCCACGGCGGTTCACCTCCAAGGACCCGGGAACGTGGGGGCAAAAGCAGAACAAGGGAACTTGTAAATCCATACATCAGCCAGCAGGTTCATACCCACACAGCGCTAGTGATCATAACTATGTGTGGGTGCGCATCTCGCGGCGCACAGCCGCACAAGGGGGTCGCATGGCCAATATGGTCGGAGGATGACGACCGAGTCCGACTCCTTCCCCCGCAGACACGCCCGCACCCAGCGTTTCACCCTCGGCGCCCCGCGTTCGTTCACGGTGGCGCCCGACTGCTCCCGGGTCGTGTTCCTGCGCTCCGGCTCCGGCACGGACCGCGCGGGCGCGCTGTGGGTCCTCGACCCGGCGGACGGTACGGAGCGCCCGGCAGCCGACCCGCGCACCCTCCTCGGCGGCACCTCGGAGGACCTCTCGCCGGAGGAGCGCGCCCGCCGCGAACGCAGCCGTGAGGGCGGCGCCGGGATCATCGGCTACGCCACCGACGAGACCGTCGAGCTGGCGTCTTTCACCTTGTCAGGGCGGCTTTTCACGGCGGAGTTGCGGGCCGGCACGGCGACCGAACTCGCGGTCCCCGGGCCGGTGATCGACCCCCGTCCGTCCCCCGACGGACGGCTCGTCGCGTATGTCGTCGGGGGCGCCCTGCGGGTGGTGGGCGCCGAGGGCGACGGCGACCGGGCGCTGGCGGAACCGGAATCGGACACGGTTTCCTATGGATTGGCCGAGTTCATCGCGGCCGAGGAGATGGGCCGCTCGCGAGGGTTCTGGTGGTCTCCGGAGTCGGATCGACTGCTGGTCACGCGGGTGGACGACACGCCGGTGCAGCGGTGGTGGCTCTCCGATCCGGCCCAGCCGAAACGTGACCCACAACACGTGCCCTATCCGGCTGCCGGGACGGCCAACGCCGAGGTGCGGCTGTTCGTGTTCGGGCTCGACGGGGTGCGCACGGAGGTCGTGTGGGACCGGGCGCGCTATCCGTATCTGGCGCGAGTGCACTGGTCAGGGGCGGGGGCGCCGCTGCTGCTCGTACAGGCGCGCGACCAGCGCAGTCAGCTGTTCCTGGCGGTGGACACCGACTCCGGGGCGACCCGGATGGTGCACGCCGACGAAGATCGGATTTGGCTCGATCTTTTCCCTGGAGTGCCGTGCTGGAGCCCGTCCGGACAGTTGGTCCGGATCGCCGACGAGGGCGGCGCCCGGGTCCTGGCGGTGGGGGAACGTCCGCTGACGGGCGCCCAGTTGCACGTGCGTGCGGTGCTCGACGTCACTTCCGACGATGTGCTGGTCACCGCCTCGGCCGGGGCGGACGCGGCCGCGCCGGAGACCGGCGAGGTGCACGTCTACCGGGTCAACGAACTCGGCGTCGAGCGCCTCTCCCAGGAGCCCGGGGTGCACTCGGCGGTGCGCTCGGGGAACGTGACCGTTCTGGTGTCGGCGGTGCTCGACCGGCCGGGCAGCGTGGCGCGGGTACTGCGGGACGGGAGGCCGGCGGCGACTGTCCGGTCGTACGCCGAGGATCCCCGCCTGTCCCCCCGCGTACTCCTCACCGAAGGGGGCGCACGGCGCATCCCGTGCGCCGTGCTTATGCCTACGGACTACCCCGGTGACACCCCCCTGCCCGTGCTCATGGATCCCTACGGTGGCCCGCACGGGCCCCGGGTGCTCGCCGCGCACAACGCGCACCTGACCTCGCAGTGGTTCGCCGACCAGGGTTTCGCGGTGGTCGTCGCCGACGGGCGGGGCACCCCGGGCCGTTCCCCCGGCTGGGAGAAGGCGATCCACCACGACCTCACGGTCAGCCTGGACGACCAGGTCGAGGCGCTGGAGGAGCTCGCGAAGAGCCATCCCCTCGACCTCTCCCGGGTGGCGATCCGCGGCTGGTCCTACGGCGGCTGGCTCGCGGCCCTGGCGGTGCTGCGCCGCCCCGACGTCTTCCACGCCGGCATCGCGGGCGCCCCGGTGACCGACTGGCGGCTCTACGACACCCACTACACCGAGCGCTACCTCGGCGACCCGGCCACCACCCCGCAGGCGTACGCGAAGAGCTCGCTCGTCACCGACGAGGGGCTCTCCTCGGCCGCCGAACCCCACCGCCCGCTGATGATCGTCCACGGGCTGGCCGACGACAACGTGGTCGTCGCCCACAGCCTGCGGCTCTCCTCGGCCCTGCTGGCCGCCGGCCGCCCGCACGAGGTGCTCCCGCTGTCGGGCGTCACCCACATGACCCCGCAGGAACAGGTCGCGGAGAACCTGCTGCTGCTCCAGGTGGACTTCCTCAAGCGTTCACTGGGGCTGACGTAGTGCCGTAGACGCGGCAACGGGCCGGGAGACATGGCGCTCCCGGCCCGTTTACGGCACCCGCACGGCCGTACGCTGTTCAGAGTGGCCCGTCCGTATATCGGAATCGGGTCGGTCAAGTTGCCTGTGTGTTAACGCGGTTGCTGAGCAAATGCGCCGCTATACACCGCCGTTGGTGTGATCATCCGGTGGTTTCTCCGGTGGCTCCTCGGGCGGGACCACCTGCTTCTCCTCCGCGAAATGACACGCGGAGTCGTGTGCCTCCGGGCCGGTCGCGTGCCGGAACTCCGCCGGGACCGCCAACGCCGGCACCTCCAGCTCGCACCGCTCCCGCGCCTTCCAGCAGCGGGTGCGGAAGCGGCAGCCGGAGGGGATGTTCGTCGGGGACGGGACGTCGCCCGCCAGGATGATCCGCTCCCGGTGCTCCCGCGCCTCCGGGTCCGGAACGGGCACCGCGGAGAGCAGGGCCTGGGTGTAGGGATGCGTCGGATGGTCGTAGATCTCGGCGTCGCGGCCGATCTCCACGATCCGGCCGAGGTACATCACCCCCACCCGGTCCGAGATGTGGCGGACGATCGAGAGGTCGTGGGCGATGAAGAGGTAGGAGAGGTCGAACTCGCTCTGGAGCCGGTCGAGCAGGTTGATCACCTGCGCCTGGACCGACACGTCCAGCGCGGACACCGGCTCGTCGGCAACGATCACCTCCGGACGCAGGGCCAGCCCCCGCGCGATGCCGATCCGCTGCCGCTGGCCGCCGGAGAACTGGTGCGGGTAGCGGTTGATGTACTCGGGGTTGAGCCCGACGACGTCCAGCAGGTCCTGGACCTTCCTGCGCCGGTCGCCCTTGGGCGCCACCTCGGGGTGGATCTCGTACGGCTCCCCGATGATGTCGCCGACGGTCATGCGCGGGTTGAGCGAGGTGTACGGGTCCTGGAAGACCATCTGGATGTTGCGCCGGACGGCCCGCAGCGCCTTGCCCGACAGGCCGGTGACGTCCTCGCCCTTGTAGCGGATCTCCCCCGCCGTCGGCTTCTCCAGGTTGACCAGCATCTTGGCGACCGTGGACTTGCCGCAGCCGGACTCCCCGACGATGCCCAGGGTCTCGCCCCGGTGGAGGGTGAAGTCGACGCCGTCGACGGCCTTGACTGCGCCGACCTGCTTCCTGAACAGGATGCCCTGGGTGAGCGGATAGTGCTTGACCAGCCCGCTCACTTCGAGGATCGGCTCGGCCGATGCGGAACTAGCCATGCAGGCACTCCCTCCAGAAGTGGCACGCGCTCGCGCGGTCCGCGTCGGACTCGTCGACCTCGTACAGCGGGGGCACGTCCGTACGGCACACGGCCCGGGCCATCGGGCAGCGCGGGTTGAAGGCGCAGCCGGGCGGGATGTGCATGAGGTTGGGCGGCAGGCCCTTGATGGCGTAGAGCTCCTGGCCCTTCTGGTCCAGCCGCGGGATGGAGTCGAGCAGGCCTCGCGTGTAGGGGTGGGCCGGGGCCTTGTAGATGTCGTGGACCGGGGCCGACTCGACGATCCGGCCCGCGTACATCACCGCGATCCGGTCGGCCACGTCCGCGACCACGCCCAGGTCGTGGGTGATGAGGATCAGGCCCATGTGGTACTCGCGCTGGAGTTCCGCGAGCAGGTCCATGACCTGGGCCTGGACGGTGACGTCGAGGGCGGTGGTGGGTTCGTCGGCGATGATGAGCGCCGGTTCCAGGGCCATCGCCATCGCGATCATGATGCGCTGGCGCATACCGCCGGAGAACTGGTGCGGGTAGTCCCTGACCCGCTCCCGGGCGCCCGGGATGCGGACGCGGTCCATCAGCTCCACGGCCTTGGTCCGCGCGTCCTTCCTGGACATCCCCCGGTGCACGACGAACATCTCGCCGAGCTGGTCGCCCACCGACAGCACGGGGTTCAGGGACGACAGGGCGTCCTGGAAGATCATCGCCATCTCGGCGCCGCGCACCTTCCGGCGTTCCTCCTCCTTGAAGCGCAGCAGGTCCTTGCCGCGGAAGAGGATCTCGCCGCCGGTGATCCGGCCGGGCGGCACGTCGAGGATGCCCATGATCGCCTGGGCGGTGACGGACTTGCCGGAGCCGGACTCGCCGAGCACGGCGAGGGTCTCGCCCGCGTCCACGCCGTAGCTGACGCCGTTGACGGCCTTGGCGATGCCGTCCCGGGTGCGGAACTCCACGTGCAGGTCGCGTACTTCGAGCAGCATCCGGCCGTCACCTCAGCTTCGGGTCGAGGGCGTCGCGCACCGCGTCGCCGAGCATGATGAACGCCAGGACGGTGAGGGCCAGGGCGCCCGAGGGCCACAGCAGGGCGTGCGGGGCGTTGCGGATGTAGGGCGAGGCGGCGGAGATGTCGATGCCCCAGGAGACGGTCGGCGGTTTCAGGCCGACGCCGAGATAGGACAGGGTCGCCTCCAGTGCGATGAACGTGCCGAGCGCGATGGTCGCCACGACGATCACCGGGGCGACCGCGTTCGGCGTGATGTGCCGCAGCAGCAGCCTGGAGTGCGTGGCGCCCAGGGCCCGGGCCGCCTGGACGTAGTCGTTCTGTTTGGCGGTGATCACCGAGCCGCGGGCGATCCGGGAGATCTGGGGCCAGCCGAGCAGCACCATGAACCCGATGACCGGCCAGACCGTGTTGCTGGTCACGACGGAGAGCAGGACCAGGCCGCCGAGGACGACCGGGATGGCGAAGAAGATGTCGGTGATCCGGGACAGGATCGAGTCCCCCGCCCCGCCGAAGTACCCGGCCAGCCCGCCCAGCACGCTGCCGAGCAGGGCGACGCCGAGGGTGGCCAGGACACCGACCGTGACGGACGTCCGGGCACCGTAGACGACGCGCGTGTAGACGTCGCAGCCCTGGCCGTCGAAGCCGAAGGGATGGCCCGGCTGGGAGCCCTCCTGGGCCTTGGCGAGTTCGCACTTGAGGGGGCTCAGCCAGGTGATGGCCCCGGGCCACAGGGAGATGAAGACCAGGAAGAGGATGACCAGGCCGGAGACGATGAAGACCGGGTTGCGGCGCAGGTCCCGCCAGGCGTCGGACCAGAGGGAACGGGCCTTCTCGGACGGCCCGGTGCCCTGCGGCCCGCCGGGTGTCTTCTCGAGGGTCTCCCCCTCCGCCGTGGCCAGGTCCATCGCGCCGCCCATGCCGGTGTCGGCGATGGCTCCCTCCTCCGGGGTACGACCGGCGCCCGGCAGGTGGTGCTCCGGCGTCGGCTCAGGCATAGCGGATCCTCGGGTCGAGTACGGCGTACAGCAGGTCGACGAGCAGGTTGGCCACCAGGAAGACCAGCACGAGGACGGTCACGAAGCCGACGACGGTCTGGGTGTTCTGGCGGAGGATCCCCTGGTAGAGCTGGAAGCCGACGCCGTGGATGTTGAAGATGCGCTCGGTGACGATCGCGCCGCCCATCAGGGCGCCGATGTCGGTGCCGATGAAGGTGACCACGGGGATGAGGGAGTTGCGCAGCAGGTGCCGGGTGACGACCCGGCGGCGGGGCAGCCCCTTGGCGACGGCCGTGCGGACGTAGTCGGACCGTCGGTTCTCCGCGATGGAGGTGCGGGTCAGCCGGGTGACGTACGCCAGGGAGACGGAGGCCAGCACCAGGCCCGGCACGATCAGCTCACCGAAGGTGGCCTCCGAGGAGACCGACGGTTTGATCCAGCCCCATTCCACGCCGAGCAGCAGCTGGAGCAGCAGGCCGGTGACGAAGGTGGGGACGGAGATCACGACGAGGGTGAGCAGCAGGACGCCGGTGTCGACGGGCCGGCCGCGGCGCAGACCCGTCACCACGCCGAGGGTGATGCCGATGACGATCTCGAAGACGATCGCGACGATCGTCAGCCGGATGGTGACCGGGAAGGCCGTCGCCATCAGCTCGGTGACCGGCTGGCCGTTGAACGCCGTACCGAAGTCTCCGGTGAAGACGTTCCCCATGTAGGTCAGGTACTGCTGCCAGACCGGCTTGTCGAGACCGAACTCCTTCTTCAGCTGGGCGGCGGTGGCCGGGTCGCACTCCCGGTCCCCGCACAGGCCCGCGACGGGGTCGCCCATCACGTTCACCATCAGGAAGATCAACAGCGTGGCACCGATGAACACCGGGATCATCTGGAGCAGACGCCGGATCACATACCGGCCCATGGCGGGTCAGCTGACCTTGATCTCGTTGTAGACCGGGACGGAGAACGGGTTGAGCTTGACGTTCGAGAGCCGCTCCGAGTAGCCGGCGCTGCCGTTCTGGTACCAGAGCGGGATGGCGGCCATGTTGTCGCGGACGACTTCCTCGGCCTGCTGGAAGGTCTCCACGGCCTTGGCGGTGTCGGTCTCGGCGTTGGCCTTGTCGACGAGCGAGTCGAAGTCCTTGTTGGACCACTTGCCGTCGTTGGAGGAGGCGTTCGTGTAGTAGAGCGGCTGGAGGAAGTTCTGGATGAGGGGGTAGTCCATCTGCCATCCGGCCCGGAAGGGGCCGGTCATCTTCCGGTCGCCGATCTGGGTGCGGAAGTCCGCGAAGGTGCCCACCGGGTTGCCGACGCAGGCCTTGTCGTTGTCGAGGGCGTTGTTGATCGAGTTGCAGACCGCGTCGACCCACTGTTTGTGCGATCCGGTGTCCGCGTTGTATGTGATCTTGACCTGGCCGCCGGGCAGGCCGCCGCCCTCCTGGATGAGCTTCTTCGCCGCGGCGGGGTCGTACTCGCAGGCGTCCCCGCACAGGCCTTCCTTGAAGCCGCCCTCCTCGCCGAGCACCGGGGAGGTCCAGTCGGTGGCGGGGGTGCGGGTCTTCTGGAAGATCGTCTCGGTGATCTGCTTGCGGTCGATCGCGCGGGAGAGGCCGGTCCGGACCTTGTCCGAGCCGGTGGTGTTCCACTTCTTGTCGTAGAAGGGGAAGGCCAGGGTCTGGATGATGCCGGCGGGGGTGTTCAGATAGCGGTCGCCGAGGTCGTTCTTGACGTTCTTGAGCTGGGCCGCGGGCACGTCGTCGACGAGGTCGAGGTTGCCGGCCAGCAGATCGGTGTAGGCGGTGTTGTTGTCGGTGTAGACCTTCAGGGTCACGCCGCCGTTCTCCGCCTTGTCGTCGCCGGGGTAGCCGTCCCACTTCTTCAGGGCCATCTGGGAGCCCTTGGTGTAGGAGTCGATCGTGTACGGCCCGTTTCCGATCGGTTTCTTCAGCCAGTTCGCGTGGTCGGTGAAGAAGGCCTGCGGCAGCGGGGCGTAGGCGGGGTAGCCCAGGGTGTCGGGGAAGGTGGAGAACTTCTGCTTGAGCTTGACGGTGAAGGTCTTGTCGTTGACGACCTTGAGCCCGGAGAGGACGTCGGTGGTCTGCGAGCCACTGGCGGGGTGGGCCGCGGTGTAGCCGTCGATGTACTCGAAGAAGTAGGCGTTCTTCTGGTTGTTCTTCAGACTCGCGGCGTAGTTCCAGGCCGTGACGAAGGATTTCGACGTCACTTTTTCGCCATTGCTGAACGTCCAGCCGTCCTTGACGGTGATGGTGAAGTTCTGGGAGTCCGTGGTCTCGATCTTCTCGGCCAGCATGTCCTCGGCCGCGCCGGTCTCCGGGTTGTACTTCTTGAGGCTGCGGAAGATCATGTCGAGCACCTTGCCGCCCTGCACCTCGTTGGTGTTGGCGGGCTCCAGCGGGTTCTGCGGGTCTCCCCAGGAGGAGCTGAGCACCGCGCCGCCGCCGTCGCCGCCGCCGTCGCTCCCCCCGCCCCCGCACGCCGTCGCCGCGAGTGCTGCCGCCGCCGCGCATGCGGCCCACTTGGCGTGCGTGGCTCCACGCATGGATGCCTCCTCATTGACCGCGCTTTTACCTGAGCGCTGTGCCTTCAGCACCGAAGCACTGATCCATTGACAGTAAATATCAACTTAAAAGGTGCATTACGCACAGGGGCCGCGCCCAACCGGAGGCCATCGGGGGGCTATTCGGGGGACGGCACAAGCGCGCCGGAGGCCGGCAGCAGGATCCTGGCGGGGGGTCGAAAAGGATCTTCTTCGCAGGTCACAATGGACCTTCGGCGCAGTGCGCAACGGATCTTCACCATCCGATGCCGAAACGTTGGATCGCGACCCCGAGATGTACGCATTCCGACACCCCGGCGTCCGAATATCGAACTCATTGACCGTTTTGCGCAGTTGGCCCGAATTCAGACACGGAACGATTACGGCGCGCTACACGCGTAGCTACGATATGGTCAAGCTCAGGTAAAGAAAGTAAAGAGAAAACCAAGGGAGACCAGAATTTATTGACCTTGAACGAATTGCGTTGAAAAAGTCCGGCGTAGCCCGTAGGGAGTGCCCTGCGGAGTCATCAGACCCTCCCTTGGGCCAGGAGCACCATGACCCCCCCAACTCCATCAGCGGCCGCCCCGCTCGAGGTGACCGACGAGAGCGTCGAGAAGTCGACTGCGCCCTCCGCCCACAAGGGCAGCGAGGGCCGCTCCCCCGGACGGCTGGCGTGGAACCGCTTCAAGCGGGACCGCACGGGCGTCATATCCGCGTGCACCGTGGGCTTCTTCTTCGTGATCGCCATCGCCGCTCCGTTGATAGCCAAGCTGTACGGCAAGGACCCCTACACCACCTACGCCAGCCAGCGCCCCGAGCTGCTGAACCCGTTCGCGTACCCTTCGGGGCCGAACGGCGGCATGAGCTCCGAGTTCTGGTTCGGCATCGAGCCCCAGCTGGGGCGCGACGTCTTCACCTTCCTGCTCTACGCGATCCGCAACTCGCTGGGCATCGCGCTCGCCGCCACCGTGCTCACCGTGGTCCTCGGTGTGGTCATCGGCACCACCGCGGGCTACCTCGGCGGCAAGACGGACTATCTCGTGGGCCGGGTCATCGACATCCTGCTGTCGTTCCCGTCCACGCTCTTCTTCATCGCCTTCATGCCGGTCGTCTTCGGGCTCTTCGTCGCGCCCGACGAGGAGATCCCGACCTGGCTGCGGGCCACGGCTCTGATCATCGTCCTTTCCGCCTTCGGCTGGGCGTCCATCGCCCGGCTGCTGCGCGGCCAGGTACTGGGCCTGCGTGAACGGGAGTTCGTCGAGGCCGCGAAGGTCACGGGTGCGTCACCGGGGCGTATCGTCTTCAAGGAGCTGCTGCCCAACCTGTGGACGCCCATCATCATCCAGACCACGCTGATGCTCCCGGCGTACGTCACCGCTGAAGCGGGTCTCGCCTTCCTCGGAGTCGGCATGATCGACCCGACCCCCGACTGGGGCGTCATGATCGCGCGGGGTGCAAGTTTCTACACCGAGGACCTCACCTTCATGCTCTTCCCGGGCCTGTCCATGGTGATCTTCGTCCTCGCGTTCAACCTGCTCGGCGACTCGGTGCGTGACGCACTCGACCCCAAGTCCAAGCGCTAGCTCCGGACCTCTTCAGGACCACGGCAAGGACGCCGGGGCGCCGGAACTCTCTCATCACTCCCACTTCAAGGCAGGCAGCATGTCCTTCTCGCGCAGAAACTTCCTCATCGCCACCGGCGTTGCCGCGGCGTCGACGTCGGTGCTGAGTGCGTGCAGCAGCGGCAGCGAGGGGGGCTCCTCGCAGGACAAGGCCCCCAAGGTCACCGGGGCCAAGACCGTCGAGATCCCGGTCGGCACCAAGGCCGACTCCGTCGGTCCGGCCCCCGAGGTGACGGGCGCGGTCACGGGCGGGACGATCTACTCGCTCCAGCAGTTCGACATGGACCACATGGACCCGGCGCAGATCTACGTCTCCACCGAGGGCGCCATCACCGTGCCGATCATGCGCGGTCTGACCGGCTACAAGCTGGACGCCAAGGGCAACGCCACCCTGGTCGGCGACGCCGCGACCGACGCCGGCACCATGAAGGACGGCGGCAAGACCTGGACCTTCACGTTGAAGGACGGTCTGAAGTGGGAGGACGGCGTCGAGATCTCCTCGGAGGACCTCCGCCACACCTTCGAGCGCCTCTTCGCCACCTTCGTCACCGAGGGCCCGCGCTACGTCCAGGACTTCCTGGTGGGCGGCGACAAGTACAAGGGCCCGTACGAGGGCAAGAGCCTCGACTCCATCGAGGTCGACGGCAAGACCATCACCTTCCGTCTCAAGGAAGCCCGCGCCGACTTCAACTTCACGCTCGCGATGCGCGCTTACTCCCTGGTGCCGAAGAAGCACGACACCAAGGAGAAGTACGACAAGCAGCCGATCTCCTGCGGCCCGTACAAGGTCGAAAGCCGCAACATCGGCAAGTCGATGACCTTCGTGCGCAACGAGCACTGGGACCCGAAGACGGACCCGATCCGCAACGCCTACCCGGACAAGTACATCTTCCAGATGGGCTTCGAGCTGGTCGCCTCGACCGACCGCTGGATCGCGGACAAGGGCACCGACCAGTACGCGGTGCCGATCTTCAACGAGGTCGCGCCCGAGCGCATCGCCCAGGTCCTCACCAACGCCGACCTGAAGAAGCGCGTCCTCACGGCGGTCGACACGGTCACGTACTACTGGCCGATCAACATGACCCGCATCAAGGACCTGAAGGTCCGCCAGGCCATCAACTACGCCTGGCCGCACCAGCAGCTCCAGACCATCGGCGGCGGCGCCTACAGCCAGGAGATCGCCACCACGATCTTCGCCCCGGTGACCCCCGGCTACACCAAGTTCGACCTTTACGGCGTGGACAAGAAGCCGGGCGGCGACCCGGTGAAGGCCAAGGCCCTGCTGAAGGAGGCCGGCAAGGTCGGCCAGAAGCTGGTCATCGCCTACCAGCAGTCGGACACCGCGGTGAAGACCGCCGTCGCCATCAAGAACGCGCTGGAAGAGGCCGGCTTCACGGTCGTCAACAAGCAGGTCGACAAGTCGACCTTCTACACCCAGATCGGCAAGATCGACAACGACTTCGACCTGTTCGCGGCCGGCTGGAGCCCGGACTGGCCGAACGGCTACTCGCAGTTCTACCCCTGCTGGAGCGGCAAGAACATCGGCGACGGCCGCAGCAACTACGCCCAGCTGAACGACCCGAGCGTCAACAAGGCGATCGACGCGGCCTCGCAGATCGCGGACGTGGCGGAGGCCAACAAGGCCTGGGGCAACATCGACAAGATGATCATGGAGCTGGCCGCGGTCGTCCCGGACTACCACAAGATCCGTAACTACCTGTACGGCTCCAAGGTCGGCAACGTCATCTGGGACAGCGCCAACACCTGCGTCGCGCTCTCCAAGCTCTACGCCAAGAAGTAAGCGCACGCCCCCTGGGGGTGGCCGACGCCATGGCCACCCCCTGCGGTCCACCCCCCTCTCCTTACCGCGGCGACGGCGCCCCGTCCGGAAAGTCACGCCTCATGTTCCGCTTCCTTGTCCGCCGAGTCACCGGCGCGCTGGTCATCCTGTTGATCATCAGCGCCATCACCTTCTGGCTTTTCTACGCCGTCCCGCGTGACCCCGCCATGATGTCCTGCGGCAAGAACTGCACGCCTGAGAACCTCGCGCAGATCCGGAAGAACCTGGGCATCGACCACTCCATCCCGGTGCAGTACTGGTACTGGCTGAAGGGCGTCTTCGCCGGTCGCGACTACACCGGCTACGGGTACTGCGACGCGCCCTGCTTCGGCTACTCCTTCGCCAACAACGTGCCGGTCTTCGACACGATCATGGACCGCCTGCCGACGACCCTCTCGCTCGCCTTCGGCGCGGCCGCCGTCTTCCTGGTCCTCGGTGTCGGCGCGGGCATGCTCGCGGCCCTCAAGCAGGGCAGGTTCCTGGACAAGTTCGCCAGTTCGGCGTCGCTGCTCGGCTCGTCGCTGCAGATCTACTTCGTCGGCTACATCGCGATGTACTACTTCGTCGCGCAGCTGGGATGGCTCGACCAGCCGTCGTGGACCCCCTTCAGCGAGGACCCGGTCGCCTGGTTCTCCGGACTGCTGCTGCCCTGGCTGGTCCTGGCGATCATCTTCACCGCCAACTACACCCGTATGACCCGCTCGCAGCTCGTGGAGCAACTGAGCGAGGACTACGTCCGCACCGCCCGCGCCAAGGGCCTGTCCCGGTCGAACGTGTTCTTCCGATTCGCCTGGCGCGGCGCCATGGGCCCCATCGTCACGGTGTTCGGCATCGACCTCGGCACGCTGATCGGCGGCGCCATCATCACCGAGCAGACCTTCAGCCTCCCGGGCATCGGCCGGCTCGCCGTGAAGTCCGTGGACCAGAGCGACCTGCCGATGCTGCTCGGCGTGACCCTCCTGGCGGCCGGCGCGATCGTCTTCTTCAACATCATCGTGGACGCCGTCTACGCCCTGATCGACCCGCGGATCCGGCTCGCCTGACCTCCGCCCCGCCCCCGACCTCTCGCATCACCCCCCAGGAGCGTCCCCGTGACGAGCACCGATCAGCAGCCCTTCCTCTCCGTCAGGGACCTGAAAGTCCATTTCTCCACCGAGGACGGCATCGTCAAGGCCGTCGACGGGCTCTCCTTCGACCTGTTGAAGGGCAAGACGCTCGGCATCGTGGGCGAGTCGGGTTCCGGCAAGTCGGTCACCAACCTGGCCATCCTGGGTCTGCACGACCGCGACCGCACGGCGATCGAGGGCGAGATCCTGCTGGACGACAAGGAGCTGCTGACCGCCTCCGAGAAGCAGTTGGAGCGGCTGCGCGGCAACAAGATGTCGATGATCTTCCAGGACGCGCTGGCCTCGCTGTCGCCGTACCACACGATCGGCAAGCAGATCAGTGAGACGTACCGCAAGCACACCGGCGCTTCCAAGAGCCAGTCGCGGGCCCGGGCGATCGAGATGCTGAGGCGGGTGGGCATCCCGCAGCCGGAGGTCCGGGTGGACGACTACCCGCACCAGTTCTCCGGCGGTATGCGCCAGCGCGCGATGATCGCGATGGCGCTGGTCTGCGACCCGGAGCTGCTGATCGCCGACGAGCCGACCACGGCTCTCGACGTGACCGTGCAGGCGCAGATCATGGACCTGCTCAAGGACCTCCAGCAGGAGTTCGGCACCTCGATCGTCTTCATCACGCACGACCTGGGCGTCATCGCCGACATCGCCGACGACGTCCTGGTGATGTACGGCGGCCGGTGTGTGGAGCGAGGCACCAAGAGGGAGGTGCTGCGCAGTCCGCAGCACCCCTACACGCTGGGCCTGCTGAGCTCGATGCCGAACCTGGAACACCCGGTGGACGTCCCGCTCAACCCGATCCCCGGTTCGCCGCCCTCGCTGCTGAACCCGCCCACGGGCTGCCGCTTCCACCCCCGGTGCACCTTCGCCGCGAAGGTCGAAGGGGGCCTGTGCTCCAAGGAGCAGCCCCCGCTGGAGGTCACGAACGGCCGCGGTTCCGCCTGCCACCTGACCGCCGACCAGCGCGCCGAGTTCTTCACCGACCTCGCCGGCAGCGCCGCGAACTGACGTACAAGAGACGGGATTTCACCACCATGAGCAGCACCACTCCCCTCCTGGACGTCTCCGGGCTCACCAAGCACTTCCCGATCAAGGGCGGCTTCCCGATCCGGCGTACGGTCGGCGCCGTGCAGGCCGTCGACGGGCTGGACTTCCAGGTCGCCGAGGGCGAGAGCCTGGGCCTGGTCGGCGAGTCCGGCTGCGGCAAGTCGACGACGGGCCGGCTGATCACCCGGCTGCTGGAGCCGACCGGCGGCCGTATCTCCTACCGCGGCGAGGACATCACCCACGCGGGCCGCAAGCAGCTGGCCCCGATCCGCTCCGAGATCCAGATGATCTTCCAGGACCCGTACGCGTCGCTGAACCCGCGCCAGACGGTCGGCAAGATCATCTCCGGACCGATGGAGATCAACGACATCCACCCGGCCGGCGGGCGCGAGACGCGCGTGCGCGAGCTGCTGGAGATCGTCGGTCTCAACCCCGAGCACTACAACCGCTTCCCGCACGAGTTCTCCGGCGGCCAGCGCCAGCGCATCGGTGTCGCCCGCGCACTGGCCCTGGAGCCGAAGCTGATCGTGGCCGACGAGCCGGTCTCCGCGCTCGACGTGTCCATCCAGGCGCAGGTCGTCAACCTGCTTCAGAAGGTCCAGCGGGACCTGGGCATCGCGTTCGTCTTCATCGCCCACGACCTGGCCGTCGTGCGGCACTTCTCGCAGCGCGTGGCGGTCATGTACCTCGGCCGGATCGTCGAGATCGCCGACCGCGACGACCTGTACGGCAACCCGCGCCACCCCTACACCCGGGCGCTGCTGTCCGCCGTGCCGGAGGCCACCGTGCAGGACGAGGGAGTCCCGGGCCGTGAGCGCATCCGCCTGGTCGGTGACGTGCCCTCGCCCATCAACCCGCCCTCCGGCTGCCGCTTCCGCACCCGCTGCTGGAAGGCGACGGAGAAGTGCGCGACCGAGGCGCCGCCGCTGGTGCAGGTCGAGGGCAACAAGCCCGGCCACCTGACGGCGTGCCACTATCCCGAGACGACGGATGTCCCGGCCACCGTGCCGGCTCCCCGTCTCGCCCAGAACCCCGAGGCGGCGGCCTGACACACCCCTTTTCGTCAGCCGCCCCCTTTCGGAGCGGACTTTCTCGGCCCATTGACCCGAGCCCATGAACGTCCGATCCAGGGGAAGAAGGCCCGCGCCCACCCGGCGCGGGCCTTCACCGTTCCCGGCCCCTGGGGGCTGAGGGGCCGGCGGGGCCCGCAGGGCCCCCAGGGGCGCGGGGAACTGCGCGACCAGCCACGACGCACCCGCACCCGACACCACGGCCCGGAACCACCCCCTCAGGGGCGCGGGGAACTGCGCAACCGCCACAACGCACCCGCACCCGCACCCACCGACGCACCGCACCGCCCCCCCTCCAGCCGGCGGCAGCCGTGCAGCATCCATGCGCCAGCCGAACACCGCGCGCGCACAGTGGTGACTCGAGTGGTTCGAGGTACGGGGGGTACATGGAAATTCAGCTGCTTGGCTGCGTCGAGGCACGGGCCCGCTCCGGCGACAAGCTGCCGCTTCCGCACGGCACCAAACTGCTGCTGGCGGCCCTGGCCTGGACCCCCAACGCGTTCGTCGCCGACGAGACGCTGATCGAGCGGGTGTGGCAGGAGCGCCGGCCCCAGCACCCGCGCGACGCCCTGTACATCCAGGCCACCCGGCTACGGAAGGCGCTGCGGGCCGACGGGCAGCTGACCGAGGGCTTCGAACTGATCCGGAAACGGGGCGGCTACGTCCTCGCGATCGACGAACGCCGCGTCGACACCGCCCGGTTCCGCACCCTGGTCCGGCAGGCGCAGCACGAGGCCCGCGTCGGTGACACCGAGACGGCTCTCGGCCTCTACGCGCGGGCCCTGGAGCTGTGGCGGGGCGAGCCGCTGTCCGACGTGCGCACGGCCTGGGCGGAGTCCACGCGGGTGACGCTGCGGCGTGAGCACCGGGAGACGCTGGTCGGCAGCACCGAGCTGCATCTGCGGGTGGGACGGCACGAGGAGTGCCTGCCGCAGCTGCACTGGCTGGCCGAGATGCACCCCTTCGACGAGAAGGTCACGGGCCTGCTGATGCTCGCCCTGCACCGCGGGGGACGCCAGGCGGACGCGCTGGACTGCTTCCGGCTGCTGCGCCTGCGGATGATCGACCTGCTGGGCTGCGAACCGGGCCCGGAGCTGCGGTCCCTGCACGAACGGATCCTCGCCCGCGACCCGCGGCTGCGGCTCGGCAGCGCGTACGCCACGTCCGTCTGAACCCTCAGCCGTCGAAGTGCTCGGTCAGGTAGAGGGTGAGGCGGGACTCGGCGTCCGGAGGGAGCTCACGGTGACGGTGGTGGGGCAGCGGCCGGGACGGGACGTGCGTCCCGGGAGGATGGCGCACGCCCAGCGTCGCGTACAGGGCGGTCGCCTCCGTCCTGGCCTCGTGCGCCGGGCCGGTGTCACCGTGCGCCTCGTGGGCGGAGGCGAGGGCCGCCGTGGCACGGGCGTGCAGGAGGCGCTGTCCGGAGTCCCGGGCGAGAGCGGCAGCCAGAGCCGCCGCGGCGCGGGCCCGGGTGGGCGCGGTGTCGGTGGTGGTGTCGGTGTCTGTGTCTGTGTCTGTGTCTGTGTCTGTGTCTGTGTCTGTGTCGAGGAGCGTCAGGGCGGTGGTGAGGTGGACGCGCGGGAGGGTGAGGGGGTTGCCGTCGGACGCGAGGCGTTCGGCGCGCTCCAGATGGTCCAGGGCGTCGGCCGGGCGGCCCTGCGCGCGGGCCAGGTCGGCGCGGGCCAGCAGGACCTCGACGAGGCCCGCCCGGTGACCGGTGCGCTCGGCGATCTCGAAGGCGGCGTCGAGGTGTTCGGCCGTCTCCTCGATGCGGCCCGCGCGCAGCTTCACCGAGGCGACCCCGACCAGGCTGTCGACCTGGCAGTTGCGGTTCTCCACCCGCCGGGAGACGGCGAGGGCGTCCTCGTAGGCGAGAAGCGCCCGGTCGTCCCGGCCCGCGTCGGCGCGGACCCGGCCGAGCGCCTCCAGCGCCACGGCCTCCGTGTACGTGGACCCGGAGTCGCGGGAGACCAGGAAGCAGGTGCGCAGCGCCGCCGTCGCCTCGTCGAACCGGGCCTGCTTCTGCCGGATCAGGGCGAGGTTGACGAGGGCCATCGCCCGGTTGTGGTGGACGGTGTCGCCGATCAGGTCGAGGGCCGCGCACGCCGCCTCCTCGGCCGCGTCCAGGCGCCCCAGGGCGAGGTTCAGGGACGCCGTGTTGATCAGCATGATCTCCACGTTCTTGACGTTGTCCAGGGTGCGGTAGAGCGCGAGGGCGCGGTCGTAGCAGGGCAGCGCCCGGCGCAGCTCGCCCAGCAGCTTGAGGGTGACGCCCTTGCCCTGGAGGCTGCCGGCCTCGCCGTACGTCCAGCCGGCCCGGCGGGCCAGTCGCTCCGCCTCCTCGTACTCCGTCAGCGCGCCCCGCAGGTCGCCGTTGCGCCAGCGGGCGCTGCCCAGGGACAGGGACATGGAGGCCTGGCCGACCTCGTCCCCGCCACGCGCGGCCACCTCCCGGGCGAGGGTGGCCAGCCGCATCCAGTCGGAGAGCGGCCTGCGGTGGTGGAAGAGGTCCTGGAGCGCGTCCACCAGCCACCACACGTACGGCGCGGGACCGTGCTCGGCGGCGTGGCCGATCGCGGCCGCGATGTCGTCCCACTCGGCGTCGAACCAGGCGTACGCGTCCTCGGCGCCGTCGAACTCCCGCGGCAGGGAGCCGTCGACGGCGGGCGGGCGGGTGCGCATGACGTACAGGCCGGCCGTGGCGGCCGCGTTGACGACACTCTGGAGGTAGTGGTCGAGGACCCGGGTGACGGCGGCGGCCCGCTCCTCGGGGGAGTCCTCGGCGGCCGTCCGGTCACGGGCGTACTCGTGCACGAGGTCGTGCCAGGCCGGGCGGCCGTGCTCGACGTCGCGCAGCAGATGGACCCGCTGGGCCAGCCGCAGCAGGTCGGCCAGGCGATGTTCGTCGGTCCCGGCGGCCGCGGCGGCCGCCGGGACCGACCGGCCGGTGCCCGGCAGCACGCCCAGCGAGCGGAAGGCCCGCCGGGCCTCGTCCGGCAGCGTTCCGTACGACAGGTCGAGCGCGGCCCGTACGGCGACGGACTCCTCGCCCTCGACATGCAGCCGGGCCAGTCGCCCCCGGTCCGCGAGGTCACGGACGTAAGCCCGGATACTGCCTGGCCGGTCGCCGATCCAGGAACCCGCGACGCACAGGGCGAGCGGCAGGTGGTCGCAGAGTTCGACGAGCCGCGCCGCGGCCTGCGGATCGGCGGCGACGGCCTCCGCGCCGACCGCGCCGCTGATCAGCTCCAGTGCGGCGGCGCTGTCCAGGACGTCGCAGGACACCCGGTAGGCGCCGTCCAGGGTGACCAGGCCGCTGAGTTTGTCGCGGCTCGTCACCAGTGTCAGCGAGCCCGCCGAGGCGGGCAGCAGCCGCCGTACGTACGACGCGTCGGCCACGTCGTCGAGGACGACCAGCACCCTGCGGTCCGCGAGCAGCGTCCGGTACAGCGCGGTCTGCGCCTCGGCGCCCAGCGGGATGTCGCGCGGGGCGCAGCCCAGGCCCTGGAGGAGCAGCGGCAGGGCCTCGCCGGGAGTCATCGGCTCGGCGTTGTCGAAGCCCCGCATGTCGAGGAAGAGCTGGCCGTCGGGGAAGCGGTCGGCGACCCGGTGGGCCCAGTTCAGCGCCAGCGCGCTCTTGCCGACGCCCGCCGGTCCCACGATCAGGGCGAGCGGTTCCGAGGTGCGCAGACAGGAGTCGAGGCGGTCGAGTTCACCGTCGCGGCCGACGAAACGGCGTGGGGTGGGCGGGAGTTGGCGCGGCACCGGGCGCTCGGACACCGGGGCGGACCGCTCCGGCGGGGAGCCTGCGGAGAGACCGCCGCCGCGCAGCAGCCGCTGGTGCAGGTCCCTGAGGTCGGCCGAGGGCTCCATGCCGAGCTCGTCGACCATGCGCCGGCGCAACGCGGTGTACAGCTCCAGGGCCTCGGCGCTGCGGCCGTCCTGGTGCAGGGCGCGCATCAGCAGGCCGTGCGGGCGTTCGCGCAGCGGGTGGGCGGCGGTCAGCCGCAGGAGTTCGGCGATGGCCTCGCGGTGCAGGCCGGTCTCGATCCCCGCCTCGGCCACGCCCTCGCGGGCCACGAGGTGCAGTTCGGCGAGGCGTTGGCGCTCGGCCTCGCGCACCGCGACCTCGGACAGATCGGCCAGCGGCTCGTCCCGCCACAGCGCGAGGGCCTGTTCACCGCTGCGCCGGGCCGCTCGCCAGTCGCCGTCGGCCGCGGCCCGCGAGGCGTCCCTGATGAGGTTCTCGAAGGCCAGCAGGTCGAGTTCGTCCGGGCCCGCGTGTATGACGTAGCCGGGCCGACGGGTGGTCAGTAGCTCCGTCCCCGCCGGGCCGAGGGCGCGCCGCACCTCCGCGACGAGGGCCCGTACCCGGGCCGCGCCCGCGCCGGGCGGCCGGTCGTCCCACAGGCACTGAATCAGCCGGTCGACGGAGACGACGTGGTTGGCGTGCAGCAGGAGCACGGCGCACAGCGCGCGTTGCCGGCCGGTGAGTACGACGGCCCGTCCGTCGATCTCGACGTCCAGCGGTCCGAGCAGGCGGAACCGGGGCCGTGGGGTGAGCATTCACAGAACGTAGTCCAGGGGCGACTGCCGGGCAACGCCGACCTTCACGATCGGGAACCGACGGGTTCCCGGGGGTCGGGATCCGGCCAATTCCCGGGGCCGGGGCCGGAGCGGCGGCCGGGTGCCGTACGAGGCGGGGCGGCCGGGCCCGGCGCGGGGCGGGCGCCGCGTGTCCCCCGTCGGTCGCCCGCCCCGGACAAGAGTCTCGCCGAGCCGTCTTTCCCGACCCCTTCGGCGATCTTTCACGGGTCTTTCACCCGGGCCCGACCAGCGGAAACCCCCTTCGACGCGGGGGCGCGCGGCAGGGGGGCGCCTGCCTGGGCCTTTCCGGCGGATCACGTCGGAGGAAGGCAGCGGCACCACATGAGCACAGGTGAGCCCGCGCCTCCGCCTGATCCGCCGGACGAGTCCTACACGCCGGACGAGCCCTACACGCCGGTGCGGCCGTCGATCAGTTCGCGCAGGATGTCGAGGTGGCCGTTGTGCCGGGCCGTCTCCTCGATCAGGTGCAGGAGGATCCAGCGCAGGTCCACATGACGGCCGTCGCGCGTCGCCCGCCGCGCCTCGGTGCCGAGGTCGTGCTCGGCGACCAGCCTGCGGTGCCGCTCGGCGTGTTCGGCGTACTCGTCGAGTACCTGCGCGAGCGGGAGGTCGACGGCGATGCGCATCTCGCGGTCGGGGTCCTCGTCGGTCCACGGCCCCTCGTCCTCCTCGCCGAGGAACACGACCCGGAACCAGTAGTACTCGACCCAGCGCAGATGGTTGACCAGGCCGCTCGGGGTCATCAGCGGCGAACCCGGCAGGGGCGCCTTGCGGGCGTCCTCGGCGGAGAGGTCCTCGCACTTGGCGCGTGCGGTGTCGCGGGCGTAGTCGAGGAAGGTGGTGAGCTGGGTGCGCTCGTCCCACGCGGAAGGCATGTCGTCTGTTCTCGTCATCGCGCCGAGCATGTACGGCCCCAGGCGGCCTGTCGAGGGAATTCGGATGTTCTGGATCTTGTCCTGTGCCGCGCCGAGGTGTGGCACACTGCCGCGGTGGTCGATCACTCGTTCGCTGATCTGACACTCGCCGCGCTGTACGACAGCATCAATCCGTGGGGGCCGGACGACGACTTCTATCTGAACCTGGTGAGATCCGCCGACTCGGTGCTCGACGTCGGCTGCGGCACGGGCCGGCTCCTCGCGCGGGCCGCGTCGGACGGCCATCCGGGGCGGCTCACGGGCCTCGACCCGGCGGCCGCGATGCTCGTACAGGCCCGGCGCCGGGCACCCGGCGTGGAGTGGCTGCTGGGGGACCTCGAAACCCGTATGTGGCAAGGGGACTTCGACCTCGTGATCATGACGGGCCATGCCTTCCAGGTGCTTCTCGGCGACGAGGAGCTGCGCGGTGCGCTGCGGACCGTACGGTCGGCCCTGGGCGAGGGAGGGCGGTTCGTGTTCGAGACCCGCAACCCGGCCGCACGGGCCTGGGAGAGCTGGACCCCGGAACGCGTCCGCGAGGTCACCGACGCGGAGGGCCGGGTCGTCCGGGTCTGGCACGAGGTGGCGGACGAACCGACCGGTGACCGGGTCACGTTCACGGAGACCTTCGACTCCCCCGGCTGGCCCCGGCGGCACACCGGCCGCACCACCCTCCGCTTCCTCGCTCCGGGGAGCCTGACCGGTTTCCTGGCGGACGCGGGCCTGCGGGTGGAGGCGCAGTACGGGGACTGGGACCGGGGGCCACTGACCCGGACGAGCCCGGAAATCATCACGGTGGCAACACCGGCCGGATGACGCGAAGCGGGAGCCCGGGGCCCGCAGCACCCGGGAGCCCGGGGGCCCGCAGGGCCCACCAGGGGCGCGGGGAACTGCGCGACCCGCCACGACGCACCCGCACCCGACACGCCGGAACCACCCCCAAGGGGCGCGGGGAACTGCGCGACCGGCCACGACGCACCCGCACCCGCACCCGCACCCGCCGGACGACACCGGCGATCAGGCGCCCGCCGAGACGACACCGGAAAGAATCACGCACCCGCCGGGCCCACACCGGAAAACAGGTGCCGGCCCGCCGGAGTCACCCGCGTCCCTCCTCCAGCGCGGCCAGCGCCGGGTCCAGCACGATGTCCTCCTCGCGCCCCTCGATCGTCGGTTCCTCCGGGAAGTGGCAGGCCGTCAGGTGGCCTTCGTGGTTCCCGGAGATCCGGATCAGCGGCGGCTCCTCGGCCGCGCACTTGTCCTGCGCCTTCCAGCACCGGGTCCGGAACCGGCAGCCCGAGGGCGGGGCGATGGGCGACGGCACGTCCCCGGCCAGCCGGATCCGCTCCCGGGCGGCCGTCTCCCCGCCGGCGACGTTCACCTCGGGGACCGCGGAGAGCAGCGCGTGGGTGTACGGGTGCCGGGGCCGGGTGTAGATGGAGTCTCGGTCGCCGACCTCAATGATCTTTCCGAGGTACATGACGGCCACACGCTGCGAGAAGTGCCGCACGACGGCCAGGTCGTGGGCGATGAACAGGAACGCGATGCCGAGCTCCCGCCGGACCTGCTGGAGCAGGTTGACCACCTGCGCCTGGATCGACACGTCGAGCGCGGAGACCGGCTCGTCGGCCACGATCAGCTTCGGCTCCAGGGCCAGCGCCCGGGCGACACCGATCCGTTGCCGCTGGCCGCCGGAGAACTCGTGCGGGAAGCGGTTGTAGTGCTCGGGGTTGAGACCGACGATCTCCAGCAGCTCGCGCACGCGTGCCTCGCGCCCGCCCGCGGGTTCGATCCCGTTGACCTCCATGGGCCCGGAGATGATCTTGCCGACGGTCTGCCGGGGGTTGAGGGAGGAGTAGGGGTCCTGGAAGATCATCTGGATCTCGGACCGGATCGGCGCCAGTTGGCGGCGCGAGGCATGCGAGATGTCCTGCCCGCGGTAGGTGATCGTCCCGGCCGTGGGCTCCAGGAGCCGGGTGATCAGCCGGCCGGTCGTGGACTTGCCGCACCCCGACTCCCCCACCAGACCGAAGCTCTCGCCGGCCCGCACGCTCAGGTCGATGCCGTCCACGGCCTGCACCTGGCCGACCGTACGCCGGATCGGGAAGCCGCCCTTGACCGGGAAGTGCTTGGTGAGCCCCGCCACGACGAGCAGTTGCTCCCCGTCGCCGTCGGCGCCCGCCTCGCGCGGGGCGGGGAGAACGAGTTCCTCTTTCTTCACGTGCTCCTCCTGGCCTTCTTCACGTGCTTGCTCCTCAGGTCCTGCCCCTACCCCAGTCGGGGCTTGATCTCGTCCTCGAAGATGGTCCGCTTCTGCTCCGCCGTGAGGTGGCAGGCGGAGGCGCGGTCCGGGGCCAGCGGGGGACGTTCGGTGACACAGCGGTTGCCGCCCACCCGGTCCCGGAAGGTGCAGCGCGGGTGGAAGCGGCAGCCGGAGGGCGGGTTCAGCAGCGACGGCGGGGCGCCCGGGATGGGGCTGAGCGGAGTGCCCAGATCCGAGTCGAGCCGGGGCATGGAGTTCAACAGGCCCCACGTGTACGGGTGTTGCGGTGCACGCAGCACCTGCTCGGTCGTTCCGCGTTCCACCGCGCCGCCCGCGTACATCACCATGATGTCGTCGGCCATGTCGGCGATGACACCGAGGTCGTGCGTGATGAAGATGATCGCGGTGCCGAACTCCCGCTGGAGATCCTTCAGCAGGTCGAGGATCTGCGCCTGGACGGTGACGTCGAGCGCGGTCGTCGGCTCGTCGGCGATCAGCAGGTCGGGGTCGCAGACCAGCGCCATCGCGATCATCGCGCGCTGGCGCATCCCGCCGGAGAACTGGTGGGGGTAGTCCTTCGCCCGTTCCCGGGGGTTGGGGATGCCGACCTTGCCGAGCATCTCCACCGTGCGCTCCCAGGCGGCCTTCTTGGAGGCGCCCCGGTGCTTCATGTACGGCTCGGCGATCTGCCGGCCGACGGTGTAGTACGGGGAGAGCGCGGTGAGCGGGTCCTGGAAGATCATCGCGACCTTGTTGCCGCGCAGTTTCTCCAGTTCCGACTCCCGGGCCGTGGTCAGCTCCTGGCCCTCCAGCAGGATCTCGCCCTCGACGGTGGTGAACATCGGGTTGTGCAGCCCGAGGACGGTCAGGTTGGTGACGGACTTCCCGGATCCGGACTCGCCGACGATGCCGAGGGTGCGGCCGCGTTCGAGGTCGAAGGAGAGACCGTCGACGGCCCGGACGGATCCGTCCTCGGTGCTGAAACTGACGTGCAGGTCCCGCACCGAGAGGAACGCGCCCGCGCCGGCCGGGACGGGCGCCCCGGCCTCCTTGGTCACAGTGGTCACGACAAAGCTCCTGACGACGGTCCGGGAAACGGCTAGGACAGCCGTACGCGCGGGTCGATGAAGGCGTAGCAGGCGTCGACGACGATGTTGCAGAGCAGGATCACGGCGGCGGCGAAGAGCATCACGCCCAGCAGCAGCGGAAGGTCGCTGAACTGCACGGACTCCACCGCGAGATGCCCGAGGCCGGGCAGTCCGAAGGTGTACTCGGTGATGATCGCGCCGCCGAGCATCGAGGAGAGGTCGATGCCGAGGATGGTGACGATCGGGATGAGGGAGCCGCGCCAGGCGTACCGGAAGAAGACGTACCGCCGGCTCATCCCCTTGGCGCGGGCGGTGCGGATGTGTTCCTCCTGGAGCTGTTCGATCATCGACGAGCGCGCCATACGGGTGTACTGCGCGGCGAAGATCGTGGACAGCACGACCCAGGGGATCATCAGCCCGGTGAACCAGGCGACGGGGTCCTTGGTGAGCTCGGTGTACCGGGGTTCGTCGAAGATATGGGTCTGGTAGACCAGCACGGCGAGCGCGAGCGGGCCCAGGAAGTAGATCTGCATCGAGCTGAGCACCATGGAGCCCGCGGTGAACGACTTGTCGATGAGCGTGCCGCGCCGCCAGGCGGCCAGCATGCCGGTGCCGAGTCCGACGAACAGGAAGACGACGGTGGCGCCGAGCGCGAGCGAGACGGTGAGCGGCAGCCGGTCCATCAGGGTCGACCAGACCTGCTCGTTGGTGTGGTACGAGTAGCCGAAACAGGGGGCGGGGCAGGGCCCCTGGGCGAAGTCGTCCCGGCCCGCGACCAGCCCTTGCAGGAAGATCCAGAACTGCTCGGGGATCGACTTGTCGATGCCTAGCGTGCGGTGGATGTTCGCCAGCGCGTCGGGCGTGCACGTCTTGCCGCACATCAGCAGCGCCGGGTCACGGGGCATGCCGAAGAACAGCAGGAAGGCGACGACGGTCAGCAGGACCAGGATCACCAGCGAGCCGAGGGTCCGGCGAAGAAGAAAGCGCAGCATCTCAGTGGCAGCTTTCGGGCTCGTGAGGCCGGCTCGGGGAGCCGGCTCAAAGGGCCGTGCGGGCCGGCGCGCCCCGTCGCGGAAGCGGGACGGGGCGCACCGGGCGCCGCGCTCGGGAAGGGGTTACTTCACAAACAGCCTGCGCGGGTCGATGCCGCCGATGACGTCGTCGTACACGAGGCCGCCGATCTTCGAACCGGCGATCTGGGTCTGCTTGTAGTACGCCGTCGGGATGTTGGAGACGACGTCCTTCACGATGTACTCGTTGATCTTGTTCCAGGCCTCCGCGGCCTTGATCGGGTCGGTGATGGTGCTCGCCTTGTCGATGTCGGCGTTCACCTTCGGGTCGTTGATGTGCGAGTAGTTCGCGGCGCCGTCCTGGATCTGGCGTCCGTCGTAGAGCGGCGGGATGACGGTCGAGGAGCTCGGCCAGTCGGCACCCCACGCGGTGTGGTAGATGTCGAAGTTGTTCTTGACCTTGCCGACCTGGTCGTAGTACGTCTCGGCCGGGATCTCCTGGCGCTGCACGTCGAAGCCGGCCTTCTCCAGGCCCGCGGCCATCGCGGTGGAGTACTGCTGGCCCTCGGGGGTGTTGATGTAGCCGAAGGTGAGCTTCAGGCCCACCTTGCCGGCCTTCTCCAGGAGTTCCTTGGCCTTGACCGGGTCACCGGCCGGCTTCTTCTTCTTGCCGAACGGGTCGAAGTTCGGGTTGTAGCCGGAGACGGTGGGGCTGATCAGACCGCCGGCGACCTCGCGGGCCGCGGTGCCGCCGTAGGCGCGCACGAACGGGGTGATCGGCAGGGCGTAGGCGATGGCCTCGCGGACCGTCTTGTCCTGCATCTCCTTCTGGGTCAGGTTGATGTCCATCTGACCCACGTACGGCTGGTAGCCGGCGACGGTGCGGGACTTCAGCGTCGCGTCGGCGAGGACCTTGGACAGGTTGCCCGCGTCGACCTCGTTGTTGAAGCTGACCGCGGTGGCGTTGGCCCCGGAGTCGTCGAGGATCGCCTTGGTGGAGTCCTCGAACTGCTTGTTGAACGCGAAGGTGAACCGGTCGATGTACTGGTGCCGGATCGGGTCGGTCTTCGGGTCCCAGTTGGTGTTCTTCACCAGGACCATCGACTTGCCGGACTTGAAGTCCTGGATCTTGTACGGGCCCGCGGTCATCGGGGCCTTGTCGTACTTCTCCTTGGTGTCCTTCGCCTTCGAGACGAGCGAGTAGCCGGCCATGGCCAGCGCGTACGGCAGGTCCGGCTTGGCCTTCTTGAACTTGAAGACGACCGTCTTCGCGTCCGGCGTCTCCAGGACGGTGTCCGGCAGGTGCTTGCCGGTGTACGGGCCGTCCTTGAGCAGGTCGCGGTACGCGGTGCCCGGTGTGTCGGCGAGCCACTGCTGGATGAAGGTCGGGCCGTTGGCGACGAACGGCGCGAACAGCCGCTCGAAGGTGTGACGCACGTCGGTGGCGGTGATCGCGGAGCCGTCGGCCCACTTGACCCCGTCCTTCAGCGTGTACTTCCAGGTCTTGCCGCCGTCGGTGGTGGTGCCGCTGTCGGTGGCCAGGTCGCCGACGACCTCGTGCTTCTTGCCGTCCTCACCGGTCGCCTTGTAGCCGGTCAGACCGCGGTGGATGAGCTGCGACAGCGCCATCTCGTCGGAGACGTAGATCTGCCCGGGGTCGAGGTGCGCGTAGCTGTCTCTCTGGAGAACGGTGACCGCGCCTCCGGGTTTGGCACCGGGGACCTCGGTGGCCGGGCCGGTCGAGGCCTTGGCGTCGCCGAAGTCGATGGAGGACTGCTGCCGTTGGGCGTTCTCCTTGTCGTCCTTGTTGCTGCCTTCCTTGCTGCCGCCCTCGCTGCAACCGGAGAGCACGAGCGCTCCGGCGGCGACCAGCGAGAGCGCGGCGTACGCGCGGCGTCCACCCTTACCCATCACTCGTTTCCCACCCATCTCTTTGAGTCCAGCAGTCTGTGAGTCCAAAAGACGTGATGTGCGGATCAGCGCGCCGTCTTGGGGTCGAAGGCGTCCCTGACCGAGTCCCCGAGCAGGTTGAACGCCACGATGAAGATGATCATCGAGACACCGGGGAAGAACATGTAGGTGATGTCGTTCTGCATCACGAGTTCGGTCGCCGCCTTGGAGAACATCTGGCCCCAGTCCGGCGTCGGTTCGACCAGTCCCACGCCGAGGAAGGACAGACCGGCCTCGGCGGTCACGAAGTTCGGCAGCATGTAGGTGGCCTGCACCAGGATCGGTGTGACCACGTTGGGCAGGATCTCCTTGCGGATGATCCGGCCCGGTGGCGCCCCGCTCACCTTGGCGGCCTCGATGAACTCCCGTTCCCGCAGGGCGAGGCTGGTGCCGCGCAGGATGCGGCCGAGGCTCATCCAGCCGAGGACCCACTGCACCGAGATCAGGGCGACGACCCGGACGTAGACGGGCGTCTCGTCGCGCGGACTGACGAACAGGGAGACCACGACCGGCATGCTCGCGATGAAGAACAGCTGGGCCGGGATGGCGAGCAGGAAGTCGATCACCCGGCTGATCAGGAAGTCCGTCCTGCCGCCGAGATAGCCGGCCGCGACCCCGAGGACGATGCCGGTCAGCACGGTGGCGAGGGTCACCGCGAGGGAGATGCCCAGCGAGTTGCGGATGCCGTAGAGCAGCTTGGTGAAGACGTCGTAGCCGTTGCCCGGTTCCAGGCCGAACCAGAACTCGCCGCTGATCCCGCCGTTGGGCTGCACCGGCACACCCGCGCTGTCGAACAACTCCGGCCGTTCGTCCGCGTACACGGTGTACGGGTTGTTGCCGTAGAACTTCGCGATCAGCGGGGCGAGCAGGCCGACCAGGAAGAAGAGCAGCACGACGTAGGCGGAGATCACGCCCGTGCGGTCCCGCTTGAAGCGGAGCCACATGAGCTGACCGGGAGACCGGCCCACGGGCACCTTGGCCTCGAGCGCCGCCGCCGGCTCCTGGTCGCCGTCGACCACGACCGACGTACCGCCGCCCTCGATGTCGGTAGGACTTGTCACAGTTCGCCCATTTCACTTCACGGGTGTGGGTGTGCCGAGCCGGCGACGGACGCGGGCTGCTGCCGCGTGATCGCCGATCGGTGCATGAAGGGACGCCGGAGCACGCCGTACGGACGGCTCGCAAGAAGCCGCAGTCGGACGCGCGTAGTCGAACGGCCGCGATCAGCGGCCGGACGTCAGGTCAGTGACAGTCGCCGCGGGCGGGGGCGGACAGACCGGTGATGGACCGCATGGGCCGGTTTACTGGCATGGGGATCCTCCTTGTGACTCCACGTGTTCACCGACAGGAGGGGGCGCTCGTCCGACCTCCGACACCCCTGACGGAGGGTCAGACACCCCCTGGTGCTCGCGAGTCGGCGCTGTCCCCACAGCGCGAGACCCATTGACCCGAGCGTTACGCGGCTAACTATCTGGCATGCGTCATGTGCCGACCACCGTCTTTAAATCTCAATTCAGTCACAGCTGACGCCTAGATCTTCCAAAATCCGGACAAAGTCTCTGGCGCGAGAAGGGCGCGAAACGGACTTGTTACATGGGTATCGGGCGAGGATCTCCGCATTTCGGACAACGCTCACCGCGGGAGCCCCGAAAAACGGGTTGCAGAAAGCCCGGGTGTCCCCACGATGGGGACACCCGGGCTTCCGAGTGTGCTGCGGCGGTGAACTACCCGCGGATCAGCCGTGCTTGGCGCGGCTCGCGGTACGGGCGCGGTCGCGCTGGTCGAGCACGACCTTGCGGATGCGAACCGCCTCCGGGGTCACCTCGACGCACTCGTCGTCACGGCAGAACTCCAGCGACTGCTCGAGCGACAGCTTGCGCGGCGGCACGATCGCCTCGAACGAGTCGGCCGCGGCGGAGCGCATGTTGGTGAGCTTCTTCTCCTTGGTGATGTTCACGTCCATGTCGTCGGCGCGAGAGTTCTCGCCGACGATCATGCCCTCGTACACCTCGGTGCCGGGCTCGGTGAACAGCACGCCGCGCTCCTGGAGGTTCGTCATCGCGAACGCGGTGACGGCGCCCGCGCGGTCGGCCACCAGCGAACCGTTGTTACGGGTCGTCAGCGGGCCGAACCACGGCTCGTGGCCCTCGTGGATGGAGTGGGCGATACCCGTGCCGCGCGTGCCGGTCAGGAACTCGGTCCGGAAGCCGATGAGACCGCGGGAGGGGACGACGAACTCCAGGCGGACCCAGCCCGAACCGTGGTTGGACATGTTGTCCATCCGGCCCTTGCGGACGCCCATGAGCTGCGTGACCGCGCCCATGTGCTCCTCGGGGACGTCGATCGTCATGCGCTCGACCGGCTCGTGGACCTTGCCGTCGATCTCCTGGGTGACCACCTGAGGCTTGCCGATGGTCAGCTCGAAGCCCTCACGGCGCATCTGCTCGACCAGGATGGCCAGCGCCAGCTCGCCGCGGCCCTGCACCTCCCAGGCGTCGGGACGCTCGGTGTCCAGGACGCGGAGCGAGACGTTACCGACCAGCTCGCGGTCCAGACGGTCCTTGACCTGACGGGCGGTGACCTTGCGGTCCTTGACCGCGGCCTTGGCCGAGGCACCCTTGCCGGTGCCGCCGCGGCCGACCAGCGGCGAGGTGTTGGTGCCGATGGTCATGGAGATCGCCGGCTCGTCGACCGTGATCAGCGGAAGCGCGATCGGGTTCTCGGGGTCGGCAAGGGTCTCACCGATCATGATGTCCGGGATACCGGCCACGGCACAGATGTCACCGGGGCCCGCCATCTCGGCCGGCTTGCGGGTGAGCGCCTCGGTCATCAGCAGCTCGGTGATGCGCACGTTGGACATCGTGCCGTCGCGCTTGATCCACGTGACGGTCTGGCCCTTGCGCAGCTCGCCCTGCTCGACGCGCAGCAGCGCGATACGGCCGAGGAAGTTGTCGGCGTCCAGGTTGGTGACGTGCGCCTGGAGCGGAGCCGTCTCGTCGTACTCCGGAGCCGGGACGTGGGACAGGATCGTGGAGAAGAACGGCTCCAGGCTGTCGCTGTCCTGCGGAACCGTGCCGTCCTCCGGCTTGGTCAGCGAGGCGACACCGTCACGCGCACACGCGTAGACGATCGGGAACTCGATCTGGTCCTCGTCGGCGTCCAGGTCCAGGAAGAGGTCGTACGTCTCGTTGACGACCTCGTCGATCCTGGAGTCCGCCCGGTCGGTCTTGTTGATGCACAGGATGACGGGCAGACGCTGCTGGAGCGCCTTGCGCAGCACGAAGCGGGTCTGCGGCAGCGGACCCTCGGAGGCGTCCACCAGCAGCACGACGGCGTCGACCATCGACAGGCCGCGCTCCACCTCGCCGCCGAAGTCGGCGTGACCGGGGGTGTCGATGATGTTGATGGTGATGACGTCCCCCCCGTCCTTGGGGTGGTACTTCACCGCCGTGTTCTTGGCGAGGATCGTGATGCCCTTCTCACGCTCCAGGTCGTTCGAGTCCATCATGCGGTCGTCGAGCGACTCGGCGGCGTGCGCGGCGAAGGCACCGGCCTGCTTGAGCATGGCGTCGACCAGAGTCGTCTTGCCGTGGTCGACGTGGGCGACGATGGCTACGTTGCGAATGTCGTGGCGCGTGGCCATAAAGCGGCGTTCTCCCGGAGTGTGAGGGCGACCCTGCTGCGTACGTCTGTGTTACGCGGGCCCTGCCGGGCTTGACACGCCACGGCCTCACCCCATGGTACGTGGCCCGGCGGGGGACGGCCCCCGCAGGGCCACTCGGCTCACTTCGCGCTCACTTCCCGGAGGGGCTGGCGGAGGCCTTCGCCCCCTTCTTCGCGCCCTTCTTCAGGAAGCCCATGTCCTCGTAGACGGGGGTCTGGAAGCCGAAGGCACCCGCGTTGACCACGCTCTTCCGTACCGCGGTGAGCTGTGGGCGCTGATAGAGAGGAATCGATCCGGCAGCCGCCCAGATGCGGGAGTCGGCCTTGCGGATCAGGGATCGCTTTTCTCCCTCGTCCAGGGTCGAGACCGCCTGTTCGAACAATTGATCGACCTGATCGGTGCCGACCCGGGTGTAGTTCTGCTCCACGCTCAGCGAGCCGTCGGCGGCCGGAACCGGCTTGACGTAGATCGGCCGGGCGTCGGTGGCGGGGAAGGCGGACCCGGGCCAGGAGTACAGGGCGAGGTCGTACTGGCCGGAGGCGATGTGGTCCTTGAAGTAGCTCTCGTCCGAGACCTTGGTGATGTCCGTGCCGATGCCGACCTTCGCCAGCATCCTCGTGATCCGCGCGGCGACCGCCGCCAGCGGCTCCGACCCCGGTCCGGACGGCAGCACGAACCGCAGGCTGAGCGCCTTGCCGTCCTTGGCCAGCGCCTTGGCCGGGGCGGCGGCCGGCGCCGCGGTCCCCTTCGGGGCGTAGGCGCCGGGGGCGCCGCCGCGCACCTGCTTGAACTGCTTGCCGTCCTGGGCGAGCGGCCGGCCGCCGCCGTCGCTCCGGCGCGCGTTCCGTCCCTTGTCGTCCCCACCGACGACGTACGTGCCGTCGCCGTCCGCGGAGTCGTCGTCGGAGTCGCTCTCCTTGCCGCCCGCTTTCTTCCCCTCCGACCCGGCCGCCTTCTCGGCCTTGTCCTGCTTCTTGACCGGGCCGCCGGGCACCCATCCGGCGTCCGCGAGCAGCGCCTGCGCCTCGGCGGTGTCCTGGCCGCCCAGTGCCCCGCTGTTGTCCGCGTACGCGTCCTGCCCGGCCAGGGCCAGATGGCTGCCGACCGGCTCCGCGGGCAGACCGAGCGGCTTGAGCACCACCTTGGCCAGTTCCTTGCGGTCCAGCGCCCGGGCGACGGCCCGCCGCACCCGCTCGTCCGCCAGCAGCCCGTCCGCGCCGTTCAGCGCCAGCTGGGTGTACGCCGGCTCCAGCGATCTGCGCACCTCGAAGTCGCGCAGCGCCTTCTGCTGCTCCTCCCACTTCGCGACCGCCTTGCGCAGCTCGGCACGGGCCTCGACCTCGTCCTCGGCCGTGTCCTCGTCCGAACCGTGGGCCAGCGCCCAGGAACGCAGCGCCTTCGCGGCCGTGCGCCCGGAGCCGGGACCGGCCAGCGGTCCGGCCGCGCCGTTCGCGGCGCCGTCGACCCGCTGCGCGGCGGCCGGGTCGATCTCGGCCAGATCGATCTTCCCGGCGGCCAGCGCGGACGCCCGCTCGTCCCTCGGGACGGCCGTCAGCACGATCTCGGTGAGCTTGGCCGGCCGGCCCCACCAGCGGACGTTGCGGGTGAGCTGCACCTGCTTCTTCTTGCGGTCGACCTTCTTCACCACGAACGGCCCGGCGGTCACCTTCAGCTTGCGGCGCGCCCCGTCGTTGAACGCGTCGGGCGTGCCCATGACGTCCTTGGGGTACAGCGGGGAGAACAGCGACCGCCAGTCGGCGTAGGTCCGCTTGAAGGTGACCCGGACCTCCAGGTCGTTGGCCCCGCGCTCGATCTTCTCGATGCGCTCGTAGCCGGCGTTGCGGGCGGTCCAGTAGGCGCTGTCCTTGCCCGCCAGGGCCCGCCACTGTGCGGCGAAGTCGGCGGCGCCGATCTCCCGGCCGTCGCTCCAGACGGCCTGCTGGTTCAGCTTGTACAGCACGACCTGCTTGGGCTCGGTGTCGACGACCTTCGCGGACTCCAGGTAGTCGGAGTCGCGCTGCGGACGCCCCGTCGCGTCGAGCCGGTACATCGAGGGCAGGACGGCCTGGGCGACCCGCGTGGTCGTCGCGTCGGCGTCCGACTGGAAGGTGTTGAAGGTCTCCGGAACCGTGTCCACGGCCCACCGCAGTGTGCCGCCCTCGGCGATCTGGGCACGGCCGGCCGGGGCGATGTCCTGGCGGGCCAGGGGCTTGCCTGCCTCGTCCGCGGACCCGCAGCCGGACAGCAGGGGCACCGCGAGCGCGCCCGCGGTGAGGAAGGCGACCGAGCGCATCACCGCGCGCGGGCCGACGCCGTCGTGGGACATCTCTGGTACCTCCGGTGAGCCGCTGCCGCCGGTGACCCGACCCGACACCCCGACGCCGCGACATCCAGGGACGCGCATACGTCGACGCGGGTGCGTTTTGATCACGTTTGGCGGTATTTTGGAGTTGATCAGATCTACGGCTCACTGAAGAGGAAAGGGTTCGCCTGCCGTGGGCGACACGGCGGCACGGCCTGCCAAGGCCACTCGTGCGGAGCAACGCACCCGCCAATCGCTGCACACGCCTTCACATCGACCGGTGTGACGCGCAACACTCGCAGGCGCATGAACGTTGCCGTCCAGGGCCCAGCCCACACGGAAGCGAGGACTGCTCATGTCCGTGCACGACGATCTGACAACCGCCCAGCGCTGTCTCGACGACCTCTCCCGGGCCGTCGGCCGCCTGGAGCAACAGCTCGGCAGCACCGGCCTGGAAATGCGCCGGGTCCGTGCCGACGCCGCCCATCTGAGGGAGAGCGTCGCGCTGCTGCGCGAGGCCGTCTCCCAGCCCGGCTCGTCGCGCAGGCCCGAGCTCGTCACCATCCCCGACACCCCGTACGACGACTCCCTGTGGATCGACACGGACGACGAGGGACTCGGCACCCGGGGCCGGCACGCCCCCTGACCCGGCACGCCCCCTGACCCGACCGGAGTCCCGAGTTGGCCACTGGTACGGAACCATCACCCACCGACCACCGTCCCCCGAGCGGCGTACGCGGCGCCGGACGCGCCGCGATCGCCGCTCCCCATCTGCGGACCGACCGCTGGTGGCTGGCCCCCGCGGCCACCGCCGCCGGCCTGCTGGCGTTCGTCGTCTACTCGACCTGGCGGGCCTTCGCGAACGCGGACTACTACGCGGCGCCGTACGTCTCGCCGTTCTTCTCCCCGTGTCTGGCCGAGAACTGCGAGACCATGCGGTCCGGCCCCAACTGGGACCTGTTCGGCAGCTGGTGGAGCCTCTCCCCCGCGATCCTCATCCTGATCTTCCCGCTCGGCTTCCGCCTGACCTGCTACTACTACCGCAAGGCGTACTACCGCGGCTTCTGGGCGTCCCCGCCCGCCTGCGCGGTGGCGGAGCCCCACAAGAAGTACACCGGCGAGACCCGCTTCCCGCTGATCCTCCAGAACATCCACCGGTACTTCTTCTACGCGGCGATCGTCGTCGCCGGGATCCTGACCTACGACACCGTGCTCGCCTTCCGCGACGAGCACTACGCGTGGGGTCACATGGGCCTCGGCACCCTGGTCTTCCTGGTCAACATCACGCTGATCTGGGCGTACACGATCTCCTGCCACTCCTGCCGGCACATCGTCGGCGGCCAGCTGAAGCACTTCTCCAGACACCCCGTGCGCTACCGGGCCTGGCGGTTCGTGGGGAAGCTGAACGCCCATCACATGCTGCTGGCGTGGGTGTCGCTGGTGAGCGTGTCGCTCGCCGACTTCTACGTGTATCTCGTCGCGTCCGGTGTCTTCGACGATCCGAGGTTTTTCTAGATGAGTGGGGCCTGCTGATGTCCGTGGTCGACCGCCAGGAGTGGGACGTCGTCGTGGTCGGCGCGGGAGGCGCCGGACTGCGTGCCGCCATCGAGGCGCGCGAACGCGGCGCCCGCACCGCCGTCATCTGCAAGTCGCTGTTCGGCAAGGCGCACACGGTGATGGCCGAGGGCGGCATCGCGGCGGCGATGGCCAACGCCAACGAGCACGACAACTGGCAGGTCCACTTCCGCGACACCCTGCGCGGCGGCAAGTTCCTCAACCAGTGGCGGATGGCCGAGCTGCACGCCCAGGAGGCCCCGGACCGGGTGTGGGAGCTGGAGACCTGGGGCGCCCTCTTCGACCGCACCAAGGACGGCCGGATCTCCCAGCGCAACTTCGGCGGCCACGAGTACCCGCGCCTCGCGCACGTCGGCGACCGTACGGGCCTGGAACTGATCCGCACGCTCCAGCAGAAGATCGTCTCGCTCCAGCAGGAGGACCACCGCGAGACCGGCGACTACGAGTCCCGGCTGAAGATCTTCCAGGAGTGCACGGTCACCCGGGTCCTCAAGACCGTGCCCGACAGCGGCTCCGCCGCGGGCTCCCGGGTGAGCGGGGTCTTCGCCTACGAACGCGAGACCGGCCGGTTCTTCGTCCTCCAGGCACCCGCCGTGGTGATCGCGACGGGCGGTATCGGCAAGTCCTTCAAGGTGACGTCGAACTCGTGGGAGTACACGGGCGACGGCCACGCGCTGGCCCTGCTCGCCGGTGCGCCGCTGCTCAACATGGAGTTCGTCCAGTTCCACCCGACGGGCATGGTCTGGCCGCCGTCGGTGAAGGGCATCCTCGTCACCGAGTCGGTGCGCGGCGACGGCGGGGTGCTCAGGAACTCCGACGGCAAGCGGTTCATGTTCGACTACGTCCCGGACGTCTTCAAGGAGAAGTACGCCGAGTCGGAGGAGGAGGGCGACCGCTGGTACGAGGACCCGGAGCACAACCGGCGTCCGCCGGAGCTGCTCCCGCGTGACGAGGTGGCCCGCGCGATCAACTCGGAGGTCAAGGCGGGCCGCGGCTCCCCGCACGGCGGGGTCTTCCTGGACGTGTCGACGCGGATGCCCGCCGAGGTCATCAGGCGCCGGCTGCCCTCCATGTACCACCAGTTCAAGGAGCTCGCCGACGTCGACATCACGGCGGAGGCCATGGAGGTCGGACCGACCTGTCACTACGTGATGGGCGGCGTCGCGGTCGACTCCGACACGGCGGCCGCCCGCGGGGTGCCCGGGCTGTTCGCGGCCGGCGAGGTGGCCGGCGGGATGCACGGCTCCAACCGGCTCGGCGGCAACTCCCTCTCCGACCTGCTGGTGTTCGGCCGCCGGGCGGGACTGCACGCGGCGCGGTACACCGCCGAGGTCGGTGCGGAACGCCCGGCGGTGGACGACGAGCAGGTCGACGCGGCCGCCGCGGAGGCGCTGCGGCCGTTCTCCGCGGAGGGCCCCGGGGACCGGGCGGACCACGCGCCGGAGAACCCGTACACCCTCCACCAGGAACTCCAGCAGACCATGAACGACCTGGTCGGCATCATCCGCCGCGAGGGCGAGATGGAACACGCCCTGGAGAAACTGGCCGAGCTGCGGGTACGGGCGTGGCGGGCCGGGGTCGAGGGACACCGGCAGTTCAACCCCGGCTGGCACCTGGCGCTCGACCTGCGGAACATGCTGCTGGTCAGCGAGTGCGTGGCCCGGGCGGCGCTGGAACGCACCGAGTCGCGCGGCGGGCACACCCGCGAGGACCACCCGACGATGGACCGCGCGTGGCGCAACGTCAACCTGCTGTGCGCCCCCGTCGAACCCGTCGACGGCCCGGCGGCGACGGACCCCGTCCGCGGCCGGATCGCCCTCACCCGCGAGACCACCGAACCCATCCGCCCCGACCTGCTCGCCCTCTTCGAGAAAGAGGAGCTGGTCAAGTACCTCACCGAAGAGGAGCTGTACGAGTGAGCAGCTACGAGGCCCGCTTCCGGGTGTGGCGGGGCGACATCGAGGGCGGCGGCCTGAAGGACTTCGAGGTCGAGGTCAACGACGGCGAGGTGGTCCTGGACATCATCCACCGCCTCCAGTCCACCCAGGCGCCCGATCTCGCCGTCCGCTGGAACTGCAAGGCGGGCAAGTGCGGTTCGTGCTCCGCGGAGATCAACGGGCGGCCCCGGCTGCTGTGCATGACCCGCATGTCGGTGTTCGACCGCGAGGAGACCATCACCGTCACGCCGCTGCGCGCCTTCCCGGTGATCCGCGATCTCGTCACCGACGTCGGCTTCAACTACCGCAAGGCGAGAGAGATTCCGGCGTTCGTGCCGCCCGAGGGGGTCGGCCCGGGTGAGTACCGCATGTTCCAGGAGGACGTGGACCGTTCGCAGGAGTTCCGCAAGTGCATCGAGTGCTTCCTGTGCCAGGACACCTGCCATGTCGTCCGTGACCACGAGGAGAACAAGACGGCCTTCGCGGGCCCGCGCTTCCTCATGCGGGTCGCCGAACTGGACATGCACCCGCTGGACGCGGCCGAGCAGAGCGGCCTGGACCGCGGGCGCACGGCCCAGGACGAACACGGCCTCGGCTACTGCAACATCACCAAGTGCTGCACGGAGGTCTGCCCCGAGGGCATCAAGATCACGGACAACGCGCTGATCCCCCTGAAGGAACGCGCGGTCGACCGCAAGTACGACCCGCTGGTATGGCTGGGCTCGAAGATCAGGAGGCGCTCGTCGTAGGCGTCGGGATCTACCGGCCTCCGGATCTACCGGTCTACCGGCTCTGCCGGACTACCGGACCCAGCCCTTCTCGTACGACGTCCAGTCCTGCTCGGTGGCCGCGAAGTCCACGTAGGCCGCGACGCCGAAGTTCTCGCGGTCGGCGTCGGTACGGGACAGCCCCAGCCGGACGCCCCGGACGGCGGCGGCGACGGTCTCTGCGTGATTCCAGTGGCCGAACCGGTTCTCGTGGTAGAAGGGCAGGCCCATCAGGAGGTCGGTGGAGGCCGGCGTGACCTCCAGGGCGAGCGAGGTCTGCTGGGCGACGTAGCCGCCGTACGTGCTCTGCAGCGGCTGCATGGTGTCGTACGACATCACGGCGATCTGGTCGACGCGGCGGGCGACCTGGCCGAAGAACTTCTGCGACCACCACTTGGGGTGACCGGTGGTCGTGCCCCAGAAGGAGTGGAAGCCGGGGACCGGGTCGATCTGGTGCGCGGCGACGGAGAGTTGGGCGTTACGGGCCCTGGTGACGGCGCGCAGGTCGTCCAGGAGGCCGAGGTAGTCGCCGTCGTCGGAGTGCAGCGGTTCGAGGTCGAAGTGGGCGCCCTGGAAGCCGGCGGCGAGGATCTCGCGGGTGGACCGCACGACGGCGGCGCGGGTCTCGGCCCGCTCCAGCCGCATGCCGTTCGGGCTCTCGCTGGCGAGGACGTCGCCCAGCCAGGCCTGGACGCGGAGCTCCGGTGCTTCTCGGTGGACGGCGGCTATGAACCGGGGCGCGCCCGCGTACGCCGACGCGGGGAGGGTGCCGTTGTGCTCCAGGGGGCCGGCGTGGACGTACAGGTCGCGGATGCCGGTCTTCCCGAGCCGGTCGGCCAGCGCCTTGACGTCGGCGTCGGTCTTGCGGCCGTCGACCCAGGCGTGGCCCAGCCAGATGGCGTCCTGGCCGCGGGTGTACGTGCCGTCGGCCGGGTCGCCGAGGTAGTTCACCCGGAGGGCCGTCTCGGCGGCGAGGACCGGGACGAGGAGGAGCAGGACCAGGGCGAGGACGGTGCGACGCACCAGCCGTCCGCGACGCCCGCGCCGAGGGGCCGTCTCGGCTCCGGGACCGTCGCCGGTCCCGTTCCCGTCGGCACCACCGGCGTCACCCGTACCTCCGGCACCCCCCGCGCCCCTTTCGTCGTCCGCCGCGTCGGGCCCGCCCGGCGCCTCGACCGCCCCCGGCCGCGGCTCTGCCTCCGGCACCCCCCGCGTGTCCTTCTCTGTCTGCGGTCCGGCCTCCGGCACCCCGGTCACGCCCGTCTCCGGCCGAGGTTCTGACTCCGGCACCCCGTTCGTGTCCGTTTCCGACTGCGACTCCGCCTCCGGCACCCCGCTCACGGCCGCTTCCGACTGCCGTTCGGCCTCTGACTCCCCGTTCACGCCCGCCCCCGACTGCGACTCGGCCTCCGGCACCCCGTTCACGTCCGTCCCCGTCCGAGGTTCTGACTCCGGCACCCCGCCCTCGTCCGTTTCCGTCTTCGTCCGACCCGGTGGCCGTTCCATCGCGGATTCCCCCTCGCGTGTCGTTCCGCCCCACCGCCCCCGTGTCGGGTGCATCCCGGTCGCGTGGCCGTAATCGCGGCCATACGCTCCCAAATGTGACCTCTTCCTTGCACCGGGGCCGGCAGCGGCGTGCCAAGTCGCACATATCCGTGCGGGTGGCGCATGCCGTGCTGGGCGGTGCGGTCGGGGTCGTGTGGCTGGTGTTGCCAGGGATGACGTCGGGTGGCGACGCTCCGGTTGCGATCAAGAACCCGGCGCCCGGCGCGAGCGCCGCCGCGGCCGAGGACGACGAGAGGTCCACCGTCGATCTGGTGCTGCCGCTCGTGGCGGTCGGCGCGGCCGGGGCGATCGCCGGATACGGGTACATACGACGCGTCCGGCGTACCCGCGTCCGGACGACTCCCGGCGGGGTCGGCAGCCCACCGCCGCCGAGGTCGTCGCCGCCCCTCGCCGCCCTCGACGAGCAGGCCTGCGCGGCGCTGGTCGAGGCCGACAACCGGGTCCGGGCGGCACGCACCGAGCTCGGCTTCGCCGGGGCGCTGTGCACGGCGGAGGACCTGGAGACCTTCCGCCGGGCCGTCCGCGAGGCGGAGACCGAGCTCGCCGCCGCGTTCCGGATGCGGCAGCGGTACGACGAGGGCGTGCCGGCGGAGGAGGCGGCCCGCGAGCACGCGCTCGCCGGGATCGTCGGACGGTGCGCGGAGGCCGGACGGCGGCTGGACTCCGTGGCCGCGGAGTTCGGGCGGCTACGGGGGCTGGAACAGGGGCTGGGCGAGGCGTTGGAGGTCGCCGAGGGCCGGTTCCGGGAACTGGCGGGGCGTGCGGGAGCCGCGGAAGCGGTGCTCGCCGGGCTCCGGGACCGGTATGCGCCCACGGCCACCGCCTCCGTCACCGGGAGTGTCGAACAGGCCAAGGACCGCCTTCTGTTCGCCACCGTCCGGCTGAACCAGGCCCGCCAGTCCGCCGATGCGGGGCGACCGGAGCGGGCGGCCCGGCAGTTGCGCACCGCCGAGGGCGCGGTCGCCCAGGCGGCCGTCTTCGTCAACGGCGTCGACCGGATGGCCGCGGAGCTGCGTTCGGCCGAGCAGACCGTGCCGGCCGCGCTCACGGGCGCGGAGGCGGAGCTGGCCTGGGCCAGACGTCAGGCGGACCCGTCGACGCGACAGCCGCCGGCGGCCGGACCGGCGACGGCGACCTCACCCCCTGCCGAGGCCCGCCCCGGCCCGAGCGTGCCGCTCGCCGGCGCCGGGACGACCCCCGGCGGGTTCGAGGTCCGGCTGCTGCACGTCGACGCCGTGCTCGGCTCCGTGCGGCAGGAGCTGACCGGCGGTCAGCCGGGGGACCCGGTCGGGGTGCTGCGTCGGATCGTGCGGGCGACCGCGCCGGTCACCTCCGGCCGGGCCGGGGTGCTGCCGGCCGCCGCGCTGATCACCGCCCGTACCGCCACCGCCGCCGCGGCCGACTTCGTCGCGACACACCGGGGCGCGGTCGGCGCCACCGCGCGCACCCGGCTGGCGGAGGCGGAACGGCTCCTCGCCACGGGCGACCCGGCGGACCGTCCGGCCGCCGACCTCCTCGCCCTGGAGGCCCGGGAGCTGGCCGAGCGCGACGTACGCGCGCACGGGAACCCGTACGTGGGTGCCGTCGGCACCGAGGAGACGGCCGGCACCGGCGGGGCCGTGCTCGGCGGGATCGTCCTTGCCGAGGATCCCGAGGACGGGACGCCCGCGGACTTCGCCGGCCCGGCACGGCCCGCGGAGGCACGGCGCGGCCCCGCGTGACCGCGGTTGACGGGCAACGGCTCGCCGGAAAGGCCCGGCGCAGGTCCGAAGCCGGCCCGGAGCAGGTCCGAGCCGACCCTGAAACCGGCCCTGAAGCAGCCCTGAACCGGTTCAGAACAGGCTGAGCAACGCCTCCGCCGGATCCGTCAGGCTCGTCTCGCCGTCCGGCAGCGGAAGTTCGAACCACACCGTCTTGCCGCGCGGAGTGCGGCGCGAGCCCCAGGCCGCCGACAGCAGGCCCACCAGCTGGAGACCCCGGCCGCCCTCGTCGGTGTCCCGGGCGCGGCGGCGGCGCGGCTGGACGAGGCCCGCGTCCCAGACCTCGCACACCAGCGTGCGGTCGAGGAGCAGGCGGAGCCGGATCTCGCCCTCGCCGTACCGCAGGGCGTTGGTGACCAGCTCACTGACCAGCAGTTCCGTCGTGTCGACGAGGGGTTCGAGATCCCAGGACAGCAGCTGGCCGCGGGCGTGTTCCCGGGCCCTGCCCACGCTGCGCGGCTCGCGCGGCAGGGTCCAGTCGCCGACCGAGTCGACGGGCAGGCCCTGCACGCGTGCCATCAGCAGCGCGATGTCGTCCTCGCCGTGATGCGAGTCGAGGGTGTTGAGGACGTGGTCGCAGACGTCCTCCAGCGGGCTGGAGGGGTCGGTGAGGGCTCCGACGAACGCGTTGAGTCCCTCGTCCAGCGGATGGTCGCGCGACTCGACCAGCCCGTCCGTGTAGAGCGCCAGCAGGGCGCCTTCGGGGAGATCGACCTCCACCTCCTCGAAGGGCTCGCCGCCGACGCCGAGCGGGAGGCCGGGCGGCACGTCGAGCATCAGGGCCGGCTCACCGGGTTCGACGAGCACCGGGGGCAGATGGCCCGCGTTGGCGAACGTGCAGCGCCGGGTCACCGAGTCGTAGACCGCGTACACGCAGGTCGCGAGGTACACCTCGGACAGGTCTGCCTCGCGCGGGCGGCGGGCGGCCCGGGTGGCCTGCTGGACGCCTCCGGGGGTGCCGAGGCCGCGCGCGATCTCGTCCAGCGCGGAGAGGACCTCGGCCGGTTCCAGGTCCAGCAGCGCCAGTGTCCGGACGGCCGTGCGCAGTTCGCCCATCGCGACCGCCGCCCGCAGACCGCGGCCCATCACGTCGCCCACCACCAGCGCCGTGCGGTGGCCGGGCAGTTCGATGACGTCGAACCAGTCGCCGCCGACCTCGCTGGGGCGGCCCATGGAGACGTTGCCGGGGAGGTAGCGGCAGGCGATGTCCAGGCCCGAGGCCACCGGGTCCCCGGGCGGCAGCAGCGACCGTTGCAGTATCAGCGCCCGTTCGTGCTCCCGCCGGTACAGGCGCGCGTTGTCGATACAGACCGCCGCCCGCGCCGCCAGCTCCACGGCCAGATCGCGGTCCCGGTCGCCGAACGGCTCGCTGCCCTTCGTCCGGGAGAACTGCGCCAGGCCGACGACGGTGTCGTGGGCGACCATCGGGACGGCGAGGGTGGACTGCACGAGGCCGCCCTCCTCGCCGGGGATGGCCTGCGGACGAGCGGTGCGCAGGGCGTCCGCGCAGGGCGAGTTGAACGGGAAGTGATGGACCGCGCCGACCGCGACGGGCGCGCCGGCACCGGGGAAGGGGGCGTCGGAGACGGCGGAGGAGAAGGCGACCCGGCGCAGTTCGGCGCTGCCGTCGGCGAGGCCGGGCGGGGTCTCGTCGCCGGCCAGGAGGCCCTGGTAGAGGTCCACGGTGGCGAGATCGCAGAAGCCGGGCACGACGACGTCGAGGAGTTCGCGCGCGGTCGTCTCCAGGTCGAGGGAGTTCCCTATGCGGGCGCCCGCCTCGTTCAGCAGGGCGAGATTGCGCCGGGCCGCGGCGGCCTCGCGGGCGGCGGCGCGGCGGGCGGTGATGTCGGTGCCGAGCCAGGCGATGCCGATGGGCCTGCCGGTGCCGCTGTGCACGCGGTAGAGGTTGATCGACCAGTGCCGGCGCTCGTCGGAGCCCGGCACGTATCCGGTGACGTGCATGTCGGTGATGGAGTCGCCGGTCTCGAGGACCCTGCGCAGGGTCGCGCTGACCCGGTCGGCCTCGGGCCGGGGCAGGTAGTCGTGGACGCCCTTGCCGCGGTGGTCGTCGGGGGTGCCGCCGAAGATCGAGGCGAACCGGTGGTTGGCGCGGCGGACCCGCAGGTCGGGGTCGATCAGCAGGAAGCCGAACGGGGATTGGCCGAAAATGGCCTGCGAGGCGGCGAGGTCGGTCTCGATGCTGCGGAGCGTGCGGACGTCGACGACGATGCACACGGCGGCCTTCTCGCCGTCCAGACTGCGCGTCGGCATGACGTAGACCTCGGCGAGGCCCTTCTCGCCACGGCCGCCGCCGGGCACCGGGTCCGGCATCCGGAACGGCACCACGCCGGTCCACTCCCGCCCGTCGAGGATCTCGGCCATCTTGCGCTGGCCGCGTTCGCGCAGGTCGGGGTCGATGAACGCGTCGATGGGGTCCATACCGACGGCCCGGTCGGCGGGGATGCCGAAGATCTGCTCGGCGCGCAGGCTCCACTGGTCGACGAGGCCGTCGGGGCCGATCGAGAACGAGGCGACCTTGATGTAGTCGTAGATCGAACCGGGCGGACTGCTCTGCCACATGGCGTCACCTGGCGTCGCCGCCTCGCCCGCGCCGTCGGCGAGGCCGTGCGCGGCATCGGCGGCGAGCGCACTCGCGGCCTTCGCCCTCGCGCCGCCCGACGGGTCCTCGGACTCCGTGGCCTTCGCTGGTATCTCGCTCACGCGAACCGTCCCCTCCAGCTCACCGCGTCCGGCACCGGTCACCGGCGGCGGCTGCCCGCAGTATCCAGCACTACGGGTCCGCACGACACGGTGTTCACGATCACAGCACGGTCCAGGCGTTTTTTGGCCCGTCCCGTGACAACACTTCCAGTCTTCTAACCAGCGGACACGCCCTCGAACCACCTCTTCCGGGACCGTTCGGAGACCGGAACCGAACGGGCGACACCGCGCGCCCCGCTGTACACCGGCTCATCCCCGCGAGACGCCCCGTCAACCCGGCACCGCAAGCTCGAACCAGACCGTCTTGCCGGCGTTCCCGGGCCGGGTACCCCAGCGGCGTGAGGAGGAGGCCACCAGCTGCAGTCCGCGCCCGCTCTCGTCCTCGGGGCGGGCGACCCGCTCGCGGGGCGGGTCCGGCAGCGGGTCGGAGACCTCGACCAGCAGGACGTCCGCGATTCCGGCGGGGCGGACCAGACGGAGGCCGATGGGGCCGGTCGCGTGCCGCAGGGCGTTGGTCACCAGCTCGCTGACCAGCAGCGCCGCGATGTCGCTCAGGCTTTCGAGGCCCCAGCCGTGCAGCTGGCCGCGGACGGCACCACGGGCGGTGCGCACGGCACCGGGGTCCGCGGGGAACGTCCACTCGGCGCATTCTCCGTCGGTGTCGATCACGCCGATCACTTCCCGGGCCAGCGAGTACACCCATGTCCGGTTTCGTGGGGTTAATGGCCACATACCCGGTATTCGGTAGGCAGTACCGCACAGCAAGGCGCACGGTGGCACGAACGGCGTACGCGGCGACCCGCCCCCCGATCGAAGCGCCCCCGAACCGGCCCCGCCCCCACCGACGCGCCCCCGGTCCGGCGGGTCTCCGGTTCAGCAGGTCTCCGGTTCAGCGGGCCCCGGTCCGGCGGGCTTCCCGTTCAGTGGGCTCCGGCGCCCAGGTTCGGGAGGGTTTCCCGTACCGCGGGCACGTCCTGGTCCAGCCAGTCGACGTCCCAGATCTCGGCCGGGGTGAGCCAGCGCAGCGCGTCATGGTCCTGGAGGGGTTCGGGAGCGGCGGAGCCGGGGCGCAGCCTGGCGGTCCACACCTGGAGGACGTAGGGCGGCCTGAGCGGCCACTCACCGGGGACGCGCTCGACGGTCTCGGCCTCGACGCCGAGTTCCTCGCGCAGCTCGCGCACGAGGGCGGCCTCAGGCTCCTCTCCCTGCTCGACCTTGCCGCCGGGCAGTTCCCAGCGGCCGGCGAGTTCCGGGGGTGCGCTGCGGCGCGCGGCGAGCAGGCGGCCGGCGTCGAGCAGAGCGGCCCCCACCACCACGATCCGTTCCGTCATGGGCCGGAGCCTACGGGACCGCACGGAACGTCAGTTCAGGGTGCCGTCCCCGTTCTGCGCCTGGGCCTGGGCCTGCGCCTGGCCCTGGCTCTGCCCCTGGCCGATGCGCTCGACCCAGTAGAGCTGCTTGTGGCCGCGGCTGTCGAGGCTGTCCGCGATCTTCTGGGCCTCGGCCCGGGTCGCGTACCTGCCCACGCGGTAGCGATTGCCGTTGTCGTCCTGCCGTATGACGAGCCAGGGCAGGGAGATGGTGCTGTCGTTCATCGAGCCCCACGCCCCCTTCTCTTCCCGGCCCGCCCGGATCCCGTCCGCGGCACGCCTCGCGCCCCGCCCTCTGAGGAAACCGCAATCCGCATATGCCCGAGCGTACGCCTTACCTTTACGCACCGAACACGACTTTGCACAAAGAGGTACGCAACCAGCCAAGACGCAGGGGGCGCACGAGGCCGAACGCGCCGTGCGCGCGCCGCGACACGTCCGGTCGGCGGGGTTCCGGGCACCAACGGGGCGACCTGCGGGAACAACCGGAAACGACCGGATTCCGACGGCGCGCGGGCGGGCCCACGGCGGGCGGATACCGGGGGCAACTGCCGGAAGGGTGTGCGCCGCCCGCGAGAATGCGCTACCGCCCCGGACGGCACCCCCGCCCCCACCGCTGCACCCACGCCGCCGCGGGGCCAACCCCACCCCGCGCCGGGGGACGCTTCCGGCGCACTCCGGCGGGCTACTTCACCGGCAGGTGGTAGGCGACCCGGTAACGGTCGGCCGGAATCACCACGTCGGCCGTCTCGACGGGCCGTCCCGACGCGTAGTACGTGCGCTGGACGACCAGGACGACATGCCCCGGGACGCCGCCGAGAGCGAGCAGTTCCTCGGCGAGACCGGGCCGGGCGCCGACCTCCTCCGTGACGTTGTCGACGATCACGTCGATGGCGCGCATCCGCTCGACGACGCCCATCCCGCCGAGCGGGCCCTCCTCGGGCAGCATGACCGGGGTACGGCCGGTGACGGCGAGGGGCTCCCAGGAGGTGGAGAGCATCATCGCCTCGCCGGCCTCCCGGAAGACGTACCGGGTACACATCACGCGGTCGCCGGACGCGATGCCGAGCCGCTCGGCGACGGAGACACCCGCCTCGGCCTGCTCGCTGCTGGACTCCCAGGTGCCCCGCATGTGCGCCTCGGCCTGCTCCTGCCGGAACGGCGTGGCGCCGCTCACCGGGCGGTAGCCGGAGCGGGCGATCCGGCGCGGCACGGGACGCTCGCGCACATAGGTGCCCGAACCGGAGCGGCCCTCGACCAGCCCCTCGGCCATCAGCACCTTGCGCGCCTCCAGGGCGACGGTGTCGGAGACCCCGTACTCCTCCCGGATTCTCGCCTGCGAAGGGAGCCGGGTGTGCGGTGGCAGCGACCCGTCGGCGATCTTCTTGCGGAGATCACCCGCGACACGCAGATACGCCGGCTGCTCACCGAATGTCACTGGCCACTCCCATCAGGTTGTACAGACAGCTACAGCCTGGCAACCGTGGGTTGTACCGTGCAAGCAAAGGCCAGAGAATCACTCGATGTGATGACACGTGCCCGGGTAACCCTTCACCCAGGCACTTTCTCCCCGCTGCGGGCGCGATCACACATCCAGACCGCTGTCGCCGTCGCCCCCGCCCGTGCCGCCGCTCCCGCTGTCGGAGTCCTCGTCGTAGCTGGGCACGGTGGTGGCGAGGCCCAGAGCCTTGCGGGCGGTGACGGTGGTGGCGCCGTCGACGTACTTGTAGGCCTTGTCGTAGTGCTCGTAGAAGTCGTCAGCGTCGGTGGCCTTCGCCGCCGCGGCCCACTCCTTGCTCGCGGCCTGCATGTCCTTGACCAGGGTGGCCAGGGACGCTTCCCGGTCCGGCTGCTCCCAGAGGTGGCTGCCCAGCTGGTCCGCCTGATCGCCGGTCACCTCGCCGGTGTCACCGGCCCAGGTGCGGTTGCTCGCGAGGTCCTCCTCGGCGTACTCCTCCGGCTCCTCGAAGAGGGCGTCGTCGACGGCGGCCATCGCCTTGAGGAAGGCGAACTGGTCGGCGTCGAGCGTGGACGCGTCGGCGCGCAGCGAGCCGGTCAGGGTGCCCTTCTCGTCCACGTTGGCGAAGACGCAGGTGATCTCGCGGTCGCCCCAGCTCCAGCTGTCTGCGGTGGGCGTGAGGTAGTAGATGTCGACCTCGTCGGTCAGCGCCCAGGGGTCCATCGCGTAGGCGTCCTGGAGCGTGTAGCACTTGTCGTCGGCCACGTCCGTGACGTGGTCGTCGCCCGGGAAGCTGTCGCCGGTCAGCGGGACCGTGGCGAACACCTCGGCGTCGTGCTCGCCGGAGCAGTCCACCTCGTCGACGTCGTAGACGTCCTCGTCGAAGGTCTCGCCCGGCACGTCGAAGCAGTCGCCCTTGGCGAGCGCGAAGCTGGAGTTGCCGCTCGCACCCTCCTTGAAGCCGTCCCAGAAGTCGGAGGCGCCGCCCGTGGACAGCGCGAGCACCCACACCGCGAGTCCGATCGAGGACAGGACCGTGCCCACGATCGCCATCGGCTTGCCCCGCTCCCCGCGCTTCTTGATCTGCACCAGGGCGACGATCCCGAGGAGCAGCCCGACGCCCGGCAGGAAGCAGAGCAGGCCGAGGACGAGGGCGGCGATGGCCACACCGTTGACCGGCGAGGGTTGGCCGTAGGGGCTGTAGCCCTGGCCCCAGACGGGATACGGCACCGCGCCGTACGGGGCCTGCGGGTACGGGGCCTGCGGGTACGGCCCCATCGGACCCGGACCCATGGGACCCGGACCCATCGGACCCTGCGGTCCCTGCGGGCCGTACGGCCCCTGGGCGTAAGGGTCCTGCGGGGGCGGGGCGAACGGGTCCTGCGGGTACGGGCTCTGCGGCTGCGGAGGCTGGTACGGGTCCTGGGGCTGGTGCGGCCCGGGAGGCGGGGGTATGGACACGAGTACCGTGCTCCTGGTTCAGACGGTTCAGGCAGTTGTACGACTGCGCGCATCGTAAGCGCGGCACGACCAGGGGCGGAACGGAGATTCGGTTCAGGCGGCCGCGCCCGACTCCTCGACGAGCAGCTCCCGGGTGCAGTCCCGGATCAGGCTGTGGAAGGAGAACCGGGCCGGGGTGTCCTCCCGGATCAGGTTGTTCTCGATCAGCGCGTCGAAGTGGTGTTCCACGTCCCCGGCCGGCAGCCCCGTGACGAGGGCCGCGTGCGCGATGTCGTAGGAGGCGGCCGGCTGGAGGCTGATGAGCCTGCTGAACCGCCTTTCGGGCGCGCTCAGATGGTCGTAGGACACCCGCAGCACGGCCATGAGGTCGCGGTCGGCGGTCTGCAGACAGCGGGCCCGCTGCGCCGGGTGCGCGAGGCGCTCGACGAGGTCGGCGACGGCCCACGCCGGACGGTCGCGCAGCCGGGTCGCGGCGATGCGCAGGGCCAGCGGCAGCCGGCCGCACAGCTCGACGGCCTGCGCGACCTGCGTCGGCTCGCGCCGCGCGCGGGGCTCTCCGACGATCCGCCGGAACAGCGTCACCGCGTCGGCGGGCGGCAGCACGTCGAGGCAGTGCGGCAGGGCGCCGTCCAGGGCGGTGAGCTTGCGCCGGCTGGTCACCAGCACCAACGTGCCCCCGGTGCCCGGCAGCAGGGGCGTGACGTGGGCGCTGTCCGCCGCGTCGTCGAGGACGACCAGGCAACGGCGGCCCGCCAGGCGTGAGCGCCACAGGGCGCTGCGCTCCTCCAGGCTGGGCGGGATCTCCTGCGCGGTGAGACCGCTCGCCTGCAGGAGGGCGGCGAGCGCCTGCTCGGTCGGCACCGGCGACCGGGTCGCGCTGAAGCCGTGCAGGTTGATGAAGTACTGCCCGTCCGGGTAGAGCTCGGTGACCCGGTGGGCGAGGCGCACCGCGAGCGTCGTCTTGCCGACCCCGCCCATGCCGTCGATCGCCACCATGACCGGCGAGCCGCCCGGCTCCTGTGCGGCGACGGCCGACAGGGCGGCCAGCTCCGCGGTACGGCCGGTGAAGTCCGTGAGGTCGTGGGGCAGGTAGTGCCTGCCGTTCCCGGGCGGTGCGGACGGTCCCGTCCTGCGGTCGTCGGACGGTTCGGCGCCGGCCGCCGCGAGGGCGGGTCCCCCCGAGCCGTGCAGGTCCGGGGAGTCGGCGAGGATCTCCGCGTGCAGGGCGCGCAGCCGGGGACTCGGCTCCAGGCCGAGCTCGTCCACCAGGAACCGCCGGCCCTCGTCGTAGACCGCGAGGGCGTCGGCCTGCCGGCCGCCGCGGCACAGGGCGATCATCAGGCTGCCGCGCAGCGCCTCGCGCAGCGGGTACTCCGCGATCAGCGCGTGCAGTTCCCCGACGAGGGAGCCGGTCTCGCCGAGCTTCAGGCGCAGCGCGACGAGGTCCTCCACGGCGGTCAGCCGCTGCTCGGCCAGCTTGACCGCGGCGCCGGAGACCGCCGGGCACTGGATCCCGGCGAAGGCCTCCCCGCGCCAGAGGTCCACCGCCGACTGGAGCAGCCGGACGGCCTCGGCGTACCGGTTCTCGCGCTCCGCCGCCTTGGCCGCGCGGACCCGGGCGGCGAACCGGTGCGCGTCCACGGCGTCCTCGGGTACGACCAGGCGGTAGCCGACGTCCACGGTGACCAGGCTGGTCCCGTCCGACGCGGAGAGGATGCGGCGCAGGTCGCGGATCGCGTTGTGCACCTGCGGACGGGCCGACGACGGTGGGTCCTCCCACAGTTCGTCCACCAGCGCGTCCATCGGAACGACCCGGTTGGCGTTGAGGAGCAGCAGGGCGAGGAGCCGCTGTTGCCGCATGCCCCGGACGCGGATCGGGATGCCCGACTCACGCAGTTCCAGAGGTCCCAGGACCAGGAATTCCATTTCTTCTGTCCCCCGATGTCTTTCAACTCGGTTCAGCACATGCCCCCGTGAATATTCAGGGGCCCCAGGTGACATCGCCGTCGGTGTGGTCGCCGGCGGTGGTGCGGAGGTCGCTCTCGACGGCGTGTGTGATGTTCTTCGGAGAATCCGTGACGGTCACCGTCATCGCCATTCCACCGAGAACGATCAGCGCGGCGGCGACGATTTTGGAGACACGGGTGCCCTGCATGGATTTTCTCCTCGATTGAGTGGGTGGATTTCCGGAGTGAATACTTCCGGACTATTCAGCGGACTCTTCGGTGAAGTCTTCGGCGGCTTTCGTTCCGTCGATGGCTCAACTCTGCTCGGCGGGCGGGCCGGAGGGAACAGCGGACGGCTGGACGGAATGTGCAGCGGCCTAACCCGTCCACCCCGACCTGGGGAAACGCGAGGCTCACGTGTCCCACCAGGGGCCGGGCACCAGGACGGCCCCGGAGGTCACGAGGCCGTAGCCGAGCAGGTCCGGATGGTGTTCCACGGCCCGTCGCGCCAGCCGCGCGGCGCTGTCCTCGGCCGTGGCCAGGGAGTCGGCGAGGAGGAAAAGGCCCAGCGTGAGGCCCTCGCCTGCGTGTGCGTGCACGGAGACGTGCTCCAGCCCGTCGCTTTCCTCGGCGCACGAGGAAATGATCGCCGCCAGATCGGGCCGGGCGGACTCCTCGACAGGGGCGCGCAGGCGCACGTGGATGAGATACATGGCTTCATCTTCGACGCTGTTCAGCAGCCGTGGACCGGCTCACGATGGACGCTTTGTGCCATGGCATAAAGCGTCATGTGAAAGGAAGCCGAAAGCCGTCCCGGGAGCCGTCCTCGAATGGGGCGGGAAGGGCCTCGCGCCGGCCGGGATGCGGTGTGGTCCTCACTCTGGCACCGCGGATGGTTGAAAGCCGAGCGATTGGCCGGAACCGTCCTCCCTGCCGCCGGGCCGCCATCCGCAGTTCAAGGTCAGTAAGCTCGGGGGCACTAAGTTTCGAACACAGTGTGTGCAGTGTGTGACAGCAACAGGGGGACTGCATCATGTTGGAGGTTCTGGGACTGGATGCCGAGGCAGAAGCCATCTACCGGTGGATGCTGGCCAATCCACTGGAGGGCATCATCGTCCTCGTGTCCCGGCTCGGGCTGCCGGAGGATCGGGTTCGCGCGGGGCTGGACCGGCTCAGCGAACTCGCGTTGATCCAGCCATCGGCCCGCAAGGGCATAGGGTTCCGGGCCGTCGGCCCGGAGACCGCCATGGAGGTGCTGCTGGCGCGCCAGCAGGCGGAGTTGGCGGCGCAGCAGATGCGCGTGGAGAAATCCAGAGCCGCGGCGGCCCAACTGATCGCCGAATGCTCCTCGCTACGACCACGGGGCATCGACAGCGATTCCGAACAGCTGGACGGGCTGGAGGCGATCCGGGAACGGCTCGCGGAACTGGCCCAGTCGGCCCAGGTCGAGGTCGCCACGTTCGCGCCGGGCGGCGCGCACCGGGCCGAGGACCTCCAGGCCAGTCGCGCTCCCAACTCCGCCCTCCTCGACCGCGGGGTGCGGATGCGGACGGTCTATCTCGACAGTGTGCGCAACCATCAGCCCACGCTGGACCACGTCGGCTGGCTGCACTCCCGCGGCGGGCAGGTTCGTACCGTGCCCGAACTGCCGGTCCGGATGATCATCTTCGACCGGTGCAAGGCGGTGCTGCCGGTCGACACGAGCGACGCCCGGGTCGGCGGGGTGGTGCTCAGCGGGGCGGGGACGGTCGCGGCCCTGTGCGCGCTCTTCGAGGGCGTGTGGAACACCGCGACAGCGCTGGGGAGTACACCGAAGTGCGAGGCGAAGGGCATGCCGCCGCAGGAGCGTGCCGTGCTCAAGATGCTCGCCCAGGGCTACACCGACGAGGCCATCGCCAAGCGCCTCGGCGTCTCCCCGCGCACCGCCCGGCGTACCGCCGCCACCCTGATGGAACGCCTGGACGCGCGCAGCCGCTTCGAGGCGGGGGTGCACGCCGTCCAGGACGGCTGGCTGCCCTCCTCGCGCTGAGCGCTGAGCCCTGAGCCCTGAGCCCTGAGCGCTGAGCGCCGGGCACGGGGCACCGGGCACCGACCTCGGGTACGGGCGCGCCGTGCCGGGCGGTCGCCTCGGGCCCTGTCGTCGCATTCCCGCCCGCCGCGCCCCGGGGCGCGGACGGCGGAGGTGCGACGACAGGGCCCGTACGGTCACGCGGGCACCGCGCCGGCGCGTGCCTCCTTGCGGTCGGCGAGGAGCAGGGCCAGGGCGGGGAGCAGGGTGACGGTGTAGATCGCGAGGACCCAGGTGAAGGAGTGGGCGAAGGCGCCGGGCACCAGTCCGTGGCGCTCCCGGGCCGCCTGCTCCAGGACCACCGTGACCACGGCGAGGGCCACCGTGCCGCCGATCCGCTGGATCAGGTTGAGCTGGGCGGAGGCGTCCGGGATGGACTGCGGGCGGATCGACTGGAAGGCCCGGGTCATCGCCGGCACGATCGTCAGTCCGGTGCCCAGGCCGCGCACCACGAGGCTCGCGCACAGCAGCACGTACGAGGTGTCCGAGGACAGCGTGGTCAGCGGCACGGTCGCCAGCATCGTCAGGGTGATGCCGACGACGACGGTGCCGCCACCGCCCAGTCGCTTCATCAGCACCCGGCACAGCCAGGCCGCGGTGACCACGCCGAGGCCTCCCGTGGACATCAGCAGGCCGGTGGTCACGGCCGTCTCGCCGCGGGCCGTCTCGAAGTAGAGCGGGATGAGCATCATCGGCGAGTAGAGGACGAAGCCCAGGCAGAAGATGTTGATCGCGGCCGTCCGGTACACGCGGTGGGCGAACAGGCGCACGTCGAGCAGCGGGTGGGCCGCGCGCAGTTCCCGTACGACGAACACGGCACCGCTCGCCACGGCGAGGACCAGCGGGACCAGGAAGGCCGCCCGCCCGTCGAGGGCGTGGTCGGAGAACTCGTGCACGGCCAGTACGGTGCAGACCGTGCAGGCGGCCGAGGACACCAGGCCGATCACGTCCAGCGGCTTCGCGGCACCCTCCCTCGGGCGGTCAGCGGGGACCCGGCGCAGGGTGACGTAGAGCAGGCCGGCGCAGAGCGGGACGTTGACGACGTACACCGCGGACCATCCCCCGGCCTCGACCAGGAGGCCGCCGATCGTCGGGCCCAGCAGCGGGCTGATCAGCATGACGCTGCCGTTCAACGACTGCACCCGGCCCAGGTGTTCGCGGGGCACGCCACTGGTGAGCAGGATCGTCGACGCGGGGGTGAGCACACCGGCGGCGGCGCCGGCGAGCCCGCGGGCCGCGATCAGCTCGGGCAGGGTCTGGCTGGCCGCGCAGGCCGCCGAGCCGAGCGCGAACAGCAGGATCGCGGCGGCGAATACACGCCGTACGCCGAACCGGTTGGCCAGCCAGCCGGTGGCCGGCATGGTGGCGGCCAGCGCCATCAGATAGGTGGTCACCACCCACTGGACCTGGCCGATGGAGCCGAACCTGGCCGTGGTCTCGTGCAGGGACACGTTGACGATGGTGGTGTCGAGCAGGGCGAGGAAGCCGCCCGTGATGGCCGCGGCCATCGTGACGAGGGCGGGGCCGGAAGCGGCCCGCGGAGGGCTCGGCGCGTCCTCTTTGGTCTGTTCGGTCAGTGCCATGGGTGGGCGTCCTTCACGGGGCGGTGGAGTCGACAGGGAGGTGGGCCCGATCAGTTCGGGTCGGTCAGCGCGTGCTCGATGTCGTCGAGGACCGCCCCGGCCGCCTCGCGTGCGCCGGGGCGCCTGCGGCAGGACAGGGTCAGTTCGGTCTCGTCGCCGACCTGGCAGGTGCTCAGGAACATCTCGGCGTAGGGCACGAGCATCGGCAGCGTGGAGAAGCCGGTCGGCCGGAACCGGTCGGTGCGCAGTTCGGCGGTGTCGATCCGGCCGTGGTCGGAGACGATCGCCGTGCACGGGAACCGGGTGCCGTCCAGCTCCTGGGCCTCGCGCAGCGAGTTGGCGAAGGGGTTGCTGCGCAGGAAGTCCCCCTCCAGCGCGGCCACCTCGCGCTTGCCGAGCAGGGCCCGGACGACCTGGCCGTGCAGCCGCTTCCAGCTGTCGTCCCGGTGCAGGTCCAGCACCAGCCGGGAGGTGAGGTTGGCGGTGGAGCGGACCGTCCGGTCGTGGCGGCGCAGGTCCACCGGCACGATCAACCGGCCCGTCTCGCCGCCCAGCCGGCGGGAGAGGGCGGCGGCCACCCGGGCGGTGACCGCCGACGGGGCCGCCCGCACCCGGCGTCGTATCCACAGCGGGGTGCCGTCGGCCGGTCCGGCGCCGAGGATCGCGGGCAGGCCCTCCAGCCGGGCGGGCGGCTCGGCGGGCGGCACCTTCCCGGCGGCCGTCCGGAAGTGCGTGTCGTCGACGACGGACGCGGCACCGACCGGCTCCTCGCCGCGCAGCACCCGGAACACGTCGGCGATCCACTGCCGCAGCCCGCGGCCGTCGGTGACGATGTGACTGGCCCGGACGACCAGCCGGGTCGGCGGCCCCGTGACGAGCCCGACCTCGCAGACCGGGCCCGTGACGACGTCCAGGTCGCGGTGGAAGAACGGGGCGTCGAAGCCGTCGTCGCCGGGGAGTTCGACGACCGGCGGGAGCGGACCGTCGGCGCGCCAGCCGGCCCCCCGGCGCCGCACCGCGAGGCCGGGGCTCGCGAGGGTGGCGGCCCGTACCGCGTCCCGCAGCGCGTCGGGGTCGATGCGGCCCCGGCCCTCCACGATCATCTGGATCAGCTGCGGGGTTCCGGTGGCCGCGGCGTTCAGGTAGCCGCGCTCGATCTGCGAGATACGGCGGGTGTAGGGCCGTACAGCGGCCGCTGTGGCTGTCATGCCGACTCCTGGGTCGGGGTGTGCAGACGGACGGGGGCGGAGGCGTCGGCCGCGAGGGCCAGGTGCATCGCCGGGGCCACCGTCGTCGAACGCACCCGGTACGAGCCCACGTTGGTGGGCCGCCAGCCCGGCCGCCACGCGGGCAGCCGGACCCCGGCGAAGGTCTCCTTGGTGAGGTGCGAGGCCTTGATGAGCGCCTCGCACTCGGCGAAGTCCCGGATCTCGGCGGGCTGCCGGCGGCCGAGCAGGGTGCCGAGCCACCGCATGGCGGCCGGACGGTCCCGCTCGTCCTGGAGGTCCACCCCGAGGTGCACCGGACCGGCCGACAGGGCCACGGCGCTGTAGCCGTCGCAGTGCGCGACCGAGGCGGTGAGGTCGTGGGCCGGGATGGACCAGCGCTTGTGGACGTCCCTCGTGAGGTCCAGCGCCCCGATGTCGAGGCCGTACACCCGGGCGACGGCCTCGATGATCAGCGAACGGCCGGAGGCGTCGAGGCGGTGGCCCATGCGGTCGCGGGGAAGGTGCGGGTGGTGGGTGACCAGGCAGTCGATCGGGGCGGGTCGCGCCGCGCCGCGCAGCACCGGATCCATCACCAGCCCCAGCAGCGCCCCCATCACGCCTCCGTGTCGAACACGGCCGCCGCGTAGCTGCCGCCGTAGGCGAAGCTGGAGAGCAGCAGCCTGCCCTGCCGGGTCGGGGCGGTCAGCGCCGCCACCAGGCCCAGGGCGCCCGCGCTGCCGTAGGTCTCCCCCAGCAGGGCCTTGGGGGTGATCGTCGGGCGGTCGAGCAGGCCCGCGAGACGCAGGGCCCGGGACTGGGCGGTGTCCACCAGGCTGTAGCCGGAGGCCGCCGAGACGACGGTGTCGATCTCGTCGGGCGTGACCCGGGCCTCGGCCATCGCGCCGCGCAGCGCCCGCGCCCAGGCCTCGCCGTCGCGGCCGATGCGGCCGATCCCGGCCGACTCGCCGGAGGCGCCGTAACCGCGCACCTTCGCCAGGACGTCCGCGCCCCGGGACGAGGCCGACCGCTCGCTCTCCAGGAGGACGGCCGCCGCGCCCTCGCTGAGCACCATGCCGCTGCGGCCGCCGGGGACCACCGGTCCGGAGCGCGCGTAGCCGGGGAGGCCGGCCTGGGTGGCCAGCGCCTGCTCGGGGAACTCGTCGGCGATCACGACCATGATCCGGTCCGCCATGCCGCGCGCGATGACCCGGGCGGCGAGCTGAAGGGCCAGCACGGAGCTCGTGCCGCCGTTGGCGATCGTCGCGGTGTAGCCGCGGTAGCGGTGCAGCATCGCCACATGACCGGCCGCCGCGTTGACGACCGTGTTGGCGAACAGCGCCGGGTTGGCGCCGCTGATGCCCTGCTGGAGGACGCCCTTGTGGAACTGCAGGACCGAGGTGACCGGCCCGTAGCCGGTGGCGAAGACGATGCCCGTGCCCTCGGCCTCGGCCCGCGAGGGCTTGCCGTGCCGGCCGTAGAGGTCGGCGACCGCGGCGGCGGCCAGCAGGCTGAGCGGGTCCATCCGGCGGGCCCGGCTCGGGTTGATGCCCCGGGAGGCCGACTTGACGTCCACCCGGCCGACCAGCACCTCGCCCACGCCCTGGACGTGTTCGGTGGCGGTGAAGCAGGCGCGTTCGTCGCCGAGGGCGGCCACCAGGTCGGCGGTGTTGCCCGCGCCGCCCGCCAGCCCCGCGACTCCGGTGACGACGACCTCGTGGACCTGCTCGGTGCGGCGCGGGGCGGAGCTCGGGCGGCCCGGCCGGTTGAGGACGACGGAGGCGTTGTTGCCGCCGAAGGCGAACGAGTTGGAGATGACCACCTCGGGACCGGCCCCGGCCCGGCCGGTGTCGGGGATGACGTCCAGGCCGAACGGCTGGGCCACGCCCCGGGTGTTGACGGTCGGCGGCAGGGTGCCGCGGTCGATGGCCAGGGTGCTGACCACCGCCTCGACCGCCCCCGCCGCGCCGAGGGTGTGGCCGAGGATCGACTTGGTGGAGCTGGCCGGCGGCACCGAGGAGCCGAACAGCAGCTTCACGGCCTTCGGTTCGGAGGCGTCGTTCGCCGGGGTGCCGGTGCCGTGCAGGTTGAGGTAGTCGACGTCCCCGGGGGTCAGACCCGCCGTGTCCAGGGCCTGGGCCATGGCGGCGCAGGCGCCCTTGCCGCTCGGGTCGGGGGCGGTCTGGTGGTAGCCGTCGCAGGAGAGGCCGTAGCCGCCCAGCTCGGCGAGGACGCGGGCGCCCCGGGAGGCGGCGCGGTCCGCCGACTCCAGGACCATGAACCCGGCCCCCTCCCCGAGGGTCAGGCCCGTGGACGCCGACATCGGCGAGCACGGCTCCGGGTCGAGCGCGCCCAGGGCGCTGAACCCGTACGCCGAGAGCGAGGCGAGCGGGTCGACGCCGCCGCAGATGACGTGGTCGACGTCCCCCTTCCACAGCAGCTCGGCCGCGTAGCCGAGGGCCACGGCGCTGGCCGCGCAGGCGTTGGACAGGACCACGCGCGGGCCGCGCAGGTCGAACTCGGCGGCGATGTAGTCGCCGACGCAGGGCAGTTGGACGGCGGCCGCCCGCTCCGCGTCCAGCTTCCCCTCGTGGACGAGGTCCGCGTGGACGCTCTCCAGCGTCGGCATGGCGCCGAGGCTGGAGCCGACCACGACCGCGACCCGGTCCCGGTCGACGGTGTCCAGGTCGAGCCCGCTGCTCTCCAGGGCCTCCCGGATGGCGGTGGCGGCGAGGCCGTAGCAGCGGTCGACGTCGGCCGGCTGCTCGCCGGTGACCATGCCGGCCCACTCGGTCAGCAGCTCGGAGGTGTCCATCAGGGTGTTGGTGCGGATGCCGGAGGTACCGGCCGCGATGGACGACCAGCTCTTCTCGACGTCGTCACCGGCACCGGTGATCAGTCCCAGGCCCGTCAGGGCGATTCTCGGCGTGGACATCAGGCGATCCGGGTGGTGAGGGAGCGGGCGATGACACGGGGCAGGGTCACGGTGCGCAGCGGGCGCTCGGCGGTCTGCTCGTCCCGGGCGGCCAGTTCGAGGCCGGAGACCCAGAACGGGGCGTCCAGGAGGGCGAAGACGAGCTCCTCCTCCGGGTTGGCGGAGGGCGCCTGCCACAGGATGGTGCCGATCTCCCGGCCGCCCGCGGTCACCTGCGTGCCGGCCGTGAACCGGCTGTCCGCGGGGGCGGCCAGGGCGGTCAGCCGGGCGGTCTCGGCGGTGGGCCTGACCAGGTCGTCGGAGCCGCGGAACTCGCCGATCCGGTTCCAGTCGATCATCCAGGACAGATCGGCCTCGTCGACCGAGAGACCGGCGAAGCCGGCGGCGTAGACGGCCATGCCGGCCTCGGCCTGGACCCGGGCGAGGCCCTCGTCGCCGACCGGCGCGCCGCCCTCCTCCTGCACCGCCGCGAGCACGGCCCGGTGGGCGGCCTCGGGGGCGTTGCTGAGGAGCAGGTAGCCGTACTCGCCGGTGGTGCCGACGCGGGCCAGGTGGGCGAGCGCGGCCGGGTCGTCGGGCAGCGCGGACTCGGTGACGGCGTGCAGGGTCAGGCCGGAGATGTCGAAGTCGACGAAGCGCGCCGCGACCGACCAGGCCGTCGGGCCCTCGAACGCCGTGGCGGCCCAGCCCTCCGGCTCGATGTCGACCTCGACGCCCTCGGGGACGTCCAGCCCGTCGAGGTAGCCGCGCAGCTCGTCGGCGCTCACCCGGGTGCGGGGCAGCAGCCAGGCGTCCTCGCCGATCTCGAAGTGCAGCAGGATCGCGAACGGGGTGCCGTCGGCGTTCAGGGCGAGCACCTCGCGGACGGAGTCCGGCTCGACGAAGTCGCCCGACTTGGCCAGGAACTGGTCGAGCAGCGACAGCCGCTCGTCGCCCGAGACGCGGACCAGCGGGGCGTCGATCCGGTAGGCGCCGATGGTGGTGCGCACGGTGGCGTAGTCGTCCGAGGCGGTACGGAGGGCGGAGACGGTGGTGGTGGTCATGGTGTGCGGTTTCCTCTCGAATGACAGTGGTCAGAGCTGAGTGACGGTGGTTCAGGAACGGGTGGGTCCGCTGTGCACGGCCAGCTGCCAGGCGCTCGGCCGGCGGGCCGGGGACACGCAGCCGATCAGCAGGCCGGAAGGGGTCGTCCGCAGGACCAGTTCGGCCTGCGCGTCCGTGCCGTCGGCGGGCCGGCAGTCGAGCCAGCTGCCGTCGGCGAGTCGTACGGTGGCCGCGGTGGCCCAGATCTGGCGGAAGCCGGCCGAGCCGAGCTCCCATCGGGTGCCGCCCGAGTCGAGCACCACGGTGGTCTCGCGCGCGGTGTTCGGGGTGAGCCAGAGGACGATCTCCTCCTCGCTGTCCGGGGCCTGGAGGTCGGCCCGGACCGGCTCGGCGGTGTCCTCGGGGGCGGTCAGTTCCCAGCCGATCCGCTCGCGCGGGGCGAACAGGCCGAGCGGGTGCTTCTCCTCCCAGGCGGCCGGCCGCACGCCCCAGCCGAGACCGCTCGCGCGGCCGAACCGGCTGCTCTCGGCGGTGACCCACATGCCCGCCGACCAGCGGGGGTTGTAGCCGAAGACCCGGGTGCGCGGGTACGGGCTGCGCAGGACCTTGGTGGCGCCCTCCTTCCACGAGGTGACTCCGGCGGCGGAGGCGGTGAGCTCCAGCCGGCGGACGGCGCCCGGCTTCGGGGCGGTGTTTCCCGGCCGTGCGGTTTCGGTACTTACGCCGGTCGCCGCGCCGGTACTTACGGCAGTCGCCGCGTCGGGCCGTGCGCCGGTCGCCGCGTCGGTCCGTTCGTCCGCCGGGCGGAACTCGGTCCGCAGGCGGGCAACGCCGTCCGGGCCGGCCGCCAGGCCGCGCTCCAGCAGAGCGCTGTGGATCAGCCGGACCGGCTCGCGGACCGGCAGCCCGATGCCCCACGCCGTTCCCCGCCAGGCGAGCTCGGTGCCGGCCGCGACCACCTGGGAGGCGGCGACCGCCTCCGAGGCGTCGCGGACGCCGAGGCCGAGGCCGATCGGGTGCCGCTCGCCGTCCGGGTGGACGAAGGTGCCCTGCCGCAGGCCGACCGTCTGGAAGATCCGACCGGGGCGGCTGGTGAAGGCGAAGTCCTGCCGCAGGGTGCCCTCGGTGAGAGTGACCGTGCCGACGACCTCGTCCTCGCCGCACCGCTCGGTGACCCGGACCCCGTTCTCGACGGCGACGATGTCCAGGTCGCGGGGCTCGCCCTCGCGCCAGCCCGCCGGGCGGTCGGCCCGGCAGCTGGGCCAGGTGGAGACGAACAGCGGGCCGTGGTGGCCCTCGGCCAGCACCGACAGCGTGCCGTCGTCGCCGTCCACCTCGCAGACCAGCCCGCCGGAGCCGAACCGGTGCGGCTCCGGCCGGCGCGGTGCGCGCACGTGGTACGGCGGTTCGGTGAGCCGCAGCGCGCGGGCGGTGCCGTCGGGTCCGGTCACCTCCGCCTCGCGGACGACTCCGCGGTCCACGTCGACGCTCGCGGTGATCCGGAACTCGCCCAGCGCCAGGTGGTAGTCGACGGTGCGGACGCCGCCCACCAGCCGGACGTCGGAGCGCAGTTCGTCGTCCCGGGCCTCGGTGACCGTGCCGAAGCTGTTCAGTCCCCCGAGGGCCGACCTGACCTCCGGTCCCAGGTCCGCGAACACGCTGCGCAGGACCAGCGGGATGTAGTTGTGCAGTTCGACGTTGCCGTCCTCGCCGGGCACGGTCTGGCCCACCGAGACGCAGCCGACGCGCCGGTAGAGCTTGAACGCGACGCTGTTGGCCGGGTTGACGGTGAGCCGGAGCACGAGGCAGCCGGACTGCACCATCCACTCGACGGCCTCCGTGAACAGCCGGCCGGTGATGACGCCGTTGCGGTAGGCGGGGGCGACGAAGAACATGTCGGCGATGAGCTCACCGGCGCGGGCGGAACGCCGGCCGGTGTTGTGGAACAGGCCGAAGGTGCCCACCACACGCCCGCCGTCCTCGGCCACGAGGAACGTTCCCGTGTCCCGTTCGGCCAGTTCGCGCTCCAGCTCGTCACCGGTGATGCCGCCCGCTACCGGGTTGGGGTTGTCGCGGTGGCGGTTGTAGAGCGCCGCGATGTCATGCGCGTCGCCCTCCTGGTACGGGCGGATCGTGATGGACATGCCTCACCTCCTTTTCTTCGGGGGTTCTTCGGTGGGACCCGTACAGAGGGGGTCAGGCCTTGCGGCCGGTGGTGACGATCAGGGAGCCGGCGGCGGCCAGTTCCGAGCCGACGCTCGCCCGCACCGACACCTGCCGCAGGCCGCCCAGCCGCTGGCCGAGCTTGGCGTCCAGGGTCAGCTGGTCGCCCGGGACGACGAGCCGGGAGAACTTCATGGAGCTGATGGACCCGAGGTAGCCGACGCTCGCGGAGGGGTCGCCGCCGCCCTGGGACGCGCCGGTGGCCTCTGCCGCCGCGGCCGCCTCGATGATCTCGGCGACGTACACGACGGCCACCAGCTGGGCCATCGCCTCGACGATCATCACGCCCGGCATGATCGAGTGGTCGGGGTAGTGCCCGGCGAAGAAGGGCTCGTTCACCGACACGCTCTTCACGCCGCGGCCCGAGACGCCGGGGACGACGTCGTAGGCACGGTCGATCATCAGCATCGGCCAGCGGTGCGGCAGCATCCGCTTGATGTCGTCGGAGGAGTAACTGTGCTTCTGCCGGGCCCTCGCGGGGGCCTCGGAGGCGATCGTCATGCTCAGACCTCGCGGGCTTCGATGAAGTCGACCAGGGCGTTGATGGAGCCGAAGGCCTCGAAGTCGTCGTCGCTGATCAGCACGTCGTACTCGTTGTTGACCATGACGACGATCTCCAGGGTGTCCAGCGAGTCCATCTCCAGACCGCGGCCGAACAGGGGCTGGTTGTCGGAGACGACGGCGGGCTCGACGTCCAGGCCGAGGCGATCGATGATCATCGACTTGACCTTCATGTTCTTCTCCAGGCGGGTCTCGGCCTGGGTACGGATGTCCTCGAAGGTGGCGACGGACACGGTGCGTTCCTTTCACAGAGGGATGATTGCGGTGCAACTACTGGGTTCTGATGGCTAGTTGGGGATCATTCCGCCGTCGACGGTGAGCACCTTGCCGGTGATGTAGGAGGCGGCGGGGGCGGCCAGGAAGGCGGCCGCCTGGGCCACCTCGGCCGCGGTGCCCATGCGCCCCATCGGGATGACCTGGAGGGCCTCCTTCATGTGGGCCGGAGGCACCTTCTTGACCATGTCGGTGTCGATGAACCCGGGCGCGACGACGTTGACCCGGATGCCGCGCGGGGCGACCTCGTACGACAGCGTCTTGGCCATGGCGATCACCCCGCCCTTGCTGGCGGCGTAGTTGGCCTGGCCGGCCCGGCCGGCGATGCCGCTGGTGGAGGCGATGAAGACGATCGCGCCGCCGCTCGCGTACATCTGCTTGGTCGCCTCGCGGGCGGTGTAGAAGGTGCCGGTCAGATTGGTCCCGATGACCTCCTGCCACTTGGCGGAGCTCATGGCGGCCAGGTGACCGTCGGCGGTGACACCGGAGTTGAGGACGGCGACGTCGAGACGCCCCCAGGCCGCCTTCAGCTGCTTGTACATCGCGGCGACCTGGGCCTCGTCGGAGACGTCCGCCCGGACCGGGAGGGCCTCCCGGCCGAGTGCGCGGATCCGCTCGGCGACCTCCTCGGCCTTCGCCGCGTTGGAGCGGTAGTTGAGGGCCACGTCGCAGCCGTGCTCGGCCAGGGTGAGCGCGATCGCCGCGCCTATGCCGCGCGAGGCGCCGGTGACGAGGGCCTTGGTGCCCTCGGCGAAGAAGGTGCTCATGCGGCCCTCCCCGCCATCGCCGCGGTGACCCGGTGGCTGCCCGGGTCGAACCCCGCGGCCTCGGTGCCGAGGCCGGCCTCGGTGGCGGCCTTGAGGACCGCCTGGGCGACCGCGAGGTCGAGGATGCCGAGCCCGAAGGGCGAGAAGACGATCGTGCCGTCCGTGGCCGGCGGCTCGGAGCAGCCCAGCACGGTGGCGATCTCGGCGTGCACGAACTCCCGGTGACCGGTCTCCTGCTCGGCCCGGTGCAGGGAGGTCCCCTCGCGGACGGCGTGCTCGATGTCGTCGACCACGTTGTACGCGCCGAGCACCGAGCGGGTGCTCAGGTCGCGCAGCGACAGGTGCAGGATCACCTGGCGGGCCGGGCGGTCGGGATGGTCGGCCAGGTCGAGCCAGTACGTCGAGTCGGTGGTCGCGATGCTCACCGTCTGGGCGCCGAGCGCCGCGGCGACGTCACCGGTCCGGAAGGTGATCCCCGGGTACTCGCACTCCAGTTCGGCGGCGAACACCTCGGCACGGCCCGGGACCACGTCCTGGAGTACGACGGTCTCCAGCTCGGGGTGGGTCAGGGTGAGGAAGGCGAGGACCCGCTGGTTGATCGTGCCGCAGCCGACGAGGCCGACCGTGCGCACCGGACGGGAACCGTGCAGCGCGCCGCTGGCGAGGGCGGCGCTCGCCGCGGTCCGGGAGGACGAGATCTGGCTGCCTTCCAGCAGGGCCTGCGGATATCCGGTGTCGAGGTCGTTGAGCACCTGCACGGAGGAGGCCCGCTGGAGACCCTGCTCGACGTTGGCCGGGAAGGACGAGATCCACTTCAGGCCCATCACGGGCTCCGGGCCGCCCAGGTAGGCGGGCAGGGAGATGATGCGCGAGCCGGCGGGCCGCGGCGGGCGCAGGAAGCTGGAGAACGGCACCTGCGAGTGGCCCTGGCCGTGCAGCACGTAGGCGCTGCGGACCGCGTCGAGGACGGCGGGTCCGAGGCCCTTCAGGGCCACTGCGACGTCGTCGCGACCGAGGATCCTCATGACTGACTCCTTTCGTGATCGGTGGTGTCGGGAACGGGGTGGTCGTCGGTGAGCGGGAACTCCTTGAAGCGGTCCTCGACCCAGGAGTCGGAGTAGACGGTGTCGAGGTAGCGGTCGCCGCCGTCGGGAAGGACGGCGACGCAGGTCGCGCCGGGTTCGATCCAGGACGCGGCGGCCTGGAGGGCTGCCACGACGGCGCCCGAGGAGCCGCCGGCGAGGATGGACTCCTGGGCGAGCAGCTGCCGGCAGCCGCGTACGCAGTCGAAGTCGGTGACCTTGACGATCCGGTCCGCGAGGCCGGGCCGCAGCAGCGGGGGCACGACCGCCGCCCCGTGGCCGGGAATCGTGCGCCGGTGGGTGAGCTCCCACGGCTCCGGCGGTCCGAAGATCACGCTGCCGACCGCGTCCACCGCCACCACGTTCGTGGCCAGGCCGTGGTCGCGGATGTACTCGGCGCAGCCGCGCAGCGTGCCGGTCGTGCCGGCCGCGAGGAACAGGTGGTCGGGGCCGCCCGGGAGGGCCTCGTGGATCTCCCGCATGGTGTGGTGGTGGGCCCGGGAGTTGTGCTCGTTGGCGTACTGGTTGGGCCAGTAGGCGTCCGGGACGCTCTCGAGGAGCGACCGCACCCGCTCGATCCGGGCCGGCAGGTACTCGCCGGTGGCCGGGTCCCGGTCGACGACCTCGACCCTGGCGCCGTACGCCCGCATGATGGCGGCGTTCTGCGGGGTGGTGCGCGGGTCGATCACGCAGATCAGGTTCAGCCGGTAGAAGTTGCACAGCTGGGCGAGGGCGATGCCCAGGTTGCCGGAGGAGGACTCCACGACCGTGGAGACGCCGGGGACGAGCTTCCCCGCCCTGATGGCGTGCTCGATCATCGACTTGGCGGCGCGGTCCTTGATGGAGCCGCCCGGGTTGAAGCGCTCGCACTTGGCGTACACCTGGAACCGCGCGGGCGGGAACAGGCGGTCGAGGGCGACCAGCGGGGTGCCGCCGATCGTCGCGACGATGTCGGGGTCCCGGGTGCGGGTGGCACGGACCGCGAGGGCCGCGCCGTCGGAGGCGAGGACGGTCATTCCGGCACCTTTCTGCTGATCTGGAGCCGCAGTTCGCTGACGAAGCGCTCGCCGTCGGCGTCCGGCAACCAGGAGTCCTCGGGAGCCGGCAGCGGCTCGCTGAGGGTGATGACGGCGTCGGGGTCGAGCCGGCGCGCGGCCCGGACGAGGTTGGCGAAGGACAGCACCAGCGTCGGGCTGGTGAAGTCGACGAGGGACGGCTTGGTCTCCTCGGGGAACTTGACGAAGAGCAGGTCGGGCAGGGCGTGTTCGGCCACCCACCGGCGGACGGCGAGATAGTCGCGCTCCCGCTCGGCCTTCTCGGGCAGTCGCGTTCCGGCGGCCGGCAGTCGCCAGGTCTCGCGGAACAGGACCAGGTCGTCGAGGCTCACGCGCGGGGCGTGCGGCCGGTCCAGGCCGATCTTGAAGGCGTCCGCGGCGATGATCGCGACGGGCACCGCGAGCAGCTCGGCGATGCTCCAGACACCCCCGTCGGGGGTGGTCGCCGTGACGGTGCCGTCGGTCTCCGTCAGGCCGACGGACACCGCGGGGTCGACGCGGGCGCGGTCGTCGTACGGGGCCCGGGTGAAGCCGATCAGCCGGTCGCCAGCGCCGATCGGGGCGGGCACCATGCGGCCGCTGTTGCGCTTCCACTCGACCGGCAGCAGCGGCACCAGCCGCCGGGCGCCGATCGCCGCGTTCACCTTGTCCCGCAGCGAGCCGGCGTCGGTGGTCCAGTCGAGGAACGGCAGGTCCAGTGTGGCCAGGCAGGCGTGCAGTTCACCGAGGACGGTGGTGTAGTCGCCGGCGTTGAAGGCGTCGACGGACCGGGCCACCACCTGCAGGTCGGGGCTGTGCACGGCGAGATGGGGTGAGCGCACCGGGCCGGTCGCGAAGACCTCGCGGGCCCGCTCCTCGATGTCGGCCACCGACAGGCGTACCGGGTCCCGCCGTTCCCCGGCGAGGTTCAGCACCTCGCGCCACTTCTCGGCGAGTTCACGGGTCGCGGTCTGCACCGGGGTGGCCTGGTCGCCCCAGAACAGCCCGAGCACCTGCGTCCACACGTCGGCGAGGGTGACGTCCCCGCGGCGGCGGGCCGCGGCCTTGGTCACGAACCCGGCGACCTCCGCCTCCACCAGCTCGGCGAGCCGGTTGCCGAACCAGTCCGCCGCGTCCGCGACCAGGGCCAGCGGACGGGCGATCCCGTCCAGGAAGTCCCGGCCCAGGTCCATCCGGCAGTCCCGCAGGGAGTCCTGGTAGCAGAGCGTGCGGCCGGCGTACGCCTTGCCCTCGTCGCGGGAGGCCGACTGTCCCGTCGTCCGGACGAAGAACTCGTCGAGCCGGTCGAGCGCCGCCACGAGCTCCTCGGCGCTCGACGTCCGGTCGATGCCGTCGCGCAGCCGGTCGAGTCCGGTGAGGACCGCGTCGAAGCGGACGAACAGCTCCGGGTCGCCGATGCCGGCCACCCGCCGGCGCAGCACCTCCTCGGCACGGACGTCGACGGGGATGTTGGCGTCCCAGGTCAGCACCCGCTGCCGCAGCAGCCGGGTCAGGACCTTCTCCACCCGCTCCCGCGCCGTCGCCGGCTCCCAGCCGGTCGCCTCGGCGATGGCCTCGCCGCCGCGGTCGCCGTCCACCAGGCGCAGCACCCGGACGTCGTCCTCGCGCAGCCGCACGGTGCGGCCGCCCTGCATGACGAGCCGGTCGCCGTCGAGGTGCACGTCGGGGCGCAGCATCGGCGGGAACCACCAGCGGGCGCCCGGCTCTGCGGCCATCCAGTCGGCCAGCGCGGCCACCGTCCAGCGTTCGAGGAAGGTGCGGCTGCGCGAGGTGAGCGCCGGGCCGACATCGAGATCGACGGCGCGCTGCCCCTGCCCGACGGAGATCCAGGCCCCGGGGCCGAAGAAGCCGATGGTGTCGGCCTTGGCGCAGTACCGCAGCCAGTACATGGCGAGGGTGCGTTCGCGCTGCCGGCGCTTGGACTCCTTGCCCTTGCGCGCGGCGAGGGAGTCGAGGATCTGGTAGACGGTGCGGTTCTGCCAGGCGATGGCGGTGCGCACCTTGTCGTCGGTGGCCAGGAGGGCCAGTCGCCCGGCCTCGGCGTCGGTGTCGGCGCGGTAGGCGGCGCTGAAGGCCTCCTGGCCGTCCGTGCCGCCGCCGTCCTCCAGCAGCCGCGCCGCCCGGGCGGCGCCCGGTCCGCCGATCAGGCCGAGGCCGGAGACCGGGAAGCCCGCGCTGCGGAGCAGTCCGACGCCCCACACCCGCCACGCGCTGTCGCCCAGCCGGTACGACGGTCCGAAGGCCGTCCAGTCGAGCGTGCGGGTCGCTTCGAGCGTGCCGGTCATGCCGCCGCCCCTTCCGCCGCACGTCGACCGAGCGCGGCCGCCAGCCGGGAGATCCCCTCGGCGATCCGCTTCTTCGGCACGTGGCTGAAGCAGAGCCTGAGCGCGTCGGCGTTCTCCCCGCCGATGCCGAAGTGGGAGCCGGGCACGAAGGAGACCCCGTGCTCGGCCGCCGCGTCGGCGAAGGTGTTCGTGTCGACGCCGTCGCGGTGCCGCAGCCAGATGTAGAAGCCGCCGTCCGGCCGCTGCCACGACCAGGGCCCGTCGGTGCCGAGTTCGGCGTCCAGCGCGTCGGCCATCAGCGTCGACCGCTCCCGGTAGCTCGCCCGGTAGGCATCGACGAGGTCGGTCCAGCCGGACCGTGTGTGGAACGCGGCGAGCGCCGCCTGGGCGAGCGCCGACGGGGACAGCGCCATGATCTCGGTCGTACGGCGCAGGGTGCTCGCGAGTTCCGCCGGCGCCGCGATCCAGCCGCAGCGCAGCCCGGGCGCGAACACCTTGGAGAAGGTGCCGAGATAGATCACCCGGTCGGGGTCGAGGCCCTGGAGGGTGTCGGTGGTCCGCCCGTCGAAGCCGAGCAGACCGTAGGGGTTGTCCTCGACGATCAGCAGGTCCAGCTCCCGGGCCACGGTGAGCAGTTCCTCGCGGCGGGCGACGGAGAGGGTCGCGCCGGTCGGGTTCTGGAAGGTCGGGTTGCAGTACAGGAGGCGGGCGGTGCGGCCGTCGGCGCGCAGTCGCCGCACCGTCTCGCGCAGTCCCTCGGGGTCGAGCCCCTCGGCGTCCTCGGGCACCGCGTGGGGGTGCAGTCCGGCGGTGCGGAAGGCGGCCGCGGCGCCCGGGTAGGCGGGGGTCTGGCACAGGACCGTCTCCCCCGGGGCGGCGAGGCCCAGGGCCACCGCCATCAGCCCCATCTGGGAGCCGCCGGTCGGGACCAGGTTCTCGGCGGTGGTGCGCCCGCCCTCACGGGCCATCAGGTCGGTGATCGCCGGCACCAGGGCCCCCGCGACATGCGGGGTCGTGTACTGGAGGGCGAGCTTCCCGCCGAGCCGCAGGAGCCGGGAGAGCTGGGCGGAGAGGACGTCCAGCGGCAGGACGTCCAGGTCGGGCAGGCCCCCGGCGAAGGAGATCAGGTCCCCGCCCCGCTCGAACAGTCGCGGCATCTCCACCGCGGGTCGTGTGTCGGTCCACATGGCGGTCAGCTCCCGGCTCTGGCCGGCAGCGCGGCGGCCAACTGGTCCTGCACGGAACGCAGCAGGCCGGCCGAGGAGGTGAGCGCCGGGTCGGCGAGCGCCTCGGGGTCGATCTCGATGCCGTACTGCTCCTCGACGGCCATCACCAGGGCGATGGTCTGGAGCGAGTCCACACCGAGGTCCACGAGCGGGGTCTGCGGGTCGGTGACCGTGACGGCGCAGATCTCCTCGACGAGCTGGTCAAACTGCGACTGGTTCATGGGTCGTCCTCGTCTGTGTGGGCTGTCGTGTCGTCTGTCCGATGGGGCGGGGGCCGGCGGCGGTGTCACCAGCCGTGTCGGCGGCGGTGTCGGCGGCGCGGACCAGCAGTCCGGCGGCCTTGCGGTCCGGTTTGCCGTTCGCGGTCAGCGGTACGGCGTCGAGGGGGACGATCCGGTCGGGCAGCCGGGCCCGGTCGAGGCGCGGCCGCAGGCGGTCGCGGACCTCTTCGGGTGTCAGGGAGGTCTGCACGGCCAGGAGCAGGGGGGCGTCCTCGGTCTCGGGCCGGAGCGCCACCGCCGCGATCACGCCGGGGATCCGCTCGGCGGCGTCCTCGATCTCGGTCAGCCCGAGGCGGATCCCGCGCCGCTTGATCATGTCGTCGTCGCGGCCGACGAAGTAGAGCCGGCCGTCCTCGTCGAGGTAGCCCTGGTCGCCGGTGTGGAGCTCCAGCGCGCCGTCGGCGCCACGGACGTAGCGGTGCTGCGCCTCCAGCGGGATGCCCCAGTAGCCGGCCATCACGGTGGCGCCGGCCACGACGATCTCGCCGACCTCGCGGGGGCCGAGCTCCCGCCGGTCGCCGTCGACGATCCGGACCCGGTCGCCGGGGATGGGCCGCCCGACCGAGTCGGGGTGGGCGGCGTACTCGGCGGGGTCGAGGATCGAGATGCGCTTGCACTCGGTCATGCCGTACATCGAGGCGAACGCCGATCCCGGGAAGACCTCGAGGAGTTCGGCCATGACGGCCCGGCCCGGTCGGGCACCCGTGTTGGTGAACAGCCGCACCCTGGTGGGACGTTGGAGCCTGCTCTGCAGCAGCGCCAGCATCTGGGCCAGCGAGGGCACCAGCGGGACGACGGTCACGCCGTGCCGCTCGATCGTCCGCAACAGGCCCCGGTCGCCGCCGCGTTCGGTGAGGACGAGCGTGCCGCCGGTCCGGGCGCAGAGCAGGGCCTGGTAGAGGCCGTAGTCGAAGGAGAGCGGGAGCCGGCACAGCACCACGTCGTCCGCGGTGTAGCCGAGGCGTGTGCCGACGGCCTCGACGGCCGCGATCATCTGCCGGTGCGGGCAGACGACGCCCTTCGGGCGCCCGGTGGTGCCCGAGGTGTAGATCAGCATCGCGACGCCGTCGTCCGGGATCCGGGCGGCGAAGCCGTCGGCGGGGGCGTCCCGGATCTCCTGCCGGGCCTGCTCGACCGGGACGGTCCGGCCGGCCCGCTCCCCCGCGCCGGGCGGGCAGATCGCCAGGGCGGCCGAGCAGTCCTCGACGATGCCGCCGACCTGGAGGTCGGTCAGGTCGGGGTGGACGGGGACGAAGACGGCGCCGATCCGAAGGGTGGCGTGGAAGAGGGCGAGGAAGGTGCGGTCGTTGCCACCGGCGTGGACGACCCGCTGCCCGGGGGCGATGCCCTGGGCCCGTAGCCAGCCGGCCGCGCGGTCGACGTCCGCGCCGAGCTCGGCGTAGGTGAGGCCGCCGTCGCCGTCGACGACCGCGGGGTGGTCGGGGCGCTCGGCGCGGGCGCGCTCGAAGAGGTCAGACACCAGCATGGGCGGTTTCCTCCTTACGGGCGCTCTCGCCGATGCGCACGAGGGCCTTGCCGATGTCGCGGGCCGTGTTGACCGGGAGGACGTCGAGTTCGGGGTGGCGGCGCTTGAGGATGTTGGCGAGGGTGCGGGCGGGCGGCAGGGACACCGTCAGTCCGGGTGCCAGGCGGGCGAGGGTGTGCAGGCACAGGTCCCAGCGCACCGGCCGGACCAGCTGGTCGACGAGCCGCCGGCGGACCGCCTCGGGGTCGGTGACCACCTCGCCGTCGGCGTTGGAGAGCAGGGACCCGTGGGGGGCCGCGAAGTCGGTCGCGGCGGCCGCGGCGGCGAAGGCCCGCCGCGCGGACTCCATGTACGGGGTGTGGAAGGCGCCCGCGACCGGCAGGGGTTTGACGGTCGACTCGGGCGGGGGCGCCGCCGCCAGCTGTTGGAGGTGTTCGGTGAGCCCGGCGGCCACGATCTGGCCGGGACCGTTGAACGTGGCCGCGTACAGGCCGAGTTCGGCGATCCGCTCCAGCACCCGGGCCTCGTCGCCGCCGACTACGGCGGCCATCGAGGTGGGTGCCTCGGCACAGGCCGCGGCCATCGCCCGGCCACGGACCGCGGCCAGCCGTACCGCGTCGGCGGGCGTGAGGACTCCGGCGTAGGCGGCGGCGGTGAGCTCGCCGACCGAGTGCCCGGCCGCGACCGCGGTGCCCGCCGCCGCCAGCGCCTCGTGAGCCAGCAGGCCCTGGGCGACCAGCAGCGGCTGGGTGTTCTCGGTGCGGGCGATCTCCGCGGCCGAGGCCCGGGTGCCCAAGTGGACGAGATCGCGGTCCGCGGCCTCGGACCAGGCCCGTACGCGCTCGGCGTGGACCGGGTCGCGCAGCCAGCCGGCCATCATGCCAGGGGTCTGGGAGCCCTGACCCGGCGCCATGATTGCGAACATGTGTTCTATCCCCCTTTCGTGTTGAGCCCGTCGCACGGCGCTCGGGCCGGCGGGCGGTGGGATGCGGATGGTGTGCGGTGGGTGTGCGGTGGGTGGGGCGAATCGGGTGAAGTGCGTGAGCGGCGGCCGGTGTTACTGGCGGCCGGTGCTCTTCGCGAACCGGCGGACGGCCATGAAGCCGAACCCGGCGAACCAGGCGACGATGTTGAAGACGGCGCCCGCCAGGCTGGAGTGCTCGCCGCTGAAGCTGTAGCCGTCGGTGAGGGCGTAGCGGGCGAGGGTGGAGACGCCGTACATCGGCGTGTACCGCGAGATCTCGAGCATGGTGCCGCTCAGCGGGATGAACAGGTTGCCGAGGAAGGCCAGCGCGGTCATCGTCAGCCCCGGCATGTGCATCACGACGTCGGGCTTGAGGGCCAGACCCAGCGAGATGCCGAGCGCCGCGAAGACCGCGGCCCCGAGCCAGGCGACGACCAGGGATGTCACCCACACCTCGGCGTCGGCGTGCGCGCCGGTGACGAAGCCCAGCACTCCGACGATGGCCACCGGCACGGCGGCCATCACCACCGAACACAGGACCTTGACGAGCAGGTATCCGGGCGGGGCGAGCGGACTCAGCGCGATCGTGCGCATCCAGCCGGCCGACTTCTCGACCGAGATGGTGGCCGCGGAACTGGTGGCGGCCATCGCGGCCCCGTACACGGCGAGGCCGATCATCATCCAGGCGGCGAAGTTGCCGTGCGGCAGCGTGCCGTGGGCCGGCGCGGTACGGAACAGGGCGAGGTAGAGGACGGCCGGGAGGAGAAGGGTGAAGATCGTGGTCTGACGGTTGAAGCGGCGGGCCAGCTCGTAGCGGACGAAGGTGGGGTTGACTCCGCTGAACGACGAGGCGCGGGGGCGGGCGGGCGGCGCGGTCAAAGTGGTCATCGCGGGCCCTCCTGGCCGGTGCGGCCGGCTTGCGTGATGGCCATGAAGGCCTCTTCGAGGCTTCGGGGCGCGACCTCGATCTCGGTGGCGGAGGTCCGGGTGACGAGCAGCCGCAGCAGGGCGTCCGAGTCGGTGGAGTCGAAGTAGTGGCGATCGCCGCGGACCGCGACGGACCGGACGGACGGCGAGCCGGCCACCGAGGCCGCGTCCTGCGGGCTGATCAGCGCGGAGACGGTACGGCCGCTGATACGGGTGCGGATCGAGGAGGCGGACCCGTCGGCGACGACCCGCCCCTGGTCGACCATCACCACCCGGTCGGCGAACCGGTCGGCCTCCTCCATGTAGTGCGTGGCGAACAGGACCGTCATGCCGTGCCGGGCGTCCTCACGGACGGTGGCCCAGAACTCGCGGCGGGCCGCCACGTCCATCCCGGCGGTCGGCTCGTCCAGCACCAGGAACTCCGGGTTCGACAGCAGCGCGATCGCGAACCGCAGCCGCTGCTGCTCACCACCGGAGCACTCGGAGACCCGGCGGTCCCGCAGCCTGGTGACGCCGGCCCTGCTCATCACCGTCTCCGGGTCGGCGCCGGGGTGCAGCGAGCCGAGCATCCGTACGGTGGCCTCGACGGTCAGGTCGGGCAGCAGCCCGCCGCTCTGGAGGACCGCGGCCACGCGACCGGCGCGCACCGCCTGCTGCGCCGCCTCGCCGAACAGCTCCACCTGCCCCGAGTCGGGCCGGGTGAGGCCCAGGAGCATGTCGATCGTGGTCGTCTTGCCCGCGCCGTTCGGTCCGAGAAACGCCACGACCTCGCCGCGCCGGATCCGCAGGTCCAGCCCGTCCACAGCGGTGAACTCCTCGCCCTTGGCGTTGGCGAACCGCTTCACGACCGCGCTGAGCACGGCGGCATCCGGTGACGTCACCTCCCCCGACGCCGGGCGGAGTTGGGTTTCGGTCATCTTCAGGTCCTCACGATCCGGTGGGGGGTGGCTTGACGAGAAACACTCTTGCGCCCCCCGCTATCCGCCCGAACCGAAGCGGCTATCCCTGCCCTATCGGGTCCGGGACCGACACACCGAGGAGGCCGGCAGAGCCCGTGATCCCGACCGGTGTCGGCACCTCGCCCATGACGCTGACCAGCACCTTCGCCCGGTACTTCCGCCCAGCGCTCGCCCATCGCTCGCCTCGGCGTCCGACGGGTGTCCCGACCGTGCCGCGAGCCGCGGACCACGGTCGGCGCGGCGGCGAGAACCTCTTCGTCGCCGTCCCTTGGCTCGACCACACCGGCCTGCACCCGGACGGGTGGCCAGATGCCGTTGCCCGAGGTCCCTGCGGACGGCACCCCCCGTGACCGCGGCGATCGCTAGGGTTGTCCCATGACCGCACTGCCCGACTGGATGCGCCCGCCGGTCTTCCGGGGCGTCCTGGAACGCCCCGTGCCCTTCGAGATCAGCCTCGACCTCGACAAGCTCACTCCGCCCCGGCGCGGCTGACGGTGCCGAAGGTGCACACGTGGAGGCGGAGCCTGACCGCGGCCGGGATCCACGATCCGGAGCTGCGCGACGACTACGGCGAGGCGCGCCGACTGGTGGCGCGGTTCCGCCGCAGTTCCTACCTGGCGGCCCGGCTACTGCTGCCACCGTCGGTGCTGCCGCATGTGGTGGCCGCGACGGCCGTGATGCACCACGGGGACAACCTGCTGGACACTGGCCCGAAACCGCAGCGGACCGCGGCGTGGACGTCCTGGGAGCAGGGGGTGCGCAAGGCACTGGAGACGGGGGTGTCCGACGACCCGCTGATCCGCACGCTGGCGCACACCGTCGCCACGTATCCACGCTTGAAGGAGGCGGTGGAGGAGTACCTGTCCACCGCCGTCGCCGAGCTGGAGTTCACCGGCTTCGCCTCCGAGACCGACTACCAGGCCTACGTGGACGCCTACTCGCTGCCCGCCTTCCTGCTGGTCGCGGTCCTGCTGGGGCCCGAGGACGACGAGATCGCCGAGGTCGACGGCGGCCGGTACCGGGCTATGTGCCGCACGCTCATCGACGGCAGCCAGCGGCTGGACTTCGTCAATGACCTCGCCGAGGACGTCGCGGAAGGGCGCTCGGGCATTCCGGCCCGGACGCTGGCGCGTTTCTCCGTCACGCCGGCGGACCTGGCGGCGGGGCGCGAGTCACCGGGCCTGCGCCTCCTGGTGGAGCACGAGGTCAGGGCGGCCCGGGCCGCCCTGGAGACGGCCCGCGACCTGCCCGTCCGGGTGTCGCCCCCCGGCCGGGCCCTGCTGAAGGCGTTCGTCGAGATCGAGCTGCTGACCGCCGACGCGGCCCTGACCCGCGGCCCGGCCCTGCTGCACGGCCCCGCGAGCCCACCCTTGCCGGCCACCCTGCGGGTCCTGTGGCACGCCCGCCGGACGGCGCGGAGCATCGGCCGCTGAGGGCACGCCGAACAGCCAGGGGCCGGCTCAGGTAACGAGCCGGCCCCATCTGACCTGCGTGTCCGCCAGGCCGCCGGCATAGTGCCACGTCAGCCGCTCAGACGTTGCAGCGGAATGCCCAACACAACGCTCCCACCTGCGAAGGCGCGTCTTTCAACGAGTGCGTCCAGCACAGATCCAGCACGGTTGCGGTTCACCCGGCACCCCTCAGCACGACAATGAGCCGTTGTGTACACATGCGACACTCGGTACTCTTGTGCGCATGACGCAGCCGCTGCCCATAGAGTCCATCCGCGATGTCCGGGCACACCTGGCCGAGGTAGTGGAGCGGGCTGACCGCGACGACGTACCCACGGTGATCACGCGCCGGGGAAAGCAGGTGGCCGCCGTGGTGTCCATCGAAGTGCTCCGGAAGTACCAGGAGTGGGAAGAGCGCGAGATCAACCGAATCATCGACGAGCGCATGACCAACCCGGCACCCGGCATCCCGATCGAGGACATCATGAGGGAGACGCTGGCGCGCAGTGAGTGAGTACCGCACCGTCTTCCGACCCGAGGCTCAAGCCGAACTCCGCAAAGTCCCTCGAGACATGGCCCTCCGCCTTCTCGCCAAGCTGACCGAGCTGGAGAGCGACCCGCTGGGGTTCAACACCACAGCCCTGGTCTCCCAGCCCGACCGACGCCGCCTACGGGTGGGCGACTACCGCGTGATCTACACGATCGACAACGGCGAACTGGTGGTGTGGGTCGTGCACGTCGGGCATCGCTCTACCGTCTACGACACCTGAGCACTCCTGACATCGGGTCAGGATATCCAGCACCGATCCAGCACGGTATCGACGACGGGGCCGGGCTCCCACGAGCCCGACCCCCTCTGACCTGCAGTTCGCCACGCCAGCGACGTGCTGTTGTTCACCCGCTCACACGTTGAAGCGGAACTCCACCACGTCGCCGTCCTGCATGACGTAGTCCTTGCCTTCCATGCGGGCCTTTCCCTTGGCGCGGGCCTCGGCGACCGAGCCGGTCTCCACCAGGTCGGCGAAGGAGATGACCTCCGCCTTGATGAAGCCCTTCTGGAAGTCGGTGTGGATGACACCGGCGGCCTCGGGTGCGGTGGCGCCCTTCTTGATGGTCCAGGCGCGGGACTCCTTGGGGCCGGCCGTGAGGTACGTCTGGAGGCCCAGGGTGTTGAAGCCGACGCGGGCGAGGGTGGCGAGGCCGGGCTCCTCGGCGCCGACCGACTCCAGCAGCTCCATCGCGTCCTCCTCGTCCAGCTCGGCGAGGTCCTGCTCCAGCTTGGCGTTGAGGAAGATCGCCTCGGCCGGGGCGACCAGCGCGCTCTGCTCGGCCTTGAACTCCTCGTCGACCAGCTCGTCCTCGTCGACGTTGAAGACGTAGAGGAACGGCTTGGTGGTGAGCAGGTGCAGGTCGTGCAGGAGCTCCTCGCGTCCGGAGCCCTGGACGATGCCCGCGGAGAAGAGGGTGTCGCCCTTCTCCAGGATCGCCTGCGCCGCCTCGACCGCCGCGACCTTCGCCGCGACCTCCTTCTTGATCCGCGACTCCTTCTGGAGGCGCGGCAGGACCTTCTCGATCGTCTGCAGGTCCGCGAGGATCAGCTCGGTGTTGATCGTCTCGATGTCGTCCTTGGGCGAGACCTTGCCGTCGACGTGGACGACGTTCTCGTCCTTGAAGGCGCGGATGACCTGGCAGATCGCGTCGGACTCGCGGATGTTCGCCAGGAACTTGTTGCCCAGGCCCTCACCCTCGCTCGCGCCGCGCACGATGCCCGCGATGTCGACGAAGTCGACGGTCGCCGGGAGGATCTTCTGCGAGGAGAAGATCTCGGCCAGCTTCGTGAGGCGGGCGTCCGGGACGCCGACCACGCCGACGTTCGGCTCGATCGTGGCGAACGGGTAGTTGGCCGCCAGCACGTCGTTCTTGGTCAGGGCGTTGAACAGGGTCGACTTGCCGACATTCGGCAGACCGACGATTCCGATCGTGAGCGACACGTTGCGACTTCCCGTGGTGAGAGGGCCGGAAGGCCAGTTCCCGGAGTGAGAGGGCCAGGGGCCAGAGAGCTGACCGGTCCACCAGTTTACGGCGTGCCCGGCGCCGCCCCGGCGGACCTGTCGAACGCATGGCCAAGCTCGGCCCCACGGCGTGTCCGACACCCGATTCGGCACATAAACCGACCTAAGTTGGTCCGGTGGAGCAACACAGGACGCGCCCCCCGGCCCGAGGCACCCGCCGCGACCCGCCACCCCTGCCGCCCCAGGCAGGCCGGGAGCCGGGCCGCAAGCAGCCGCGCCCGGCGGGTGGCCCCGGCCGGGCCCGCGCCCCGCGCTCCGTCCGTCCCCGCCCCGCCGGTCGACGGCCCGCGCCGCCCCTGGAGCGGACGGCACGGACGGCACAAGCGGAACGGATGGAGCGGACGGCGCGCCGGCTGCCGAACCCCCGGCTCACCGGGCTCGGCGGCGGGCTGTTCAGCGGAGTGCTGATGTTCGGCATCGGCTGCCTGGACCAGCTGCTGTTCGGTGCCTCACTGACGGTGTACAGCGTGCTGTTCCTGCCGGTGTGCCTGCTGACCGCCCTGTGGGTGCGCGGGGGTGACCTGCTGTCCGCGCCGGTCGTCGTGCCGATCGCCTTCGCCGTGGGACTGCTGCCCGTCTCCGAGGGCGGCAACGGCATCGGGGCCCGGCTGATGGGGCTGGTGACGGCGCTGGCCACCCAGGTCGGCTGGCTGTACGCCGGAACGCTCGTGGCGGGAGCCGCCATCCTGGCGCGCGGACTGCGCCGGGCAGCGGCCCGCCGACAGAACGCCGACCACCACTGACCGCGACCTGCTGTCACCGACGGCAGGTCGCCAGGCATCACAGATCACCACGCACGGGCGCCAGGCACCACCGCCGTCGGCCGCCGGCCCGCCTGGCTCTCGCTACCGGGCAGCCGGGCGGGAAGGCGGACGATCGGGAGGGCCGGAAGGCGGACGGTCGGGAGCGCGGACGTTGGAGCAGCCGGGCGGGCGGGCCCGCCAGGGCTAGTCCGCCTTCGCCGCGTGCATCGCCGCTCCCACGATGCCCGCGTTGTTCTGCAGTTCGGCCGGGACGATCTCCGCCCGGATGCCTTCGATGAGGTGCAGGAACTTGTCGGCCTTGCGGCTGACGCCGCCGCCGATGATGAACAGTTCGGGCGAGAAGAGCATCTCGACGTGGGCGAGGTACTTCGTGACCCGGCGTGCCCAGTGCTCCCAGGTCAGCTCGCCGTCCTCCCTGGCCTTGCTGGAGGCGCGCTTCTCGGCGTCGTGCCCGTGCAGCTCCAGGTGGCCGAGCTCGGTGTTGGGGACGAGGACGCCGTCGACGAAGAGGGCGCTGCCGATGCCCGTGCCGAACGTCAGCAGGATCACCGTGCCGCTGCGGTCGCGGCCGGCGCCGAAGGACACCTCCGCGACGCCCGCCGCGTCCGCGTCGTTGACCACCGTCACCGGCAGGCCGCCCAGCCGCTCGCTGAAGAGGGCACGCGCGTCCGTGTCGATCCAGCTCTTGTCGACGTTGGCCGCCGTACGGATCGTGGAGCCGCCGGTGACCACGCCCGGGAAGGTCAGGCCCACCGGTCCGGTCCACTCGAAGTGCTCGACGACCTCCCGCACGCCGTCGGCCACGCCCTCGGGCGTGGCCGGGTGCGGGGTGAGCACTTTGTGGCGCTCCTGAGCCAGGTCACCCCTGTCCAAATCGACCGGGGCACCCTTGATCCCGGAACCGCCGATGTCCACGCCGAAGATCTGCATGGCCCTACGTTACGACGGTCGACTGACAGTCACTCACTCGGCCGAGGTGTCGGTCAGCTGTCCGCCGGACCGGACACCGCGCCGGACGCCGTGTCGGACGCGGCCTCGGACGCCGTACCGCTGCCGCCCCGCTGGGCCGCCAGGGCCGCCGCCTCCTCGCGCAGGTCACGGCGGAGCTCCTTGGGCAGCGAGAAGGTGATGTGCTCCTCGGCCGCCTTGACGAGCTCGACGTCCCCGTAGCCGCGCTCGGTGAGCCAGGCCAGGACCTCCTCGACGAGGACCTCCGGGACGGAGGCGCCGGAGGTGACGCCCACCGTGGTCACGCCCTCCAGCCACGCCTCGTCGATCTCGCTCGCGAAGTCGACCAGGTGGGCCGCGCGGGAGCCGGCGAGCTTGGCGACCTCGACGAGCCGCACGGAGTTCGAGGAGTTGCGGGAGCCGACCACGATCACCAGCTCCGCCTCCGCGCCCATCTGCTTCACCGCGAGCTGACGGTTCTGCGTGGCGTAGCAGATGTCGTCGCTGGGCGGGGAGATGAGCTGCGGGAACTTCTCCTTGAGGGCGTCGACCGTCTCCATGGTCTCGTCGACCGAGAGGGTGGTCTGGGAGAGCCACACGATCTTCGACGGATCGCGGACCTCCACCTTGGCGACGTCCTCGGGGCCGTCGACGAGCTGGATGTGCTCGGGGGCCTCGCCGGAGGTGCCGATGACCTCCTCGTGGCCCTCGTGCCCGATCAGGAGGATGTCGTAGTCCTCGCTGGCGAAGCGCACGGCTTCCTTGTGGACCTTGGTGACCAGGGGGCAGGTGGCGTCGATGGTGGCCAGCCGCCCGCGCGCGGCCTCCTCGTGGACGACGGGGGCGACACCGTGCGCGGAGAACATGACGATATTGCCCGGCGGGACCTCCTCCGTCCGCTCGACGAAGACGGCGCCCTTTCGCTCCAGGGTCTGCACGACGTACTTGTTGTGGACGATCTCGTGCCGGACGTAGACCGGCGCCCCGTACTGCTCCAGGGCCTTCTCGACGGCGATCACGGCACGGTCGACGCCCGCGCAGTAGCCCCGGGGAGCGGCGAGCAGGACACGGCGGCGGCCAGGCGAAGCAGTCATGCGTCCCATCGTAAGGCCGCGCCCGAGGGGTCGGAGATCACCACTTTGGGGAGACTGGGCAGACCGGCCGTGAGCCGAGGGGGGTGGCCAGGACCCGACGCGCGGAGGCACTGATGTCCGACACCGCCGACACCGGCACCCAGGACCGTCCGGCCCGGGAGGGTCCCGGACACCTGCGGCGGAGCCTGCGCTTTCGCGACCTGGTCGTCTACGGGCTGCTGTTCATCGCGCCCATGGCGCCGGTCGGCATCTTCGGCACGCTGGACGCGAAGTCGCACGGGGCGGTGGCGCTGGTCTACGTCGTCGCGACGGTCGCCATGGCGTTCACCGCTTTCAGTTACGCGCAGATGGTGCGGGTCGTCCCCCAGGCGGGCTCGGTGTTCGCCTACGCGCGCGTGGCGCTCGGCGAGAGGGCCGGGTTCGTGGCCGGCTGGATGGCGCTGCTGGACTACGTCCTCATCCCGGCCGTGGCGTACCTGTTCTCCGGCATCGCGATGAACGCGCTGGTCCCGGAGGTCTCCCGGTGGGTGTGGACGGCGCTCGCGGTCGTGGTCACCACCCTTCTCAACCTGTGGGGCGTGCGGGCGGCGGCCCGCGTGGGCTTCCTGGTGCTGGCGCTGGAGATCGTCGTCCTGGTCGTCTTCGTGGTGTCCGCGGTGGTGGTCCTCGCGCGCGACGGTGCGGAGCGCGGCTGGCTGTCGCCGGTGGGCGGAGACGGCTCGCAGGGGGCGTTCGCGCTGTCCGCGGTGATCGGCGCGGTGTCGGTGGCCGTCCTGTCCTATCTGGGCTTCGACGCGATCGCGAGCTTCGCGGAGGAGGTCACCGGGGGCTCGGAGAAGGTCGCGCGGGCCCTGTTGTTCTGTCTGGCGCTGGCCGGTGTGCTGTTCGTGACGCAGACGTACCTGGTGGCGCTGCTGGAGCCGGTGTCGTCCGCCGAGCTGGCCGCCGATCCCGGTCGGCAGGGGTCGGCGTTCTATGAAGCCGTGGATGTGTCCGTCGGTACCTGGCTGCACGATCTGGTGGCGGTCAGCAAGGCGATCGGGGCCGCGTTCGCCGCCCTGGCCGGACAGGCGGCGGCCGGCCGGTTGCTGTTCGCCATGGGACGTGAGCGGCGGCTGCCGCGGGTGCTGGCCCGGACGGACGGGGGCGTGCCGCGGGTCGCGCTGCTGTGTTCGGCCGTCGTCACGATGGTCGCGGCGGTGTGGGCGGCGCGGCGCGACGACGGGATGGATCACCTGGTGTCGGTGGTCGACATCGGCGCGCTGACGGCCTTCACCCTGCTGCACGCGAGCGTGGTGGGGTGGTTCGCGGTGCGGCGGGCGGGTGGCCCGGTGGTGTGGTGGCGGCATGTGCTGATGCCGGTGGCGGGTGCGGCGATCACGATCGCGGTGATCGCGGAGGCGTCCGGCACGGCGCAGTGGGTGGGCCTGATCTGGCTGGCGGTGGGTGCGGTGGTGCTGTTCGCGCAGCGCGGGCGGCCGCGGGCCGCCGCCTAGGGGTACGCCGCAGCCCCGCCGCCCCTTCCCCGGCCCTCGCCCCGCCCTTCCTCGCCCCGGGAGGCGGGACCCCCGGATTGTCGGTGGCGGCCGATACGCTCGGGCGCATGGCTGTGAACACGTCCGCGGACGCCCCGCTGCCCGTCGGCGAGGTCTCGCGGCTCATCGGAAGCTGGATCGACCGGCTCGGCGCGGTGTGGGTCGAGGGGCAGATCACCCAGTTGTCGCGCCGGCCGGGTGCCGGCGTGGTGTTTCTGACGCTGCGGGACCCGTCGCACGACATCTCGGTGGGCGTCACCTGCTACCGGCAGGTCTTCGACGCGGTCGCGGACGTCGTCGGGGAGGGTGCGCGGGTCGTCGTCCACGCGAAGCCGGAGTGGTACGCGCCGCGCGGCCAGCTGTCGCTGCGGGCCGTCGAGATAAGGCCGGTGGGGGTCGGCGAGCTGCTGGCGCGGCTGGAGCAGCTGAAGAAGTCCCTGACCGCGGAGGGCCTCTTCGCCCCGGCCCGGAAGAAGCCGCTGCCCTTCCTGCCGCAGCTCATCGGGCTGGTGTGCGGACGGGCCTCGGCCGCCGAGCGGGACGTCCTCGAGAACGCCCGGCACCGCTGGCCCGCCGTCCGCTTCGAGGTGCGCAACGTCGCCGTCCAGGGCGTGCACGCGGTGACGCAGGTCGTCCAGGCGGTGAAGGAGCTGGACGGCCTGGACGAGGTGGACGTGATCATCGTCGCGCGCGGCGGTGGAAGCGTGGAGGATCTGCTGCCGTTCTCCGACGAGCAGCTGGTCAGGGCGGTCGCGGCCTGCCGTACGCCGGTCGTCTCGGCGATCGGGCACGAGCCGGACAACCCCCTCCTCGACCATGTGGCCGACCTGCGCGCCTCGACACCGACCGACGCCGCGAAGAAGGTCGTACCGGACGTCGGCGAGGAACTGGAGCGGGTGCGGATGCTGCGCGGGCGGGCGCGGCGGTGCGCGCAGGCGTTCCTGGAGCGGGAGGAACGCGGGCTCGCCCACGCCCTCGCGCGGCCCGCGATGCAGGATCCGCATCGGATGATCGACGAGCGGGCCGATCACGTCTCCTCGCTCGTCGACCGTTCGCGGCGCACGCTCGGGCACCTCCTGGACCGCGCCGACTCCGAGCTGACGCATACGCACGCGCGCGTGGTGGCCCTCTCACCGGCCGCGACGCTGAAGCGGGGGTACGCGGTGCTCCAGAGGGCCGACGGGCACGTGGTCCGGGATCCGGCCGAGGTGACGGCCACCGAGACCTTGCGCGCGCGGGTCGCCGAGGGCGAGTTCACCGTCCGGGTCGACGACGTCGACACCTAGGCACCAACGTCCACAACGACCACGACGACCACTGGGATTGGGTGCATGACGAGCAAGACGGACGAGGCGCTCGGGTACGAGCAGGCCCGCGACGAGCTGATCGAGGTCGTACGGCGTCTGGAGGCGGGGGGGACGACGCTGGAGGAGTCCCTCGCCCTCTGGGAGCGCGGTGAGGAGCTGGCCAAGGTGTGCAGGCGCTGGCTGGAGGGCGCCCGGGCACGGCTGGACGCGGCACTGGCCGAGGAGGGCGAGGCGGAAGAGGGAGAGTGAGCCGAGCCGAGGCACTCTCGGCCGGGGGATGCGGTGAGGTCCGGCACTGTGCGGCGGCCCTGTGCGGCGGGAGCGTGAGGCGGCCCTGTGCAGTCGGCGCGCGCGGCCCTGCGCAGCGGGCGTGTGAGGCGGCGCCGCGCGGCGGCCCTGCGTAGCGGAAGCGTGAGGCGGCCCCGTGCACCGGGCGCGTGGATGCGGCCCTCTGTGGCAGGCGCTTGCGACGGCGCCGCGCGACGGCCCCGTGCCGGCAAGTCTGTGAAGCGGATCACCTCACTCCGACTTTTGTTGAACCTTGAACCTTCCATGCGTACTCTCGGTGTCGTCAGCCTATCCGGACCGCGGTCCGGTACGGGATCCGGACGCCATCACCGAGGAAGTTCCCGCATGTCTCTCGTTCTCGACCCCACCGCCCAAGACCTGCTGTTCCGCGAGGCCCACACCGCGAACGCCTTCACCGACGAGCCGGTGACCGACGAGCAGGTCCAGGCGATCTACGACCTGGTCAAGTACGGGCCGACGGCGTTCAACCAGACCCCGCTGCGCATCACCCTGGTCCGCTCCGCCGAGGCCCGCGAGCGCCTGGTGCAGCACATGGCCGAGGGCAACCAGCCCAAGACCGCCACCGCCCCGCTGGTCGCGATCCTCTCCGCGGACAACGAGTTCCACCAGGAGCTGCCGACCCTGTTCCCGGCCTTCCCGCAGGCCAAGGAGCTCTTCTTCAGCGAGCGTCCGGCCCGCGAGGGCGCAGCCGCGCTGAACGCCGCCCTCCAGGCCGCGTACTTCATCATCGGTGTCCGCGCCGCCGGTCTCGCCGCAGGCCCGATGACCGGCGTGGACTTCGAGGGCGTCCGCAAGGAGTTCCTGGACGACGACCACACCCCGCTGATGGTGGTCAACATCGGCAAGCCGGGCGAGGGCGCCTCCTACCCGCGCTCCCCGCGCCTGGCGTACGACGAGGTCGTCACCACCGTCTGAGACCGGTGACATGCGAAGAGGCCCCCGCCGAGCACGCCGGGGGCCTCTTCGCTGTCACCTCGCAGTCACCGCGCGGTGCTTTCCGCAGGTCGGGGGGTGTTCACGCCAGCTTCAGCGCGCCGGCCATCGCCGACAGTTGTTCGAAGGAGCCCGTGCCCGCCACCACGGTGGTGGAGCCCGTCTCGCCCTGGAGGACGAGCGCGTCGTACCGGCCGCCGGTGTAACGGGTCCAGGTACGGCCGCCGATCTGCTCGGTGACCTTGGTCGCCTTCGAGCCCTGACTCGCCTCCTCGACGAACTCCGAGCGCTGCTGAGTGGACTGCTCGATCGCCACGTACTCCCCGTCGGGAGCGTGGAAACCGAGGTGCCATGCGTCGAAGTCCTCTCCCTGGAACCGCACCGAGGTCGCCTTCCAGGCGTCGGGCAGCCCCTCGGGCGCGGCCACCGGGTACGTCGCCGCGCGGCGCGCCGTGAGGAGCTCGACGCGGTAGTCGACCTGCTGGACCTCGCGGGGGCGATCGTCGTGCGGGACGAAGAGGTATATGACCCACGCCGCGATCATGATCACCCCGAGGGAGAGAATCATGTCGCGGGCTGTCTTCTGCTTGCCGTTCGAACCTGCCACGCCCCCTATCGTCGCAGGTGCCCGATGCGCTCATCCGTGGGGTCCCCTGCTCATTTTGTCGGACTGACGATAGAGTCGGGATCGAACCCTCATCCGGCCGTCGTCGTATCAGAAAGGTGCGCTCCGATGACCGAGCATCATCAATTGCCGTCCGAACTCGATGTCCCCTCCGAGGCCCCCGACCGCAACCTCGCCCTGGAACTCGTCCGGGTGACCGAAGCCGCCGCCATGGCCGCCGGCCGCTGGGTGGGACGCGGTGACAAGAACGGTGCCGACGGTGCCGCGGTGCGCGCCATGCGGACCCTCGTCTCCACTGTGTCGATGAACGGCGTGGTCGTCATCGGCGAGGGCGAGAAGGACGAAGCCCCGATGCTCTTCAACGGAGAGCGCGTCGGTGACGGAACCGGGCCCGAGGTCGACATCGCGGTCGACCCGATCGACGGCACCACGCTGACGGCCAAGGGCATGCCGAACGCGATCGCCGTCCTCGCGGCCACCGAGCGGGGCGCGATGTTCGACCCGTCCGCCGTGTTCTATATGGACAAGCTGGTCACCGGCCCCGAGGCCGCCGACTTCGTCGACATCGACGCGCCCGTGGCCGTGAACATCCGGCGGGTCGCCAAGGCCAAGCGGGCCACGCCCGAGGACGTCACCGTCGTCATCCTGGACCGCCCGCGGCACGAGGGCATCATCGAGGAGATCCGGGCGACCGGGGCGCGCATCAAGCTGATCTCCGACGGTGATGTCGCCGGCTCGATCCTGGCCCTGCGCGAGGGCACCGGCGTCGACCTGCTGCTCGGCGTCGGCGGCACCCCCGAGGGCATCATCTCGGCCTGTGCCGTGAAGTGCCTGGGCGGTGTCATCCAGGGCAAGCTGTGGCCCAAGGACGCCGAGGAGCGGCAGCGGGCACTCGACGCCGGGCACGACCTCGACCGCGTCCTGACCACCGAGGACCTGGTGACCGGCGAGAACGTGTTCTTCGTCGCCACCGGCATCACCGACGGTGAGCTGCTGCGGGGGGTCAGGTACCGGTCGGAGACCGCGACCACCGACTCGATCGTGATGCGGTCGAAGTCCGGGACGGTACGGCGGATCGACTCCGAGCACCGGCTGAGCAAGCTGCGGGCCTACAGCGCGGTCGACTTCGACCGGGCCAAGTGACCCCGTAGCCCGGTCGGGCCGGGCAGCCCGGTGGTCCGGTCGGGCCGAGCGGCCCCCGTAGTGCGTGAGAGGGGCACCCCCGGTGCGGTGGGGGTGCCCCTTTCACGTGCCCCGAGGACTTCTCGGCCCGCCGCTCAGCCCGCCGCCGCTATGCGGCCCGCCGACTGTGCCGCCTTCTGCAGTTCCACGTCACGGCGGCGCCGCCGGGCGAGGGCCACCCGGCGTTCGGCGGCGGTGAGGCCGCCCCAGACGCCGTAGGGCTCGGGTTGGAGAAGCGCGTGTTCGCGGCACTCCACCATGACGGGACACCGCGCGCAGACCCGCTTCGCGGCTTCCTCGCGGGAGAGCCGGGCGGCCGTGGGCTCCTTGGAGGGGGCGAAGAACAGGCCTGCCTCGTCGCGCCGGCACACCGCCTCGGTATGCCAGGGGGCGTCTTGATCCCTGTCGCGCGCTGGTACCCGCTGGGCCGGAACAGCGGCGACCTGCACGGGCGAATGCGGCGGTTGCAGCACGGGTCTACTCCTGACGACGGCTTCGCGAGCGAGAGACGATGCAGCAAGGCCTACCCGCTGTGCGCGCGCCTATGCACTGAGTTCCCGACCACCGTGCCCGCAGCACCCTCGCGACGACCCCGCCATCACCCCGCGGCCACCTCGCCATCGCTTCGCCACGGCAGCGCGGGACCGCGCCACGGCATCGCGGCGAAGTTCACGACCGTCAACGGTCCAGGTGTCTGCGCAGACCCCTGTCGACCTTGTGCTGGACCCGGTCGAGAATGTCCGCGACGAGCTTGCCCCGCTTCGGCCGGCCCTCGATGTTGCCCAGTACCGCCCAGCCGTCGACGTAGACCACCGGGGCGTCGGGCTGGGGCGAATCGAGCGCGTACACCTCGAAGTTGCCCAGCACCGCGCCGCCGGTGCCGCGCAGCGAGACGTTCTCCGGGACGCGGACCTCGACGTTGCCGAAGACCGAGATCGCCTTGATCACGACCTGCTGGTACTCGAAGAGCGCCTCGGTGAGGTCGATCTCGACGGTGCCGAAGACCGCGTAGGCGTGGATACGGCGGCCCGCGCGCCAGCGGCCCCTGCGGACGGCGCTGCTGAAGATCGCGACCACGTTGTCGTCGGGGTCGGCGGGGATCGCTCCCGCGGTGGGTCGGCTGGGGGCGGCGGAGGGGGCCGTGCGCCGCTCGTGCGCGGCGGGCAGGTCCCGGACGAAGACCTCCAGCTCGCCGACCGTCCTGGCGGCCAGGACGCCCTCGACACGCTCCGCGTGCTCGTCGGCGGTCAGCCGGCCCTCCGCGAGAGCCTCGCGGAGCATGTCGGCGATACGGTCACGGTCGGCGTCCGAGGCGCGCAACTCCGCGGCCGGCGCGGGGGCGGCGGTCTGCTTGTGAAGGTCCACGAGAGCAGCGTACCGAAACACGATAGATCGCGATAGCCCCACCTCGGGGCGGGTGGCCGACGAACTGAGCCTTACCTCACAAGCTCGCCGGCGACGGCAGGTCCTACGCTGGTGAGCGCCCGCCGATGGAGGCGGGCCCGCTGTCTGTCGAGTGAGGAATGGGCGAGATGCCTGAGTTCGCGTACACCGATCTGCTTCCCATGGGAGAGGACACCACCCCCTACCGGCTGGTGACCGCCGAGGGTGTCTCCACCTTCGAGGCCGACGGGCGGACGTTCCTCAAGGTGGAGCCGGAGGCGCTGCGCAAGCTCGCCGCGGAGGCCATCCACGACATCCAGCACTACCTGCGCCCGGCCCACCTGGCGCAGCTGCGCCGCATCATCGACGACCCGGAGGCCTCCGGCAACGACAAGTTCGTCGCGCTGGACCTGCTGAAGAACGCGAACATCGCGGCCGCGGGCGTGCTCCCCATGTGCCAGGACACCGGCACGGCGATCGTGATGGGCAAGCGCGGGCAGAACGTGCTCACCGAGGGCGGCGACGAGGCGGCCCTGAGCCGCGGCATCTACGACGCCTATCTGAACCTCAACCTGCGCTACTCGCAGATGGCCCCGCTGACCATGTGGGACGAGAAGAACACCGGATCCAACCTCCCGGCCCAGATCGAGCTGTACGCGGCCGACGGCGGCGCGTACAAGTTCCTGTTCATGGCCAAGGGCGGCGGCTCGGCCAACAAGAGCTTCCTCTACCAGGAGACGAAGGCCGTCCTGAACGAGGCCTCCATGATGAAGTTCCTGGAGGAGAAGATCCGTTCGCTCGGTACGGCCGCCTGCCCGCCGTACCACCTGGCGATCGTCGTCGGCGGCACCTCGGCCGAGTACGCGCTGAAGACCGCGAAGTACGCCTCCGCGCACTACCTGGACGAGATCCCGGCCGAGGGTTCGCCGCTCGGGCACGGCTTCCGGGACAAGGAGCTCGAGGAGAAGGTCTTCGAGCTGACCCAGAAGATCGGCATCGGCGCCCAGTTCGGCGGCAAGTACTTCTGCCACGACGTACGGGTCGTCCGCCTCCCCCGGCACGGCGCCTCGTGCCCCGTCGCCATCGCCGTCTCCTGCTCCGCCGACCGGCAGGCCGTCGCGAAGATCACCGCCGAGGGCGTGTTCCTGGAGCAGCTCGAGACCGACCCGGCGCGCTTCCTGCCGGAGACCACGGAGGAGCACCTCGACGAGTCGTCGGACGTGGTCCGTATCGACCTCAACCAGCCGATGGACGACATCCTCGCCGAGCTGACCAAGTACCCGGTCAAGACCCGGCTGTCCCTCACCGGCCCGCTGGTCGTGGCCCGCGACATCGCGCACGCCAAGATCAAGGAACGTCTCGACGCGGGCGAGGAGATGCCGCAGTACCTGAAGGACCACCCGGTGTACTACGCGGGCCCGGCCAAGACCCCCGAGGGTTACGCGTCCGGCTCCTTCGGCCCGACGACGGCCGGCCGCATGGACTCCTACGTCGAGCAGTTCCAGGCCGCCGGCGGCTCCAAGGTCATGCTCGCCAAGGGCAACCGCAGCAAGCAGGTCACGGACGCGTGCGGCACGCACGGCGGCTTCTACCTCGGCTCCATCGGCGGTCCGGCCGCCCGGCTCGCCCAGGACTGCATCAAGAAGGTCGAGGTCGTCGAGTACGAGGAGCTCGGCATGGAAGCCGTTTGGAAGATCGAGGTCGAGGACTTCCCCGCCTTCGTCGTCGTCGACGACAAGGGCAACGACTTCTTCCAGGATCCCGCGCCGGCCCCGACGTTCACGTCGATTCCGGTACGGGGCCCGGGCCTGGCCTGACACCCGCGGCAGCCGGCGGCCCGAAGCGGCCCCCGGCAACCGACCGACGGACGGAGTCCGGCACGGCCGGCCGAAGCCTGGGAGGCCCCCCGGGGCCGAGCAGTGCGAGGACGGCCATCGGGAACAGTGCCAAGGGCAACGACTTCTTCCAGGACCCCGCGCCGGCCCCGACGTTCACGTCGATTCCGGTACGGGGCCCGGGCCTGGCCTGACGCCCGCGGCAGCCGGCGGCCCGAAGCGGCCCCCGGCAACCGACCGACGGACGGAGTCCGGCACGGCCGGCCGGGTCCGGTGTGACGCGTGTGATCCTGTGACGGACGCCCGCCCCTGATTGACGCAGGGGCGGGCGTCGTCGTCAGGTCAGGGCCCGGTCAGCCGGCGCAGATGGTGAAGTCGACCGTGTCGCCCGGCTTGATGGTCTTCGGGGCGTGCGGGGTCACCTCGAGCACCGAGGTCGGCTTGCAGCCCTTGACGGCCTTCTTGGTGACGGTGCCGAGCTTCGTCTGCGTCTTTTCGAGCAACGGCTTGGCCATGTCCAGGCTGAGGCCCGCGAGGGGGAGCCGCGTGGTCGTACCGTCCGCGAAGAGGTAGAGCAGGGTGGTGGCGTCGTCGTTCTTGGTGTCCGTGCTGGTCGCCGCCGGGGTCGTCGAACTCCCGCCGCCCGCCACCGAGGTGGCCAGGGCCGTGCCCCCGCCGCCCAGGATGAGCGCGGCGGCGACGGCGGCGATGCCGGCGGTCCGCCGGCGCCGGGTGCGCCGCTCGATGCGGGGGGCGTCGAAGTCGGGGGTCTCGGCGGAGTCCGCGAAACGGTTCATGGCGTTCATCAGTTCCTCTTCGAATGGTGTGCGGGCGGAAGGCCGTCCATCGCCGTACGAGGTCATCGGATTCCTTCCGTGTGCCGCCGCGGTGAAGGGTCGGAGAGCGCGGGGAACTGACTTCTGAGTTTCTCGATGCCCCGGGCCAGCTGGGAGCGGACCGTGCTCGGCGTGATGCCGAGGTCGGCCGCTATCTCGCTGTCCGAGAGGTCGTCGAAGTATCGCAGCACCACCACTGTCCGCATCCGCATGGGCAGTTGCTGCAACGCGCGCACCAACTGGTCCCTGCTGTCGACCTGCCCGTACTCGTCCCCCGGGGCGACGGTGTCGCCGCCTTCGGGGTGATGGGTCGTGGTCAGTCGGCGGAATCTCCGCCAGCGGTCATTGGCCAGGTTCACCATGATCCGCCGGACGTAGGCGTCCGGAGCGTCCTTCGCTGCGATGACGCGCCACCTGCGGCAGGACTTCTCCAGGGTCTCCTGGACCAGGTCCTCCGCCGCCTCACGGTTTCCCGTGAGGACCAGTGCGCCCCGGAACAACGCGGTCGACCGGGCGGCCACGAAATCCTGGAAGTCCGTCTCCACACGCTCCTCCCTTCCTGTCACCCCTCCTCGACGCGAGCGCGCCCCCGTCTGCTGCACGGCGCCGACGAGACCTGGGTCACACGCCGGACGCCATCCGGACGGCCCAGCACGCGGAACATCCCGGCCGCCCCGATCGCTGTACCGGACATGAGCGAATACCGGATCGAGCACGACTCCATGGGTGAGGTACGCGTCCCGGCGGAAGCCAAGTGGCGGGCCCAGACACAGCGCGCCGTCGAGAACTTCCCCGTCTCGGGACAGCGCATCGAGCGTGCGCACATCGAGGCGCTGGCGCGGATCAAGGGAGCCGCGGCGAAGGTGAACGCGCGGCTCGGGGTGGTCGACAAGGACATCGCCGACGCCATCCAGGAGGCGGCCGCGGAGGTCGCCGAGGGCCGGTGGGACGAGCACTTCCCGGTGGACGTGTTCCAGACCGGGTCCGGGACCTCGTCCAACATGAACACCAACGAGGTGGTCGCCACGCTCGCCACCGAGCGGCTGGGCCGGGCCGTGCACCCCAACGACCACGTCAACGCCTCCCAGTCCTCCAACGACGTCTTCCCCTCGTCCCTCCACATCGCGGCCACCGCCGCCGTCACCCGTGATCTGATCCCCGCCCTGGAGCATCTGGCGGAGGCCCTGGAGCGCAAGTCCGCGGAGTTCGCCGACGTGGTGAAGGCGGGGCGGACGCATCTGATGGACGCCACGCCCGTGACGCTGGGCCAGGAGTTCGGCGGGTACGCCGCCCAGGTGCGGTACGGCGTGGAGCGGCTCGAGGCCTCGCTCCCCCGGCTGGCCGAGCTGCCGCTGGGCGGCACCGCGGTCGGCACCGGCATCAACACGCCGCCCGGCTTCTCCGCGGCCGTCATCGAGGAGGTGGTCCGTGCCACCGGGCTGCCGTTGACCGAGGCGCGCGACCACTTCGAGGCGCAGGGCGCGCGGGACGGGGTCGTCGAGACCAGCGGGCAGCTGCGGACCATCGCCGTGGGCCTCACGAAGATCGCCAACGATCTGCGGTGGATGGCTTCGGGGCCACGCACGGGACTCGCCGAGATCAGCCTGCCCGACCTCCAGCCCGGCTCCTCGATCATGCCCGGCAAGGTCAACCCGGTGATCCCGGAGGCCGTGCTGATGGTGGCCGCCCAGGTCGTCGGGAACGACGCGACCGTGGCCACGGCGGGCGCGGCGGGCAACTTCGAGCTCAACGTCATGCTGCCGGTGATCGCCAAGAACGTGCTGGAGTCGATCCGGCTGCTCGCCAACGTGTCCCGGCTGCTGGCCGACCGGACCGTCGACGGGATCGTCGCGCACCGCGAACGCGCCCGGGAGTACGCCGAGTCCTCGCCGTCCGTGGTCACGCCGCTGAACAAGTACATCGGGTACGAGGAGGCCGCGAAGGTGGCCAAGAAGGCGCTGGCGGAGCGGCGGACGATCCGCCAGGTGGTGCTGGACGGCGGGTACGTGGAGCGCGGCGATCTGACGGTCGAACAGCTCGACGAGGCGCTGGATGTCCTGCGGATGACGCACCCGTAAACCCTGGTGCGCTTTCGCGCCCCCGGCGCGAGAACCGTGACGCGCGCCGCAGCGTCGTATGCCCATGGCACCTAATATCTGTGCATGGCAGACGGTGAAGCGGTGAGACGCGTGGGAACTGGTGGTGCGGCGGCCTTCTGGGAGCCCGGGAGCCGGATTCTGTGGCGCTACCGGGAGAACGGCGGGGTGAACTTCCACATCGCCCGCCCGGTGACCGTCGTGCGGGACGACGAGGAGCTGCTCGCCGTCTGGCTGGCCCCGGGCACCCAGTGCGTCAAGCCGGTGCTCGCGGACGGCACCCCGCCGCACCAGGAGCCGCTGCGCACCCGGTACACCAAGCCGCGTACCGTTGCCCGGGGACGCTGGCTCGGCACCGGGGTGCTGAAGGTGGCCCGGCCCGGCGAGCCGTGGTCGGTGTGGCTGTTCTGGGACCAGGGCTGGCAGTTCAAGAACTGGTACGTCAACCTGGAGACACCGCTGGCCCGTTGGGACGGCGGTGTGGACTCCGAGGACCATTTCCTGGACATCTGCGTCTATCCGGACCGCAGTTGGGGTCTGCGCGACGAGGACGAGTTCGCGCAGGCCCAGCAGGACGGACTGATGGACCGGGCGGTCGCCGAACAGGTGAGGGAGGCGGGCAGCAGGGCGGTGGAGGTGATCCGCGCGTGGGGGCCTCCGTTCAGCGAGGGCTGGCAGCACTGGCGCCCGGATCCGTCCTGGGCCGTACCGTTGCTGCCGGAGGACTGGGACCGTACGCCCGCGCACATGTCCACATGAGACCCTTGATGCGCCCCCGGGCAACAAACGTAGGATCGTCCTCCGCAAGGCACGCTGGCAGTAACTCCCGGAGCAGACGCCGGGCCTGACCGAACGTCACCGAGGGGCGGCAGCACGTGAGCGAGGGGTACGAGGGCAACACCGGCGGGACGCTCGACGTCGGCCCCCAGGGCCGCGCGCGGTCCACCGATGGCACAGGAACAACCTCTGACCACGCGGGAATTCCGTTCCGGGGGCACGTATTCCGGGTATCGGATTTCCTGCGGGACCAACTGCGCGCGCGGCGCGCAGCCCCGGACGGACGGATTCGACACGCGTGACGGAGCAGCCCACCTCCTACGAACGCCCCCAGGGCGTCGACCCCACGGACCCCCGTGGGGCACTGCTGCATACCCAGGCACCGGCGCCGGGCCAGTCCGCCTTACCGCCCGACACTTCGGGTACGACGACGCCGCGCGGCAAGGGCGGAAAGGGTGGCATGGGCGGCCAGGGAGCCACGGGAATGGATGCGGCCGGTTCGGAGGCCGGTTCCGGCACCGAGCACTCCCAGCCGTCGGCGTCCGACGAGGCGATGGGGACCCCTCCCGCGCGGGCCAAGCCGAGCGTGGGTGACCACCGGCCGCGCCCCGCTCCCGAGTCCATCCCGGCCCAGCCGGGCACCGACGCGCGCCCGGAGCGAGGTGCGGACGGGCAGGACCGGCGCGCCGGAGGGGTACTGACGCCCGGCCGGCCCACGCCGATGCGACGGGACGGGGACCGGCTGCGCTTCGTGGGCGCCGCGACCCGGCGGATCGCCCGCGGCCTGGACCTCGACGAGATCGTGATGGGGCTGTGCCGGGCCACCGTGCCGACCTTCTCGGACGCGATCCTCGTCTATCTGCGCGATCCGCTGCCCGTGGGCGACGAGCGGCCCGCCGCGGACCGCATCATGCTGCGGCTGCGGCGCACCGACCGCATTCCGGAGGAACGGGACACCGAGACCGGCTTCGCGGCGCTCGCCCTGCCGCCCCCGGAACCGGGCGAGCTGACCGCCGAGCTGTCGGCCGCGGTCGGCGAGCTGTGCGAGGTGCGGCCCGGCGGTGCGCTCGCGGAGGTGCTGCGCGGGGTGCGTCCGGTGTTCGCCGACCATCCGGCCGCACGCGCCGCGCTGCCCGAACTGCTGGGCGAGGACAGCACCTTGGCCATCCCGAGCGGTCAGCGGGCCGTCCTGGCCCCGCTACGGGGCCGCCGCCGGGTGATCGGCGCCGCGGTGTTCCTGCGCCGCCCGGAACGCATCCCGTTCGAGAACGACGATCTGCTGGTGGCCGCCCAGCTCGCCACGCACAGCGCCCTGGGAATCGACAAGGCGGTGCTGTACGACCGTGAGGCGTACATCGCCGACGAGCTGCAGCGCACGATGCTGCCGGAGACCCTGCCGCGCCCCACGGGCGTGCGGCTCGCCTCCCGGTACCTGCCCGCGGCCGAGACCGCGCGGGTCGGCGGCGACTGGTACGACGCCATCCCGCTGCCGGGCAGCCGGGTGGCGCTGGTGGTGGGCGACGTCATGGGGCACTCCATGACGTCGGCGGCCATCATGGGGCAGCTGCGGACCACGGCCCAGACCCTCGCCGGTCTCGACCTGCCGCCGGAGGAGGTCCTGCACCATCTCGACGAGCAGGCCCAGCGGCTGGGCACCGACCGCATGGCGACCTGCCTGTACGCGGTCTACGACCCGGTCTCGCACCGCATCACCATCGCCAACGCGGGCCATCCCCCGCCCATCCTGCTGCACCTGGGCGGCCGGGCCGAGGTGCTGCGGGTGCCGCCGGGCGCGCCGATCGGCGTGGGCGGGGTCGACTTCGAGGCGGTGGAACTGGACGCCCCGGCCGGCGCGACGCTGCTGCTGTACACCGACGGCCTGGTCGAGTCCCGGCTGCGGGACGTGGCGACCGGCATAGAGCAGCTGCGGGAGAAGCTCGCCGCGACCGCCCAGCTGACCGGCCCCGATCATCCGCCGCCGCTCGAGGCCCTGTGCGACGAGGTGCTCGACATGCTCGGCCCGGGCGACCGGGACGACGACATCGCGCTGCTCGCCGCCCGGTTCGACGGGATCGCGCCGAGCGACGTGGCGTACTGGTTCCTCGAACCGGAGGACGCGGCTCCCGGCCGGGCCCGTCGGCTGGCCCGGCGGGCGCTCTCCCGCTGGGGGATGGAGGACATGACCGACTCCGTCGAGCTGCTGGTCAGCGAAGTGGTGACCAACGCGGTGCGGTACGCCACGCGGCCGGTGACCCTGCGGTTGCTGCGGACCGATGTGCTGCGCTGCGAGGTCGGCGACGACGTGCCGCAGCTGCCTCGGCTGCGGCAGGCCCGCGCGACCGACGAGGGTGGCCGCGGCCTGTATCTGGTGAACCGGCTGGCCCGGCGGTGGGGGGCCACCCGGCTCAGCACCGGCAAGGTGGTCTGGTTCGAGTTGAACCGGAGCTGAGGCGAACGCGGCAGGCACGCGGAGGGGGCGTCCGGAGATTTCCGGGCGCCCCCTCCGCTGTTGCTGCCGCCGGTGGCCGCTACTGGCCGAAGAGCGGGTCCTCCGGATCCTCCGACCCGGTCGACGGATCGTCCGTGCTCGGTTCCGACGAGGTGTCACCCGTCGGTGTGCTGGACGGTGACGAACTCGGCTTCGACGACGTGGACGGGGACGAACTCGTCGACGGAGAGGAGGACGGGGACGAGCTCGTCGACGGGGACGAGGACGGGGACGTACTCGCGGACGGCGAGGTGGTCGGGGACGGCGACGCGGTCTGCACCGCCGCGCCCTGGTCGGTGTCCAGGTCGAACTTGGTGACCTTGGTGGAGACGCCGAAGGTGTACGCCGCCCAGATCTGCGCCGGGAAGCCACCACCGTTGACGCGGCCCGCGTCCGAGGTCAGGCCGTTCGTCGCACCGGTCAGCGGGACCTGGGGGTGCGGGGCCTTCGCGGACTCGCCGAAGAGACCGACCGAGGTGACCAGGTCCGGGGTGTAGCCGGTGAACCAGGCCGACTTGTTGTTGTCGGAGGTGCCCGTCTTGCCCGCGACCTTCTGGCCCTTGCGCAGCGGGTTGTCCCGTACCGACTTCTTCGCCGTACCGTCGTCGACCACGCCGGTCAGCACCGAGGTGACCGAGTCGGCGGCCTCGCGGCTGATGACCTGCTCCCCGATGGGGTCGGTGGGCTTGAACGTCGGGTGGGCGCTGTTCTCCGCCGACTTGATGAGCGCCGGGGTGACCTGCTTGCCGTGGTTGTCGAGGGTGGCGTAGACGCCGGCCATCTGGAGGGGGCTCGCGCCCATGGTGCCCAGGGTCTGGGCGGGCACGGCCTTGAGGTCGGCGGTGTCCATGCCGAGGTTGGCCGCGACCTTCAGCACCTCGGGCATGCCGACGTCGACGCCCATCTGCGCGAAGACAGAGTTGATGGACTTGTTGAGCGCCGTCTGAACGGTGACGTCGCCGTAGTCCTGGTCGTCCTCGTTCTCCGGGGCGAAGCCGATGTCACTGCCGACGACCGGGCGCTTGCTGGTGCCGTCGTAGATCGTGTTGGCGGTGATCTCGTCGCCGTCCTGCGTCTTGGCGGCCTCGTCGAAGGCCGCGGCGAGGATGACCGGCTTGAAGGTCGAGGCGGGCTGGTAGTCCGTGCGGGTGGCGTTGTTGGTGTAGTGGTCGGTGTAGCTGGTACCGCCGTACATCGCCTCGACGGCGCCCGTCTTCGGGTTCACCGACACCGCGCCGGCCTGGACGTCGCCGTCGACCGGGCGCTTCTTCTTGTCCAGCTTGCTGGTCAGCTGTTCCTTGACCGACGTCTCCAGCGCCTTCTGCTTCTTCTTGTCGATGTTGAGCTCGATGTTCCAGCCGCCGCGCCTGACCAGGGCCATGCCCGACTCGTAGTCGTCCGCGACGCCCTGGGCCACCAGCTGCTTGGCCAGTTCGGTGTTGGCCGCGTCGACGAGGTAGCCGATCTGGCCCTCCTTGCCGGGCGCCGCCTTGGGCTCCTTGGGCACCGGGAACGTCATGGCGTCGCGCTTGCTCTTGTCCAGCCAGTCCTGCCCGACCATGTTGTCGAGGACGTAGTTCCAGCGGGCCGTGACCAGCTTCTTGCCGGTGTCGGAGGCGGAGGTCCAGTCGTACTGGCTGGGCGCCTGGAGCAGCGCCGCTAGGTAGGCGCCCTGCTGGACGGTGAGCTTCTCGGCGTCGACGCGGTAGTAGGCCTGGGCGGCCGCCTGGATGCCGTAGGCGCCGCGACCGTAGTAGCTGGTGTTGATGTAACCGGCCAGGATGTAGTCCTTGTCCTTCTCCCGGTCCAGCTTGAGGGAGATGACCAGTTCCTTCAGCTTGCGCGTGACGGTCTGTTCCTGGGTCAGGTAGTAGTTCTTGACGTACTGCTGGGTGATCGTCGAACCGCCCTGCGCGCCCTTGCCCATGAGGGTGTTGAGGACACCGCGGGTGGTGCCCTTCAGGTCGACGCCGGCGTCGGTGTAGAAGGACTTGTTCTCGGCGGCGACGAAGGTGTGCTGGACCTCTTTGGGGATCTTCGAGAGTTCGACGTTCTCCCGGTTGACCTCGCCGTCGCGGGCGAGGATCGCGCCGTTGTCGTACTCGTAGACGTTGCTCTGGAGGTCGGCGTCGGGGTTGCCCTCGGGGATCGGCGTGCTCATGTACAGCCAGAGGAAGGCGCCGATGACGGCCACCACCAGGCCGAGGAAGGTGCCCAGGATCTTCTTCCAGGTGAAGAGCCGGCGTATGAGGCTCTTGTCCTTCTTGCCGGCCTTGCCCTTGGCGCCCTTGCCGCTCTTCTTCGCGCCCCGGCGGGCGGCCGCGCGGCCGCCGGTCACGGGAGGGGTTTCGGGCTCCGCCTCGGCGGTCGCCACGGACTCCGCCCTCGTGGGCGCCGTCGTCGTGTCCGTCTCCGTCGAGCGGCCCCTGGGTGCCGCGCGGCGCCCACCGCGCTGTCGAGCTCGTCTCTCGTCCGCTCGTCCCATGAGTCCGCTCGCTCCGCTTCCTACTCGGCAGTCACACCAGTGCCCGGGGGCAGGGGCAGGTCAGCTCAGAAAGCTAACACCGCTGTCTATGACGAAGGGGTCTCGGTCCGGTCCGCACGGGGCGTGAGAATCAGCACCCCGCGCGAGGGAACCGCCCGGACGTCCCCACCGAGTCCGACGTACGAGAGTGGCACAGGGTTGCCACGAGACGCTAAAGTGATATCACTTAGATAGGCCGCTGATTACTGAATCAGGCGGCGACGAGAAACGGGGACCCACCATGTCCACTCACGACCCCTCGGCCACCACCGAAGCGGCCGTCGACACCGTCGACGTACCCGAGATGCCCGCCCCGCGCGTGAAGGAGTTCCCCGCGCACAGCGTGGCCGGCGGACTCGCCCTGCTGCTCGGCCTGGTCGGACTGCTGGCCGGCGCCGGGATGGTCGCCTTCGGCACCCAGGTGGACGCGACCGGCCTCAAGGCGGCGCTGATCACCGTCGGCATCCTGGTCGGGGTCTCCGCGTTCCTCGCGATGTGCGGGCTGAACACGGTGTCGCCGGGCGAGGCCCGCGTGGTGCAGCTCTTCGGCCGCTACCGGGGCACCATCCGCGAGGACGGACTGCGCTGGGTGAACCCCTTCACCTCCCGCGAGAAGATCTCCACCCGGGTCCGCAACCACGAGACGGCCGTCCTGAAGGTCAACGACGCCTACGGCAACCCGATCGAACTCGCCGCGGTCGTGGTGTGGAACGTGCGGGACACCGCGCAGGCCAGCTTCGAGGTGGACGACTTCCTGGAGTTCGTCGCCACCCAGACCGAGGCGGCCGTCCGGCACATCGCCATCGAGTACCCCTACGACTCGCACGACGAGGACGGTCTCTCGCTGCGCGGCAACGCGGAGGAGATCACCGAGAAGCTGGCCGTTGAGCTCCACGCGCGCGTGGAGGCGGCCGGCGTCCGGATCATCGAGTCCCGCTTCACCCACCTCGCGTACGCTCCCGAGATCGCCTCGGCGATGCTCCAGCGGCAGCAGGCCGGCGCCGTGGTCGCCGCGCGCCGGGAGATCGTGGACGGGGCCGTGGGAATGGTCGAGGCCGCGCTCCAGCGCATCGCCGAACAGGGCATCGTGGAGCTGGACGACGAGCGGAAGGCGGCGATGGTGTCCAACCTGATGGTGGTGCTGTGCGGGGACCGTGCGCCCCAGCCGGTACTGAACACCGGGACCCTCTACCAGTGAGTGATGCAGCCGGGGGTCCGACCCCTCAGCGTCGGCCGCAGCAGCGCAAGCAGGTGCTGCTGCGGCTGGATCCGCTGGTCCACGACGCGCTGGCCCGGTGGGCCTCGGACGAACTGCGGTCGGCGAACGCGCAGATCGAGTTCCTGCTGCGCAAGGCGCTGAAGGAGGCCGGGCGCCTGCCCGGCGACACCGGCCCCCTCCCGCGTCGCGGCCGGCCCCCCGGCGGCTCGCCCCCCACACCCCCGCCGACCTGAACGACTGCGCGCCCGCCCCCGAGGCGGACGCCGGGCTCGAGGCCGCCGTAGGGCCTGTGGCAGAACAGTGACAATCGGCCCTCACCTGCGCACTCCCACGCCCCGCCGTCACCCGCACACAGGACGTATACACACCGGGTATACACCGCATGTACAGTCCTCCCCATGTCCATCGGTCACACCCTCCTGGGACTCCTGGAGTCCGGGCCCCGCCACGGTTACGACCTCAAGCGGGCCTTCGACGAGAAGTTCGGTCACGACCGGCCGCTGCACTACGGCCAGGTCTACTCGACGATGTCGCGTCTGCTGAAGCACGGGCTCGTCGAGGTCGACGGCATCGAGGCCGGCGGCGGCCCCGAGCGCAAGCGGTACGCGATCACCGACGCCGGGATCACCGACGTCGAGCAGTGGCTCGCGACGCCCGAGAAGCCCGAGCCGTATCTCCAGTCGACGCTGTACACCAAGGTCGTCCTCGCGCTGCTGACGCACCGCGACGCGGCCGACATCCTCGACACCCAGCGTGCCGAGCACCTGCGCAGCATGCGCATCCTCACGGACCGCAAGCGCTCCGGCGCCTTCGCCGACCAGCTGATCTGTGACCACGCCCTGTTCCACCTCGAGGCCGACCTGCGCTGGCTGGAGCTCGCCGCCGCCCGGCTCGACAAACTGAAGGCCGCGGTGATCGCGTGAACGCCCCCGGGGGATCCCTGCTCACCGCCGAGAACCTGCACAAGGCGTACGGGCCGACGATGGCGCTGGCCGGCGCCGAGTTCTCCATCCACCCCGGCGAGGTCGTCGCGGTGATGGGCCCGTCCGGGTCCGGCAAGTCGACGCTGCTGCACTGCCTCGCCGGGATCGTGACGCCCGACTCGGGTTCGATCATGTACGACGGCCGTGAGCTGGCGACGATGAGCGACGCCCGGCGCAGCGAACTGCGCCGCTCCGAGTTCGGCTTCGTGTTCCAGTTCGGGCAGCTCGTGCCGGAACTGACCTGCGTGGAGAACGTGGCGCTGCCGCTGCGGCTGAACGGCACCGCGCGCAAGCAGGCCGAGCGCACCGCGCTGGGCTGGATGGAACGGCTGGAGGTCGACGACCTCGCCAAGAAGCGGCCCGGTGAGGTGTCCGGCGGCCAGGGACAGCGGGTGGCCGTGGCGCGCTCGCTGGTCACCAGCCCGCGCGTGGTGTTCGCCGACGAGCCGACCGGCGCGCTGGACTCGCTCAACGGCGAACGCGTGATGGAACTGCTCACCGAGGCCGCCCGGTCGGCCAGCACGGCCGTCGTCCTCGTCACGCACGAGGCCCGGGTGGCGGCCTACTCCGACCGCGAGATCGTCGTACGGGACGGGAAGTCGCGGGACATGGAGCGGGTCATATGAGTCTGCGCCAGTGGTCCAGGGACCTGGGCCTGGGGGTCCGGTTCGCCTTCGCCGGCGGCCGGGAGGGCTGGATACGGGCCGTGCTGACCGCGGTCGGCGTCGGGCTCGGCGTGGCGGTCCTGCTGCTGACGACGGCGGTGCCGAGCGCGCTGTCGGTGCGCCACGACCGGGAACAGTCGCGGCTGGACTGGCCGTTCGGCAGCGAGCAGCCGGCCAAGGGCGACGACACCCTGCTGATCGCGCAGGCCGACACGACGTTCCGTGACAAGGACGTACGCGGCCGGCTGGTGGAGCCGGAAGGAGCGCGCGCCCCGCTGCCGCCCGGCCTGAGCCGGTTCCCGGCCGAGGGCGACATGGTGGTCTCACCCGCTCTGAAGAAGCTGCTCGCCGCCGACGGTTCGGCGCTGCTGCGGGAACGTCTCCCGTACCGCGTGACCGGGACCATCGGGGAGAGCGGGCTGGTCGGCTCCCAGGAACTCGCCTACTACTCGGGCTCCACCGAGCTCGCCACGCACATGGAGGGCTACGGGGCGACCCGGCTGAAGGAGTTCGGGAACCCGGACCCTTCGAAGGAGGAGACCGACCCGGTACTGCTCCTGCTGGTACTCGTCATCATCGTGGTGCTGCTGATGCCGGTGGCCGTGTTCATCGCCGCGGCCGTGCGGTTCGGCGGTGAGCGGCGCGACCGCAGGCTCGCTGCCCTCCGGCTGATCGGTTCGGACGGCCGGATGACCCGGCGTATCGCGGCCGGCGAGGCGATGGCCGGGGCGCTGCTGGGCCTGGTCCTCGGCACGGTGTTCTTCCTCATCGGCCGCCAGGTGGCGGGCTCGGTCGAGGTGATGGGCATCAGCGTCTGGCCCAGCTACCTCGACCCCTCCCCCGCGCTGGCCGCGCTGGTCGCCCTCGCGGTGCCGGCCGCGGCGGTCCTGGTCACCCTCTTCGCCCTGCGCGGTGTGGTGATCGAGCCGCTCGGCGTGGTGCGCACGGCGAAGCCCGCACGACGCCGGCTGTGGTGGCGGCTGCTGCTGCCCCTGGGCGGCTTCGCGATGCTCTACCCGATGGTCGGCCAGGGCCAGACCAACGGCGACTTCAACCAGTACCTGGTGAGCGGCGGCGTCGTCCTGATCCTCGTCGGTATCACCGCGCTGCTGCCGTGGCTCGTGGAGACGGTCGTCAGCCGGCTCGGCTCCGGTGGCGTGGCCTGGCAACTGGCCGTACGACGCCTTCAGTTGAGCAGCGGTACGGCGGCCCGGATGGTCAACGGCATCGCGGTGGCGGTGGCCGGCGCGATCGCGCTCCAGATGCTGTTCGCCGGCGTGGACGGCGCCTACACCGAGGCCACCGGCCAGGACCTCACCCGGGCGCAGATGCAGGTCCGGGTGCCGGACGGCGCCCCGCTGGCGGCGACCGCCGAGAAGTTCGCCGACACCAAGGCCGTCAGCAAGGTCACCGCCCTGTGGGAGGGCTACCTGGGCGACTCCTCCTGGAGCAGCGAGAACGGCCCGAACCTCTCCACCGAGCTGACCGTGGGCGACTGTCCGGCCCTGCGCGAGGTGGCGAAACTGCCCTCGTGCAAGGACGGCGACATGTTCGTCCTCGACGGCGACGAGTACTCCGCCGACGGGCCACAGATGAACAAGCCCGGCAAGAAGCTGTACATCGAACCGACCGGCTCCGGGGAGAGCCAGGAGGTCGTCTGGACCGTCCCCGCGGGCATCACCGAGGCCCACTCGGTCAAGGGCCTCACCGACTACAAGCGCGGCGGCTTCCTGATGACACCGAGCGCGCTGCCCGACGCCGCCGAGAAGCTGGTCAACGGTGAGATCTACCTGTCGATCGACGAGTCCGTGCCCGACGCCTACGAGTACGCCCGCAACACGGCGTTCCACGTGGCTCCGCTGGCCGATCCGATGATGTGGTCGTCCACTCGGCAGGACACGAAGTTCACCACCATCCGCACCGGTCTGCTCGTCGGCTCGGCCTGTGTGCTGCTGCTGATCGGGGCGAGCCTGCTGGTCTCCCAGCTGGAGCAGCTGCGCGAGCGCCGCAAGCTGCTGTCGTCGCTGGTCGCCTTCGGCACCCGGCGGCGCACGCTGGGCCTGTCGGTGCTGTGGCAGACGGCGATCCCGATCGGGCTGGGCCTGCTGCTGGCCATGGGGGTGGGGCTCGTACTGGGCGCGATCCTGCTGAAGATGACGGACACGCCGGTGGGCGTGGACTGGGCGAGCGTGCTCGCGATGACCGGCTGCGGCGCGGCCGTCGTCCTGCTGGTGACGCTGCTGAGCCTGCCCCCGCTGCTCAAACTGCTGCGGCCGGACGGCCTGCGCACCGAATGAGCGCGGTGAGCGCCGTGAACGCGGTGAGCACGCGCTGAACAGACGGTCCCTCCCCGCCCGGGGAGGGACCGTTCCGCGTTCAGAGCTGGTACTCCCGCACCACCCTGCGCACCTGGGCGAACAGCATGCCGACGTTGACGGACTTGCGGCAGACGACCACCGCGACGACGTCCTGCTGCTCGGTCATCCGCACGAACAGGTGAGTGAGGTTCTCACTGTTGACGAGGATCTCCTGGAAGAAGTGGTTCTCGCTCTGGACCCCGCGCCGCTCCTTGAAGACGTCCTCGATCATCACGACCGTACGGCCCTGGAACAGGTCGAGCGTCGCCCCCGCCAGCAGGTCCAGGACCTCGGGCGGATGGTTGTCGACGGTCTCGTAGGAGAGCAGCATGCCGGTGGACATGTCGACGACGCCGGAGGCGAGGCAGTCGGGGGCATCCGTGCGCAGTGACTTGACCAGGCCCATCACCTGGTCGGAGAAACCTGGGGTCATACGTTTCGTCGCCATCCCTTCAGACTCCTTCGGCGGTCTTCACGGTCGTCTCGGTCCGGTCGGTCAGGATCAGATCGATGCGGCGCAGGGCGGGTTGGGTCGCCCGGTGCAGACGCTCCACGTCCATGCCCTCGTCCCCGAGTACGACCATCAGCGCGGTGTCGCCGACCGCGTAGAACGCGGCGCAGCCGTGGCTGCCGTAGGCCACCGTGCGGTGCAGGGCGCCGCGGGCGGTCGCCTGCGCGGTGCGGCGGGCGAGGCCGAGGCCGGCCGCGGCGAGGGCCGCGAGTCCCTCCGGGTCGATGGAGTCGGCGGTGTCGGCGGCTATGAGCAGCCCGTCCGCCGCCGCCAGCGCCGTGTCGGTGATACCGGTCACCTGCTCCCGCAGGCCGCGCATCTCCCGCGCGAGGGCTGTGTGGTCCATGAGTGCAACTCCCCTAATCCTGATCGCATATGACCGTCTTCTTCGTGGGGGTCTACGTGGGGCTTACGTGGGGGCCTACGTGGGGTTTTCCACGTGCGGTTTCCGCGTCGGGTTTCTGCGTCGGTTTTCTGCGTGCGGTTTCTGCCTGTTTCCTGCGTGGGGCTGTCATTTCGCCGCGGGGTTCCGCAGGCGGAAGAACTCCTTCCAGCCGGTACCCGTGCCGGTGCCGCTCGGTTCTGTCGTGAGGGCTTCGTTGATGCCGCTGGCGCCGGGACGGCGGCGCGGCAGGGCCGTCGCCTCCGGCACCGGCACCGGCTGCTGCTGCCGGGGCGGGGCCGGTTCGCGGGGGCGTATGCCGTGCCCGTCGGGCGGCAGCCGGACCGGGATCGGCCGGGGTGCTTCCACGCACTCCAGGAGCCCCTCGCCCAGCATCCGGGCCACCTCGACGGTCACGGTGTAGACCCCGCGCCCGGTACGGAAGGCGAGGTCCCGGGAGGTGCACCGGCCGTCGGCGTGGGCGAGCAGCTCGCGCTGGAGCGCACCGAGCCGGCCGGCCGCGTAGGACAGGGAGGCGGGAACGGGCCGCTCCCGGTCCGGGCGCACCGGGTACGGCTGCTCCAGGAGCGCGCCGAGCTTGCGGGACGCCACCTGGAGCAACCGGGTGGGCGGTTCGCCCACGGCGACCGGGGCGGGCGGTGCCCCGGTCGCCGGGCCGCGCTCGCAGCCGTCGACGCTGCCCGCGACGACCGCGAACACGGCGTCCTGGAGAGCCATCGCGCAGACCACCCGGAGCTGGGCGGCCCCCGCGTAGCCGTGGGCGATCAGCCCGGCGGCCGGCCAGCGCGCGCCGCCCGACTCACGCACCAGCCCGGCCCACTCCTCGCCGCCGATCCGGCCGGAGCGCAGCAGCAGCGCCTCGGGTGCGGGGGCGCCCGGCGACTCGACCGCGACGACCAGCCCGCCGTGCAGATGGAAGGTGCCGCCGGGTGAGCCGAGGACGCGCAGTTCCCCGGTGAAGCCGTCCCGGCCGCACGCGGCAAGGTCGCGTGCCAGCAGCTGGTAGCCCGACATCACTCCCCTTGAACCTCTCGCACATACGCCTGACGCGTAGCGCTGAGGAGGGAATGTGTATCAGTCCGTACGCATATTCCAGCGAGGGATTTCCGACCTGCCCTCAGCTGACGGAAGTTGCTCCGTCGATGGACTCAATTCGCTTTGTTCGGAGTCCATTTGACCGATTGAAAGACTGCGGTCGATCCCTCAGGGAGCCTTGTCCGCGGGCGTCCCGGGCGTCTCGGGCCCCGCCGAGCCCGCCGCAGGAGCCGCCGGGGAGCCCGTCGGGGCCGCCACCGGTGCCACCCCCGCCGCTGTCGCTCCCCTCGGCCGTGGTGCGTGCCGCAGGGCCTGTTCGCGGGAGTAGGTGTGCAGATAGCCCACCACCGTGTTGGTGACGGCCACCAGGGGCACCGCCACGATCGCGCCGCCGATGCCCGCCACCATGCCGCCCGCGGCGACCGACAGGACCACCGCCAGCGGGTGGACGCGTACCGCGCGGCCGAGGATGAACGGCTGGAGGATGTGGCCCTCGATCTGCTGCACGGCCAGCACGACCGCCAGGGTCATCACCGCGGTGAACACGCCCTGGGTGACCAGCGCGACCACGACCGCCAGCGCGCCGGAGGCGACCGCGCCGACGAGCGGGATGAACGAGAACAGGAAGATGAAGACGGCGAGCGGGACGGCCATCGGCACATCGAGGAAGTAGATGCCGAGGCCGATGAAGATCGCGTCGATCAACGCGACTATCACCGTGCCGCGCACGTACGCCGTGAGAGTCGCCCAGGCCCGCGGACCCGCGCCCGCCACGCCCGGCCGGGCCGCCGCCGGGACCAACTTGAGGGTCCACTCCCAGATGCGCTTGCCGTCGTACAGCAGGAAGAGCGTCGAGAAGAACGCCAGGAGGATGCCGGTCAGCGCCTCGACGACGACGGTGACGCCCTCCAGGCCGGCCGAGGTGATCGAGTCCGTGTTGTCGCCGATGGCGTCCCGCAGGTTCTTGGCGATGCCGTTGATCTGCTTGTCGGTGACGTGGAAGGGGCTGTTGAGCAGCCAGCGGCGCAGATCGTCGATGCCGTCCTGGACCTGGTCGGAGAGGTTGTCGATGTTCGCCATGACCTGCCAGGTCACGAACCAGCCCATCAGCCCGATGACGACGAACCCGAGGATCGCCGTCAGCGCGGTGGCCGCGCCGCCGGGCACTCCGGCCCGCTTCAGCCGGGCCACGGTGGGCTGGAGGAGCGCGGTCAGGAGCAGCGCGACCACGAAGGACATGACGACCAGCTGGATCGCGCTGATGGCCTTCATCAGCACCCAGACGGTCCCGGCGAGCACCAGCAGCCGCCAGCCCGCCTCGGCGGCGACCCGGACCCCCCACGGCACGGCCTGGGCGGGGTCGGGACGCGGGGCGGAGGGCACGAGCTCCTCCGGGTAGGCGTCGGCGGCCGGTACGGCGGTGTCGGGCGGTGTCGGCTCCGGTTCGGCGGCGCTCTCCCGCCGCTCCCGCTCGACCTCGGCACGCCGTTCGTCGAGCCGCTCACCCATCTCGCTCAGTCCGGCACCGAGCCTGCCGAGCCATCCTGGAACTCGCGACATGATCCGTCCTCTTCCCCCGTCTTCCCCCACCACTCCCCCTGGAGTCGTCGGCCCCGGCCGTACCGACCGTACAGGGCGAAAGCCCCTCCCCCTAGGACGGGGAGGGGCTGCGCGGGGTTGAGCGACCGAGGGTCGCCGCGGCTCAGTACGAGCCGTTGGCCAGCCAGTAGTCCCAGGCGTCGCAGGGACTGCCGTAGCGGTCGTTCATGTAGTTCAGGCCCCACTTGATCTGGGTGGCCGGGTTGGTCCGCCAGTCGGCGCCGGCGGACGACATCTTCGAGCCGGGATAGGCCTGGACGAGACCGTAGGCGCCCGACGAGGGGTTGACCGCCTGGTAGTTCCAGGTGGACTCGTGGTCCACGATGTTGCTGAAGCACTGGAACTGGCCGCTGGGCACCATCTGGCGGGCGATGGCCTGGACCTCGGCGACGGTGTACGAGGCCTGCTGCGGGAAGCTGCCGGCCGAGGAGGTCGAGGCGACCTCGGTGGTGGCCTTGGTCTCCGCGGCCTCGGCCGCCTTCTCCTTGGCCTCCTGGGCCGCCTTCTCCTTGGCCAGGGCCGCCTTCTGCTTGGCGACCGCGTCCTTGGCCGCCTGCTTACGGGCGGATTCCTCCGCCGTCTTCTTGGCGGTGGTGTCCGCGGCGATGGCCTGGACGTCGGCCTGCTGGGTCAGCGAGGCCGTCTGTACCTGGGCCTGCTGCCCTACGGGTAAGTCCGCGAGGAGGGTCGATTCGCCCGCCGTCGCCTCGGCGTCGTCGTTGGGCTGGGCCGTGCTGCCCTGGGCGACTCCCATGACAGCGCCGACAGTGGTGACCGCGGTGGCCGAGGCCACGGCGAATCCCCGGGCCGATATCCGGTTCACGCGGTTTCCTTCTGTTGTGCCGTCGGGTGGAGAACTGCACGACCAGGGCCGCGTGGACTCAGTACCAGTGGTTGGCCTGCCAGAACGACCACGCCTCACAGGGGCTGCCGTAACGGCTGTCCATGTAGTTCAGGCCCCACTTGATCTGGGTGGCCGGGTTGGTCTGCCAGTCGGAACCGGCGGACGCGTACTTGCCGGCGGGCAGGGCCTGGAAGAGTCCGTAGGCGCCGGAGGAGGCGTTCACGGCGTGGTAGTTCCAGCTGGACTCGTGGTCCACGATGTTGCTGAAGCACTGGAACTGGCCGCTGGGCACCATCTGGGCCGCCATCGCCTGGATCTGCGCGATGGAGTAGGAGCTCTGGATCGGGAAGTCGCCCGAGCTGCGGCTGGCCTTGGTCTTGGCCTCCGCGCGGTCCTTGGCAGCCTTTTCGGCGGCCTCCTTCTTCGCGATCGCCGACTTGGCGGCGGCCTTGCGGGCCGACTCCTCGGCGTCCTTCTTCGCACCCTCGTCCGCGGCGATGGCCTGTACGTTGGCCTGCTGCGTGAGGGACGCCGTCTGCACCTGGGCCTGCTGGCCCACGGGTATATCGGCGAGGAGCGTCGCGTCGCTGGCCGTCGCTTCAGCGTCGTTGGGCTGCGCGACGCTGCCCGAGGCAACGCCGACGACGCTTCCGACAGCGGTGACCGCCGTGGCCGAGGCCACTGCGAATCCCCGGACCGAGATCCGGCTCACACGGTTTTCCTTCCAGCGTCGCCCGCTTCGGTGACCCTGGCGGACGCAATCGTGCCCTTGTCGCTGGTCTCCGAACTGCGGGGTCACAGGAGACACGGGCCCGGTGGGGCAACTCCCGGTGAAGGAGTGCCACATGGTGCACGGGCGGCATGCGACGGTCGATATGGAGTTGAAGGTGATGCTCAAGCGGTGCCGTGGTGCTTGGGGCACAGATGTGTCGCATGCGGGGCCTGACAGGACTGAGACTTTGCCGTAACCGGACTGTGCAAGGCAATTCCGAGTTGCGTGTGAAAGCTCACACCCGTGGGGACCCTGGGGATTTCGCGAAACCCCCACATACGTCGGCGCCGCCCGACTAGGCTCACAGCCTTTGTCGGACGGCGCCAATCACCGCTTGCCCCCGGTCAATTGGGGCGGGTCATTCAGACCTGGCCATCCTCCAGCATTTCGGTCACAAGTGCTGCGATCTGTGACCTCTCGGACCTGTTCAGCGTGACGTGCGCGAAGAGCGGATGGCCCTTCAGTTTCTCGACGACGGCGACCACGCCGTCATAACGCCCGACCCGCAGATTGTCCCTTTGCGCCACATCGTGGGTCAGAACCACCCGGGAATTCGCGCCGATCCGGGACAGAACGGTGAGAAGTACATTCCGTTCGAGCGACTGCGCCTCGTCGACGATCACGAAGGCGTCGTGGAGGGAGCGGCCCCGGATGTGGGTCAGGGGCAGGACCTCCAGCATCCCTCGTGCGGTGACCTCCTCGATGACCTCGCGGCTGGTGACCGCGGACAGCGTGTCGAAGACCGCCTGTGCCCAGGGGCCCATCTTGTCGGCCTCGGAACCGGGCAGATAGCCCAGCTCCTGTCCGCCCACCGCGTACAGCGGCCGGAAGACCATCACCTTCTGGTGCTGGCGGCGCTCCAGGACCGCCTCCAGACCCGCGCAGAGCGCGAGCGCGGACTTGCCGGTGCCGGCCCGGCCGCCCATGGACAGGATCCCGACGTCCGGGTCGAGCAGCAGATCGAGCGCGATGCGCTGCTCGGCGCTGCGGCCCTTGATGCCGAAGGCCTCACGATCGCCGCGCACGAGCCGGACGTTGCCGTCAGCGGTGACCCGGCCCAGGGCCTTGCCCCGCTCCGACTGGATGGTCAGGCCGGTGTGCACGGGAAGGTCGGCGACCTCGGGCACGTGGATGTGCCCCTCCTCGAAGAGGATGTCCACCTGCTCACCGGACAGGGTCAGTTCGGACATTCCGGTCCAGCCGGAGGAGCCCGTGATCGCGAGCTCCGCGCGGTACTCCTCCGCGAGGAGACCGACCGACGACGCCTTGATCCTGAGCGGGAGGTCCTTCGACACGACCGTGACGTCGAAACCCTCGGCCTGCAGATTGCGGGCCACCGCGAGGATGCGAGAGTCGTTGTCACCCAGGCGGTAGCCGGAAGGCAGCACGCTGGGGTCCGAGTGGTTGAGCTCGACACGGACGGTGCCGCCGAGTTCCCCGATCGGGATGGGGGCGTCGAGGCGACCGAACTTCACCCGGTAGTCGTCCAGCAGGCGCAGCGCCTGCCGGGCGAAGTAGCCGAGTTCCGGATGGTGCCGCTTGGCCTCCAGTTCCGTGACCACGACGATGGGGAGCACTACCTCGTGCTCGTCGAAGCGGGTCAGGGCGTTCGGGTCGGCCAGCAGAACGCTGGTGTCGAGAACATAGGTGCGCCGGTCTGGCATACGGCGCTTTGTGCTGGTCACCACGGAAGGACGTACCCCCTCGGATGAGGTCGGGGAGCGACGGAGTGGAGCTGGACCGGTTTCCGGCCGCTTCGCACGGGCCGAGAACCGGCCCCCCGCTGCTTCTTCCGTGCCGTGACCGCACGGTCGGGCTGGTGCAAAAGGGCCTCCCGGGCGGACGGCCCCGTGCCGCCCGCTGAGATCCGACACCCGTGGTTCGGGCGTCGACCTGCTTGGCTTATGCCCTCGAACAGGCGCCGCCATGCCACGGCATATGACGGCGCGCCGGTGAACTCCTCGTTACTTCCGCCCCAAACGGGGTACACGGGACGCCCTTGAAGGGCGTCCGCCGACTTTGTGCCTCAGCCGCCGTAACGGCGGTGGCGGGCCGCGTAGTCGCGCAGGGCCCGCAGGAAGTCGACCTTGCGGAAGGCCGGCCAGAAGACCTCGCAGAAGTAGTACTCCGCATGGGCCGTCTGCCACAGCATGAATCCGGACAACCGCTGCTCGCCGCTGGTACGGATCACCAGGTCGGGGTCGGGCTGGGCGCCGGTGTAGAGGTGGCGGCTGATCAGGTCCACGCTCACGGAGTCGGCGAGGTCCTCCATCGAGGTCCCCCGGTCCGCCGCGTCCACGATCATCGAGCGCACCGCGTCGGCGATCTCCTGGCGGCCGCCGTAACCGATGGCGACGTTGACCAGTATCCCGTCCACGTGGGAGGTGGACTCCTCGGCGACCTTCAACGCGGTCTGCACATGGGAGGGGAGGATGTCGGGGGTGCCGACGTGGTGGACGCGCCAGCGGCCGTCGGCGGCGAGGGTGCGGACGACGTCCTCGATGATGCCGAGGAGCGGGACGAGTTCGTCGTCGGGGCGGTCGAGGTTGTCCGTCGACAGCAGCCAGAGGGTGACGACCTCGACGTCCGTCTCGGAGCACCAGCCGAGGAACTCCTCGATCTTCTCCGCACCGGCGCGGTGACCGTGCACGGTGGTGGAACCCGAGGCCTTCGCCCAGCGTCGGTTGCCGTCCATGATGACGCCGATGTGCTTCGGCACCTGAGCGTGGTCCAGGTGACCTTCCACCCGGCGTGCGTACAGCCTGACCAGAAGGCCGCGCAGCTTGTCGCGCAGGTTCACGTGATTGTCAGCCCCTCCGTACGGTGTGGTCCCCGCGGGGCGCAGCCTACCCCTGCGGGGCTTGGGCCGTTGACGGGGGTGGGAGGCGCCGCCCCCGCCCGGGCGACTGTGCCGGGGCAAAAAAACGGGCCGGTCCGTGGGGGGGAGACGGACCGGCCCGAGGGGGGGTTTCCACCATAACCCTTCGTAAGTGATGCTGCGTGCATCGGCACGCCACAACTACTCTCCGGAGTCGTCCGGCGACGCGCCGATGAGCGCGGAGTGCGTGGTTCATGGGTGGCTCATGGCCGGAACACAACGGATTCCCAGGGAAATGGGCACGACTGCCGGAGAAAGCTGAGGTTTCGGAGCAGTCTGAGGCACCGTCGGCCAGTTGCCCGCACGTCCCTCTGTCGGGCTACCCCGGCCATGAACGCCCGCTTGACGCGGGCATCACCGCGCAGCCCCCTCCACTGCGCGGTGACGTCCACGCAGCTTTGCGCACGCGAATTACCCGGAGGAGAACTTACGTGAGGTCGACAGGGGATATGAACCGATCGCGATAACGATGTGGAAACTCTGTGGAGGCAGAATCCGGAGCGCGGGAGGCGCCGGTCGGGGCCCGGGGAGTCGGAGGGCGGTTCCTGGCCAGTCCCGCGCTACGGGCGGCGGGCCTCGAAGAGGTGGCGGGTGCTGTGCGCCACGAAGGGCCCCTCGGCCTCGATCTGCTCGTGCAGGGCGCGGAGTCGGGGCCGGTAGGCCTCCACCGTGAAGCCCGGGACCATCCACACCACCTTGCGCAGGAAGTGGACCACGGCGGCGATGTCGTGGAACTCGACCCGCAGCCGCTCCGTCCGCAGCCCGACGACCTCCAGCCCCGCCGCCTCCGCCCCGGCACGCTCGCGCTCGGGATGCCGGGCGCCGCTCACCTCCACCGGCTGCGGTCCGAGGAAGTACTCGACGAGCTCGAAGACGCTGCGCGGACCGACGTGCTGGGCGAAGTAGATGCCGCCGGGCCGGAGCACGCGGGCGATCTCTTCCCAGAGAGGCCGCACCGGATGCCTGCTGGCGACCAGGTCGAAGGTGGCGTCCGCGAAGGGCAGCGGGGCGTCCTCCGGGGACGCGACGACCGCGATGCCCCGCGGGCCCAGCAGGGCGGTGGCCTTGGCCACGTTCGCCGGCCAGCCCTCGGTCGCGACGGTGAGCACGGGGGCCTTGGGCGCCGCCCGGCCGAGCGCGAAGTCCAGGACCTCCCCTCCCCCGGTCTGCACGTCGAGCGCGGAGTTCGCGCCCGCCAGCCGTCCGGCCAGCGACATCGCGTACCCCCAGGACGGCCGCGCCTCGGCGGCCCGTCCCTCGAACCAGGAGAAGTCCCACCCCTCGGTGGGGACGGCGGCCCCTTCGGCGAGCAGTGCCTCGAAGGCGGGGTCCGCGTGGTCGCTGTCGTCACCGGTGTCCCGGCCCTTGTCGTCCATACGGGGATGGTGGCAGAGGCGTCGCCGGGGTGCCGCCGGTTTACGACGGTCCGTCACGCGTAGCGCAGCAGCACGACCCCGTTGCCGAACGCCTGGGACTCGGTGAGGCGGAGCACGGTCGGGATGCTCGCGTCCGGGTGCGGGAACAGGGGTTTGCCCCGGCCGACGAGGACCGGGTGGACGTAGACACGGAGTTCGTCGACGAGGTCGTGGCGCAGGAACGCGGCGACCAGGTCGGCGCCGCTGAGCCCCAGGTCGCCGCCCGCCTGCTCCTTGAGCAGCGCGACCTCCGAGGGGACGACGTCCCGGACGATCGTGGTGTTCCAGTCGGCGTGTTCCAGCGTCCGCGAGTACACGATCTTCGGTTTCTCGCGCCAGAGCGCGGCGAACTCGGCCATCGTCGCGGGGGTGTCCGGGTCGGCGTCCACGGTCGGCCAGTAGCCGGCCATGAGCTCGTACGTGGTCCGGCCGCTGAGCAGGGCACCCAGCTCCCGGACCATGTCGTTGAAGTGCTGGTGCAGTTCGTCGTCGACCTGGTGCCAGGAGATGTCGTGGTCCGGGCCCTCGATGTACCCGTCGAGGGACATCGACATGATCAGGACGATCTTCCCCATACGACGGTCCCCTCTTCGTGTCCCGGCTCGCTACGGTGCGAGGGATCCAGAGGGTCCAGAGGGTAGCGACACGACCGAGGGGAGACGGGGATGGCGCGCTGGCGGGACGGGTGGGGAGAACTCGTGGTGGTGGGCGACGGGGACGGGGGTGGCGGGGACGCGGGCGGCGGCGGTCTTCGGGTGCCCCTGGAGATCGCCGCCTCCTACCGGGCGCGCACCCGGGGGTTGCTCGGGCGGGACTCGGTGGACGGGGCGATGCTGCTGTCGCCCGCCGGCAGCGTGCACACCTTTCGTATGCGCATGCCGATCGACGTCGCGTATCTGGACCGGCGGCTCCGCATCATCGCCGTACGCACCATGCGGCCGGGGCGGCTGGGCCTGCCCCGGCCGCGGTCCCGGCATGTGCTGGAGGCGGCGGCCGGGGCGATGGAGGGGTGGGGGTTGCGCGTGGGGGTGCGGGTGGAGGTGAGGGTCAGCTCGCCGTACGCGGGAACGTGACCTCCACCCGGCGGTTCTTCTTGCGGCCGGCCTCGGTGGAGTTGTCGGAGATGGGGTACTGCTCGCCGTAGCCGCGGACCTCGAAGGTGATGCCCGGGTCGTTCAGGTCCCCCGCGAGCTCCGCCTGGACGGCGTCTGCCCGCTGCTTCGACAGGACGTCGCCGTGAGCGGAGGAGCCCAGGTTGTCCGTGAAGCCGAAGACCCGGACCACGCTGGTGTTGTTCTGCTTCTTGATCTCCGCGGCGATCGTGGCGATACGGGACTTCGCCTCCGTGCCGAGCTTCGCGCTGTCCTTGCCGAAGAGGACCTCGGCCTGGAGCGCGAACGTCACGTCCGCGTTGGTGTCCTCCCGGCGTTCGTCACCCGCCTCGTCCTCGACGACCTGCTTGATGTCGAGCACCTTGGGCTCGGCGAGGGTGCCGCCCTCGGGGAGCTTGAGGTCGGGGTCGTTGGGGTCGACCTCCACGGGAGCGGTGGCGGTGGGCTCGGTACCGGGGGGAACGCTGGGGGTGGTGTCGGCTTCGGCGGCGGGCGCCATGCCGACCATCACGAGGGTGGCCGCGGCCACCGCCAGAGTGAGACGTGGGGTCATGACGGCCTCACCCGGAGATCTTGATGACCCCGCTGGGGAACAGCGGGAGTTGGAAGGAGACGTCCGTCGAGCTCGCCGGGGGCGCGGGGAACTGAAGGAAGACGTCGATGGCCTCCCCGGCCTTGAGCGTCGAGAAGCCTGTGGTGGTGAGGGGACGGCCTTCGGTGTCACGCAGGACGTAGTAGCGCTTCTTGCTCTTGGAGTCGACGAGGGTCGCGCCGCCGAGGGAGAGCCCATTGTTGATGATCTCGGTCTCGTTGCCGCTCAGGGCGGACGGGATCACCGCCTCCGACCCGCTGTCGTTCTTCAGGGCGCCGTTCACCGTGACGAAGCCCCCGGAGTCGCGTACGGCGGACGTGATCTGGAGGAGCAGCCCGCTCGGACCCTTCAGTTCGGCGATCGGATCCTTCGACTGACCCTCCTGCGGGTCCGGCTGTGACCCACCGGTTCGTGAGGCGGACGACGAGCTCTGCGGCTTCTTGTCGTCGTCGCCTCCGCCGCCGCAGGCGGCCGAACCGACTGCCAGCCCGGTCACGACCGCGAGCGCGACCATCCCCCTGCGGGCTTTCGCGGTGAACCGCATGCTCATCACTCCGCTTCTTTCTGAACTCGTCGATCGCATGTCAGTCGGTGACCAGGTGGACGGCGAAGAGGTCCTCGGGGCCGGGCAGTTCGGTGAGATCGTCCGGGTCCAGCTCCCACTTCTCCCCGTCCTCGCAGGTCAGCGTGGGCAGCGCGGCGGCCTCCGGCTCCTCACCCGGCGGTTCGCCCGACGGCTCACCCGACGGTGGTTCCGGCGCTTCGAACGTGCACAGGGAGTCGATCACGGCGGTGGCGGTGGCGTGTGCCTTCGTGGTGCTCGTCTCTGGAATCACGGAGTCGCCCGCCGACTTGTTCGCCTGGACGGTGACCCGATAGCTCAGGAGTCCCTCGGGCAGGCACTGAACGTTGCCCGCGTCGTTCAGCGCCGCGAGCTGGTCCGCCCGCCAGCAGGCGTTGTCCCCACCGTTTCCCTCGAAGATGTCCTGCCACTTCGTCGGGTCCAGGACGTCCAGCTTCCACAAGTCGGCGAGGTCGTCCCTGGTCTCCTGCGCCGCCGCCAGCGCCGCCGCGTCGGCGGCCGTCTGCGCGCCGTTGCGGTTCACCGCTGCCTGGCCGACCGCGAAGTACGCGAACGCGAGAAAGAGCAGGCCCGCCACCACCGTGATGTAGATGGGGAAGACCTGCCCTGCGTCGCCGTACGTGCGCCTGGGGGGTCGTGTCAGGGGGCCACCTTGGTGATCTGGGCCCTCAGCTTGTCGACGATCGTCTGGCCCAGGTTCGTGTTGGCGATCAGGACCACGATCGCCACCACCACCGCGATGATGCCCAGGTACTCGACGGCGGTCTGCCCCTTGTCGTTGTCGGCGCGGCGCCGTACGGCCCGCACCGTCGTGTTCGTCCAGCCGCTCACCCGGACCCTGGCCGCGACGGCGGTCTTCAGCAGCAGGTCGCTCATGGCGTTCCTCTCCATCGGTGGCGTGACCGGCAACGTATGACCGTGTGTCCACCTCGGAGAAGGGTCCCTGGGCCCAATCCCGGGCCCAGTCGGAGGGCAGAAGTGAAGTCCGGCAAAGTCTCATGAGGTCACCGCCGTGCCCAGCCACTTGGCCGCGGCCTCGGAGCGGCTGCTGCTGTGCAGCTTGGCGAAGATGCGGTTGATGTGGTTCTTGACCGTCTTCTCGCTGATGAAGCAGGTGGCGGCGATCTGCTGGTTGTTCATGCCCGACGCGATGAGGTCCATGATCTCCGCCTCCCTCGCGCTGAGTTGGAACCTCGCCCTGACTACTGACGACGACTGTCTCACGATTGGTTGCAACTGCGAAAGCGCTTCCGTAGAAGTCGCTGAAAATAGGGGGGATGGGTCCGCTTTGGCGTGTGCAGTCGCATCGCTTCGTAGGTGTGCCAGTACCGCTGTCGCCGCCGTGGGGGTGAAGTGCGCCCGGCCCCGGGTGACGTCCCGCACCGCCGACACCAACTCCTCCACGGTGAACTCCCCGTGGACGAGATAGCCCCCGGCTCCACCGCGCAGGGCTTCCTGGACGATCTCGGCCTCGTGGCTGTACGTCAGCATCACGACCCTGGCGATCCGTACCAGGTGCGGAAGGGCCGAGAGGCCGTCCACCCCGGGCATGCGGACGTCCAGGAGGACCACGTCGGGGCGGTGCAGGCGGGCCGCCTCGTAGGCCTCGCGGCCGTCCGCCGCCTGCGCGACGACCGTGATGTCCTCCTGTCCGGAGAGCAGGGCGGTCAGGCCCGCGCGGACCACCGGGTTGTCGTCGGCCACCACCACGCGCACGGGGCAGGGCCTGGGCGGTGGCGGGAAGAGCGGCTGCTCGGCGCCGGGGCGGTGGGGCGGTCGGTCCGGCATCAGACGACCTCCTCTGTGAGCGCGGCCAGTGGGAGTTCCAGGCGCACCTCGGTGCCCCGGGAGCCGCGGCCGTGGCCGATGCGGATACGGGCGCCGACGGAGGCGGCCCGCTCGGTCATGCCGACCAGGCCGAAGTGGCCGGTGCGGCGCAGCTGTTCGAGGGTGGCGCCGGGCGGGAGGCCACGGCCGTCGTCGCGGACGCTCAGGATGAGGAGCTCGCCGTGCACGGCCGCTCGCACCTCCACATGGGTCGGGGCCGCGTGGCGGTGGGCGTTCTCCATGGCCTCGGAGGTGATCGTGAGGAGCTGGCGGGCCACCGCGGGCGCGACGGGGAGCGTCGCACGGTCGCCGGAGGCGTGGTAGCTGACCGGCAGGCCCGTCCGGTCCCCGAACACGTCGGCATGGGCGGCCAGTTCGGGCAGGAGGTCGACGTCCTGCGCCGGGTCCGACTCCCGGCGGAGGTCGGTGAGGAGTTCGCGGGACTCGGCGGCGGCGCGGCGCGCGGCGCGGGCGACCAGCTCGGCGTGCTGCCGCACGATGACCGGGTCCATGCCCGGCGAGCCGGCCGAATGGGCCAGGGCGTCCGCGGCGAGGGCCACCCCGTGCAGGGTCTTGGCCACGGAGTCGTGCATCTCCCGGGCCAGTCGGGCGCGTTCGGCGGCGACCGCCTCGGTGCCGGCCAGGCGGGCCTTGACCGCGGTCAGGGCCTGGGTGGCCGCGCCGAAGCGGAGCATCAGGTGGCGCAGCGACGAGCCCATCGCGCCGGTGATGACGCAGAGGCCCGGCAGCAGCAGTCTCTCGGCGAGGCCGACGCCGGGCTCTTGCACGAGGGTCGCGTGGACCAGCAGCAGGATCAGTGACTGGAGGGACGCGAAACAGGCGGCGCCCCGCCAGCCGTAGACGATGCCGGCCAGCAGCGGGGTGCAGACGCTGACGTAGGCGAGCGTGGTGTCCGGCCCCGCCGAGATCAGCAGCAGGGTGCCGAACAGGGTGTCCACGGCCAGCAGCGAGGGGTGGCGCAGCAGGAGGGGGCCGAAGCGCTCCCAGTCGCGGAACAGGACGTAGGACCCCATGAAGGTGACGACGACGGCCGCGCCCACCAGGCGGGTACCCAGGCCAGGGGCGGCGTTGAGGAGGGCCGCGGGCGCGGCGACCGCGATCATGGCCAGCCGGAACCCGAACACCTGCCGGCACATCGCCTGGAGCGCGTTGACCTGAAGAGGGACGTCCTCCAGTATCGGCACCTCGGCTTTCGGCACCCCGGCCTTCTTCGACATCTCGGGGGCAGAGCCGGTCCCGGTGCCGGTGCGGGTGCCGGTCGGCAGGGTGTCCGCCGGTGCCGGGGCGACCTCCCGCTCCGGGCGGCGGCGCCTCAGCACTCCGCCGCGCGTCCGCGCCCTCGGCGTCACGCTCGTCGTCGTCATGGCCGTCATCCCGTCCGCCTACTCGCCCGTGATCGAGGTGAAGTCCGTGCCGGAGCCGAGCAGCATCCCCGCGCCGAGGAGGAGCATCGTCGCCGGGACCATGAACGTGGTGATCATCAGCGTGGCCTTCGGGACCGCGCGGGCCGCCTTGCGGCGGGCGTTCTGCGCGTCCGTCCGGCGCATGTCCTTGGCGATCGAGACGAGCGTGTCGACGATCGGCGCGCCGAGTTCCTCGCCCTGCTGGAGCGCCGTGACGAACATGGCGACCTGCTCGGAGTCGTTGCGGCGGCGCAGTTCCTGGAAGGCCTCGCGGCGGCTCACGCCGAGGTCCATCTGACGCAGCGTGATGCGGATCTCGTCCGCCCAGGGGCCCGCGTAGCGGGACGCCACCCGGTCGAGGGCCTGCCGGAAGCCGAGGCCCGCGCTGACCACCACGGCGAGGACGTCGAGGAAGTCCGGCAGGGTCCGCTCGATGGCGTCCTTGCGGACCCGGATCGCGGACCAGATGCCGACCTCGGACCAGAACACGCCGAAGGCGAGCATGAGCAGCCCGACGAAGAAGCTGCCCTGGAGCAGCGCGGCGAACGCGCCGAGGGCGCCGATCGCGCCGTAGACGGCGCGCCGGGCCGCGTAGCGGTCGATGGTCAGGCCGCCCGGGTTGCCCGCGAGGTCTATCCTGCGCCGGTACCTGTTGACCTGCTTGGGGCCCATCAGCCGCAGGACGGCGGGGGCGTACCGCATGCCCATGCGGTCGACGAGCGAGCCGACGGCGCCGGTGCGCGTCGAGCCGACCTCCAGGGCCAGCGCGAGGTCGCTGGGCAGCTTCACGTCGGCCCGGTACATACGGATGCCGGCGAACATGCCCCAGACGCTGAGGCCCACGGCGAGTGCGAGCAGAAGTTCCATCCCTACGCCACCTCCTGCTCAGACGTCGATACGGGACATACGGCGGATGAGGACGAAGCCGACCGCGTAGAGCCCGAACGCGATGATCACGCAGGCCTGGCCCACGGCCGAGCCCGTCATGCGGTCCAGCGTTCCGTCCTCGACGCTGTTCATGAGGAACAACGCCCCGACCCCCAGCGCGGGCACCGCGTAGGACGTCATGTTCACCTGCGACAGCTGGGTCCGGACCTCGCGCCGGGTCTCCTTGCGTTCCTCCAGGGTCTCCGTGAGGTTGCGCAGGGCGCCGACGACCTGGCCGCCGGCCCGGTTGGAGAGGACCAGGGTGGTGACGAGGACGACCAGTTCGCGGGAGGGGAGCCGGTCGGCGAGCTCGCCCAGGGCGTCGTCCATGGAGTGCCCGACCGCCAACTGGTTGGCGACCCTGGCGAGTTCCTCGCCCGCCGGGGCCTCCAGTTCCTCCGCCGCCATGCCGATCGCGGTGCGCAGCGCCAGGCCGGCGTGGGTGGCGTTGGCCAGGATGCGGGCCAGTTCGGGGAGTTGGTTGATGAACTTCTCGATGCGTTTCTGGCGTTGCCAGTTGAGGAACTGCCAGGCCGCCCAGACGCCCAGGAGGCCGGCGATCGGGCCGAAGAAGGGGGCGAGGGTGGCCTGGCCGATCAGCCACAGGCCGGCCACCGCCGCCAGCATGTAGACGAAGAACTCGCCGGGGGTCACGTCCAGGCCGGTCGCCGCCAGTTTCAGCTCCAGCCTGCGGCCCGTCCGCGTACGGCGCAGGCGGCGGTCCAGGGTGCGGAAGCGGCGTCGGCGGCCGGTGCCGGGGAGCTGGCCGGTGTAGGACAGGCGCTCCACCAGCTCCGCCCGGCGGGCGTGGCCCTGTGCGTACGCGTGCAGGCCCGCGACGGCCAAGGCGCAGGTCAGGACGGTTCCGCCGGTGGTGAGGGTGATCAGGGTCTCGAGGTCCATCAGCGTCACCGGGCTTCCCTTGTCGTCAGTTCGTGTGCCGCGCGCGCCACCCCGAACGCCTGCGGGATCGGCTGGCTCGCCATGTACAGGCGGTCCGCGGTGCGGCGTGGGAGGGGGAAGTACTCGAAGGCGCCGTAGACGCGGCCGTCGGCGGCCATCGGCTGGGCGTTGAAGCGGGCGATCGTCGCCAGCCGGTACGGCTCTCCGCCGTGGCTGTCCAGCACGGCTATCTCGGTGATGCGGCGGGCGCCGTCGGCGAAGCGGGTGAGCTGGACGACGACGTCCACCGCGCTGTTGATCTGGTCGTGCAGCGCGACGAAGGGGATCTCGACGTCCGACATCGACGCGAGGGTCTGCAGGCGCATCAGGGCGTCCTCGGCGCTGTTGGCGTGGACCGTGGCCAGGGAGCCGTCGTGGCCGGTCGACATCGCCTGGAGCATGTCGAGCGACTCGCCGCCCCGGACCTCGCCGACCACGATCCGGTCCGGGCGCATCCGCAGGGAGTTGCGGACCAGGTCGCGGATGGTGATGCGGCCGTTGCCCTCGACGTTCGGGGGCCGGGACTCCAGGCGGATCACGTGCGACTGCTGGAGCTGGAGTTCCGCCGAGTCCTCGATGGTGATGATGCGTTCGCCGTCCGGGATCAGGCCGGAGAGCGCGTTCAGCAGCGTCGTCTTGCCGGTGCCCGTGGCGCCCGAGACGATCACGTTGAACTTGGCCTGCACGAGACCGGCCAGCAGGTACAGCATCTGCTCGTCCAGCGAGCCGAAGCCGATCAGCTCGTGGAGGGTGAAGGACCGTGGGAAGCGGCGGATGGTGAGGGTGGGGCCGGTCAGCGACAGCGGGGGGATGATGACGTTGACCCGTTCGCCCGACGGCAGCCGCGCGTCGACCATCGGGTTCGTCTCGTCGACGCGGCGGTTGACGGTGGAGACGATGCGTTCGATCGTCTGCATCAGCTGGTCGTTCGACGCGAAGCGGATGGGGAGTTGTTCCACCCTGCCGCCCCGTTCGACGAAGATCGCGTCGGGGCCGTTCACCATGATCTCGGTGATCGACGCGTCCTCGAGGAGCGGCTCCAGGATGCCCAGGCCCAGTGCCTCGTCGACCACCCGGCGGATCAGCTGTGAGCGTTCCACCGTGGACAGGACGGGGCCCTCGCGGCTGATGATGTGTCCGAGGACCCGCTCCAGCCGCGCCCGGCGCTCGGCGGCGGCCAGCGAGCTCATCTCGGCGAGGTCGATCTCCTCCAGCAGCTTGGCGCGGTAGGAGGTCACCAGGTGGCCGTCCTCGCCCCGGCCGCCGTTCTCCTCGGGGGAGGTGATGCGTGCCCGCAGGCTCATGTCGGATGCCCTTCCCTCAGTGGTCGACCGGCATCGTGGCCGTCTTGTGGGCCTGACCGAAGTCCCCGATGCCGGGAATGACGGACGGGATGGTGACGGTGGAGGTGACCCGGACCTCGTCGCCCAGGCCGGCCGCGCTGCAGCTCACGTCCAGCCAACTGCTCACCGCCCGCTCGCAGTCGGCGCCGTAGTCCTCGTCGAGAGAGGCGCTGCGGGCTCCGGTCCTGGCCGCCGTGCCCGCCTGCTGTGCCGCGTACGCGATCAGGCCGAGCTGTACGGCACCCAGCGCGACCAGCAGCAGGAGGGGCAGGAACCCCAGGTACTCCAGGGCCGCTTGGCCCCGGTCCCGGGAGCGTGCTCCCGCGCGTGCGCGGCGTCCGTGGGCCATCTCAGTCGCCGTCCTCTTCCTCGACGGCGCCCGCGTGACCGTGCACCGTGAACGGGAAGTCGATGGTGCCGGGGAAGAGGACCGGGACCTTGAGGGAGACGTCCGCCGTGACATAGCCGCTGCCGCCGCACTCCACCACGGCGTTCCCCTTCCACGCGTCCCCGAGCTTGTCCAGGCCCGCCTGCCGGCACGCCTCGAGCCGCTCCCCCGGAGGGGCCGCCGTCCCCGCCCGCACCGCCTCGTCGGCAGCATGCCCCGCGAGCGTGAACGTGTACCCCACGAGGACGAACTGCCACACCACCACCAAGGTCACGATGATCAGCGGTGTCATGCCGAGGAACTCGATGGTGACCTGGCCCCGGTCGCGTGCCCGATGTCCCCACATGCCGTTCACTCCCTCCGCCGCCGGAACCCGGCCGCGCCCCGGTCCCCGCGCGCCCGTCCGCCGGACCTGCGCACGAGGGCCGTCTCCGGGGCCTTGACCAGCCCCAGTTCGGCCGCGAGCGCCCACAGGGCCTGCCGGACGGTGCCCTTGCCGTCGAGGGCGTGCACCCGGCCGGCGTCGACCGCGGCCTGGAGTTCACGGAAGTTGGCGGGGACCGTGGTCGCGGCGATCGCCGTGCCGGTGATCTTCTGGATGAGCGGGGGCTGGATCTCCGTACTCCGGGTGTGGCGGTTGACGACGACGGTCGTCTCCTCGGCCTTGCGGATCTGGAGCCGGTCCCACATGCGCACGGTGCGTTTGGCGCCGCGCACGGCGACGACGTCCGGGGTGGTGACGAGCAGGGCCCGCTCGGCCAGTTCGACGGCGGCCGCGCCCGCGCCGCTCAGCTGGGCGCCGCAGTCGACGACGACGACCTCGTAGCGGGAGCGCAGGGCGCCGATGATCTGGCGGGCGGCACGGTCGGTGACCTCCTCGCCGCGTTCGCCCTCGGCCGGGGCGAGGAGCAGGGCCACGCCGGTGTCGTGCCGGAAGACGGCCTCGGCGAGGATGCGGGGCGAGAGGTCGGTGATGGCGGCCAGGTCGACGACCGAGCGGCGGAACTGGACGTCCAGGTAGGAGGCGACATCACCGGACTGGAGGTCGAGGTCGACGAGGGCGGTGGGGCGGCCGGACGCCTGGGCGGCGAGGGCGAGCTGTACGGCCGTGAGGGTGGTGCCCACGCCTCCCTTGGCACCGCTGACCGTGACGACGGTGCCGCCGACACCGGTGAACACGTCGGCCCCGTGCCCGAGATGGCGCCGTACGCCGACCGACCACTGGGCGACGGCCTGGACGCGGTTCGCGAGGTCCTCGTAGCTCAGTGGGAGGGTGACCAGGCCGCGGGCGCCGGAGTCCATGGCGGCGGCGAAGAGGCCGGGCCCCACGTCGGTGGTGACGAGGATGACGCCGACCGCGGGAAACCGCAGGGCGACCTCCCGGACCAGCTCCAGCGCCGGTACGGGGCCGATGCGTTCGTGGACGACGACGACCTCGGGCAGTTCGTCGACCGACTCGGCGGCGAGCCGGGCGAGGGTGTCCACGAGCTGGGTGGAGTCGGAGACCGGGGCGACCGGTTCGGCGTCCGGGAGCTGGCTGAGCAGGGTGGTGAGGGAACGGACCGCGTCCGCGTCGCCGACGGCCGGGAGGATCCTCGTGGGCATGGGCGGCGGCCTCTCACTTGTCCGTGACGAGTTCGTAGGTACGGTCCTGGTCGGGGACCGTGGTGTCGCCGCCGGGCGCGACGAGGGCGAGGCGGACGCGCTTGGCGAAGGACTCGGCGTAGGTGATGCGCTGGGCGTCGAGCGTGGACAGCGCGAAGGTGATGGGGACCGCGTCGGTGGGCGACTGGCCGCGGTTGTTCTCGTCCGGCTCCAGGGCGGTCAGTTCGCCCACGTCGAGGACCCGGGCGTTCGTCACGATGATCTTCGACTGGTCGGGGTCGCTCTCCCGGGCACCCTCGAAGGTGGCGTACACGTTGACGGACGACCCCGGGGTGATCTTGCCGGCGACACCGGTGGCCGCGTCGATCATGATGGCGACCTCCTGCTGGCCCGGTTGGAGCGCGGGCTGGTCGACGATCATGTCGCTCTGGAGCAGGGAGCCCTTCTTCAGCGTCGTCACGGCGATCTTGCCGCGGATGGCGGCGAGGTCGGTGACCGCGTTCTCCGACAGCCAGCGCTCCGGCATCTCGATCTTCTTGAACTGGCCCGCGTTCAGGGTGGTGTAGGGCGCCACGTCGGAGCGCAGCTCGTACGCCGTGACCTCGGGGCCGACCTTGGACTTCACGTCGTCGATGACGGAGAGGACGCCGGCGAACGCGCCGAGGGCGCACAGGACCGACAGGAGCAGGAGAATCACGCCGCGGCGCTGACGGGAGTTCATGGGCCGTACAACCTCGTTGGGGGTCGGGTCGAGCGGACGGGAACGGGCGTACAGGTCGAGCTGGTTCGGTCGGGCTGGTGCGGTCGATCTGGTGCGGTCGGGCTGGTTCAGTCGCCCGCGGTGAGCGCGCGGGCGGCGGGGCGGGCGGTGAGGTCGGAGGCGGGCGGCGGGGTGGCGGAGCAGAAGACGCAGCGGTCGCCGATGACGTCGATGCCGCACCAGTGGCAGACGCTCTGCCGCACCGACGTGACCAGCTGGTAGAGGACCGACAGGTCGGGCAGGTAGGCGCAGAACTCGATCACCTTGCCGGTGCCCCACCAGTCGGCGGACTCGGCGGGCAGGTGCGTCTCGCGCAGCCCCTGGACCTTCCAGGCGGGGGCGAGGACCTCGGTGACCCAGTCGGACTGCAACTGCCCGCGGGCGACGAGCAGCCAGGTGCCGAACTCCGGTCCGGGCAGCACCGTTTCGGGGGTGGCCTTGACGAGTTCGGGCTGCGGGTGGGCGAGCACACCGAACTGACTACCCGGAACCCATGACCTGGCATGCGATGTCAGGCCGACCACGGGCACCCGGTCGAGGCGGGCGACCGAGCCGAGCAGGGCGCCCGCGTGGAGGTAGTGGGTGAGCAGCCGGCCCGCGGCGGCGAGGACGCCGGGGCCGAGGTCGCAGGAGGCCAGCTGTCGCAGCTGGCGGGCGAGGACGGCCGTCGCGAGCGGCGGGAGGTCGGGGCGGAAGAGCGCGATGCGGTCGCTCTCCAGGAGGGAGCGGATGGTGTGCAGGCGCTGCTCGACGGCGCCGGGGGCGGACCGCGAGTACACGACGATCACGTGTCCGTACTGGTCGACGAGGGCCTGGACGGCGGCGAGGGCATGGTCCAGCGGCTGCCGGTCGAGGTCGGCGAGCACGGTGGCGGGCAGGGTGCGTTCATCCTGCGGCGGCAGCGCCAGATCGGCTCCGGTCACGGCAATGGCTGTTGGCACGCGCAGCTCCCCGATTCCCGCGGTCCGGCCCACCGGCGTTACTCCGGTGCACCGGGGTGACTTCATTGCGTGACTACCTCAGCACTGTATCCACGCCTCTGTGGCCGGAGAACAGCTTTCCCTGGCTGCCAAGCAACTCTTCTTCGCGCAAGTCCCGCCAAATCGGGGCAGGTTACGCACGCGTGTCCTCCACCGGCCCTCCACGACCGGACCTCTTGACAACAGAATTGGTCTGGACCAACTTACTGTCATGTCCCCATCGAAACGAACGACACGACTCGGGTCGGGAGCCGCGGGCGTCCTCGCCGCCGCCCTCGCCCTGTCCATGACGGGCGCGGCTCAGGCGTCCGCCGCGGACCTGAACAACGCGAAGAACGCCGGCTTCGAGTCCGGCCTGGCCAACTGGACCTGTTCGGCGGGCAGCGGCACGACCGTCTCCTCGCCGGCGCACGCGGGCGCGGCCGCGCTGAAGGCGACACCGGCGGGGCAGGACAACGCCCGGTGCGCCCAGACGGTGGCAGTGAAGCCCAACTCGACGTACACGCTGAGCGCATGGGTTCAGGGTGGCTACACCTACCTGGGCGTGACCGGCACCGGCACGACGGACGTGTCGACCTGGACGCCCGACTCGGCGTCGTGGAAACAGTTGTCGACGACCTTCACCACCGGCGCGTCGACCACGTCCGTATCCGTGTACACGCACGGCTGGTACGGCCAGGCGGCCTACTACGCGGACGACGTGTCGGTGTACGGCCCCGACGGCGGCGGAGGCGGCGACCCGGCCCCGACGGTGCCCGGCGCACCGGCCGGGCTGACCGTGTCGGGCACGACCTCGTCGTCCGTGTCTCTCGCGTGGAACGCGGTCTCCGGCGCGACCGGCTACTCCGTCTACCGCGGCGGCACGAAGGTGACGGCGGTGACCGGGACCTCGGCGACCGTGACCGGCCTCGCCGCCTCGACGTCGTACAGCTTCCAGGTCACGGCGACCAACGCGGCCGGCGAGTCGGCGAAGTCGACGGGGGTCACGGGAACGACGACCAGCGGCAACACCGGGGGCGGGACCGTGCCCAGGCACGCCGTGACCGGCTACTGGCAGAACTTCAACAACGGCGCGACCGTCCAGAAGATCTCGGCCGTCTCCTCCCAGTACGACATCATCGCCGTGGCCTTCGCGGACGCGACGACGACGCCGGGGGCCGTGACCTTCAACCTGGACTCCGCGGGCCTGGGCGGCTACACGGTCGACCAGTTCAAGGCGGACATCAAGGCGAAGCAGGCGGCCGGCAAGAAGGTCATCGTCTCGGTGGGCGGCCAGAACGGCACCGTGTCGGTGAGCGACCCGACGTCCGCGGCGAACTTCGCGAACTCGGTGTACACGCTGATGCAGACGTACGGCTTCGACGGCGTCGACATCGACCTGGAGAACGGTCTGAACGCGACGTACATGTCGCAGGCGCTGCGGTCGCTGTCGTCGAAGGCGGGCTCCGGGCTGGTCCTGACGATGGCCCCGCAGACGATCGACATGCAGTCGACGTCGAACGGCTACTTCCAGACGGCGCTGAACGTGAAGGACATCCTCACGGTCGTCAACATGCAGTACTACAACAGCGGTTCGATGCTGGGCTGCGACGGCAAGGTCTACAGCCAGGGCTCGGTGGACTTCCTGACGGCGCTGGCCTGCATCCAGTTGGAGGGCGGCCTGGACCCGTCCCAGGTGGGCCTGGGCCTGCCGGCCTCGACGAGCGGCGCGGGCAGCGGATACGTGTCGCCGACGGTGGTCAACAACGCCCTGGACTGCCTCACCAAGGGCACGGGCTGCGGCTCCTTCAAGCCGTCGAAGACCTATCCCGCGCTGCGGGGCGCGATGACGTGGTCGACGAACTGGGACGCGTCGGCGGGCAACGCGTGGTCGGCGGCCGTGGGCCCGCATGTGCACGGACTGCCGTAACGGCGGGCCGTGCGGGGTCACGGGCGGCGGGTGAGCCGGTGACAGGCGACGGATGACGGAGGGTGTCGCTCCACGGGACGACCGTGGAGCGACACCCTCCGGTGCGTCCGCGCTAGTACCCCGCGGGCCGGTAGTGGCCCAGCACCCAGGCCAGTTGGGCGAACCAGCCCTGCAGCCGCTCCCTCGGCTTCGCCGTCACCACGCACTCGTAGACCCTGCCGTCCATGTGCACCACGGCGACCATGAGGGCCTTGCCGTTGGGGCTCGCCCGGTAGTGGACACTGCGGATCTCGGGCCAGGGGAACTCGACCGTGATGTCGTACATCTCGAAGGCGACGCCCGCCGCGTCCACGACGACCGAGTTGTGCTTGTCGACCGCGAGGAACTCCGGACCGGGCGGTGGCTCCGCCTGCGGGGCGTACTGCGGGGCGTGGTGCTGCGGGTGCTGCGCGTACGGCGGGTGCTGCGGGTGCTGCGGGTGCTGCGGGGCATACGGCGGCGGGGGCGGGCCGAAGCCCGGCGGCGGCGGAGGGGACGGCGGCTGGTCTGTCACCACGAAAAAGTACCCCCGCGATCCTGTGCGGCCACTTTCGGTCTCCCCTGAAACATTTCCCGCACCCCACCGCATTAGGGAGTTGAGGACAACACGGCAACCGCACAGGGGGATCATTCATGAGACAGGCCGCCCGCGCGGACGAGTACGCCGAGTTCGCGGCGGCGCGCACCGGGCATCTGTACCGGTCGGCGTGTCTGCTCACCGCCGGGGACACTCACCTCGCCGAGGATCTGGTCCAGGAGACCCTCGGCAGGCTGTACGTCCGCTGGGGGCGGGTGTCCCGGGTCGACAACCCGGCCGGCTACGCGCAGACCGTCCTCACCCGCACCTTCCTCGCCCACCAGCGGCGGCGCAGCAGCCGCGAGCGGGCCGTGGAGACGTTCCCGGACGTGGCCGACGGCAGCGGTACCGACACACCGTTGCGGCTGACCCTGATGCAGGCCCTCGGGCGGCTGCCCGCCAAGGACCGGGCGGTCGTGGTCCTGCGGTACTGGGAGGACCGCTCGATCGAGGAGACCGCAGGCGCGATGAACGCGAGCTCGGCGGCCGTGCGGACGCGCTGCTCGCGGGCCCTGGGCCGGCTGCGGGAGCTGCTGGGCGAGGACATCGGCGAGTACGCCCGCCCCTGAGCCGCCCGGCACCCGGCCCCCGGTACCGCGCATCGCGTCCCTCGCCCCCGTACTTCGCACTCTCTTCGACCCCTCTCGCCGAAAGCGGTGGTTCACCATGCCCGTCGACCAGTACACCGACCCCTTCGAGGAGCAGCTCTCCGTCGCCCTGCGGGAGGCCGGCGGCGCCTTCGACAGCCCCGCCGCGCTCGCCGCCGCCGGGCGGGCCCGGGGCGACCGGATGCGGCTGCGGCGCAGGACCGCGATCGCGGGGGGAGCGGCGAGTCTCGCCCTGGTGGGGGTGGGCGGGGCGCTGCTCGTGCCCTGGGGCGGCAGGCCGGCGTCCCAGCCCTCCTCGGTCGCCGCGTCCGGCAGCGGCAGCGCCAAGCCGGTCTACTCCCCCGACGACATGGTCCGCACCCTCCGGCAGCTGCTCCCCGAGGGCGAGTTCAGCAGGACGGACGCGCGGGGCACGGGTGAGGACCGCCCGCCGCTGGCGGTGGGCGTGTTCGACGACGGCAAGGGCGAGGGATCCGTCTCCGTGGGCCTGGGCCGGATCCCGGCGGACGGGGGTGAGATCAATCCGTCCACCGCGGTGATGCCCTGCCCGGAGGAGGAACAGTCGAGCCTCGACAGCTGCCGGACCGAGCTGCTGCCCGACGGGTCCGCGATCACCGTCTACCAGGGCTACGAGTATCCCGACCACCGCGAGAACCTCAGGTCGTGGGGCGCGGACCTGGTCACCCCGGCCGGGCACCGGGTGAGCGTCACCGAGTGGAACGCCGCCGCGGAGAAGGGCAAGCCCGTCAGCCGCCCCGAACCGCCGCTGACGACAGGCCAGTTGAAGACGCTGGCCGCGGCCTCGGAGTGGCGCCGGATCGCCGACGCCATCCCCGGGGAGGAGAAGAAGCCGGTCTCCCCGTCGGGCTCGTCCGCCCGGCCCGCGGAGATGGCCGGCTGGCTCATCCTGCGCAAGCTCAGCCTCCTGCTGCCCAAGGACCTGGAGACGGTCAGGAACGGCAGTCAGGAGACCGGGTACGGCTACTTCGTCGTCGACGACGGCAAGGGCGCGAGCCTGGTCCAGGTCAACGTGCAGCCGAACATGTCCGACGTGGCCGACCAGCTGTACGGCTCCGGCGACGAGACCCTCGCCGACGGCACCCGTGTCTCGGTGAAGCAGGGGCCCGGCGAGAAGGGCGGTGCGGGGGTCGTGATGTGGACCGTGGACACCCTGCGCAAGGACGGTCTGCGGGTGGTCGTCAGCGCCTTCAACGCCGCCGAGCAGGGCCAGTCCGCGACCCGTGCGAAGCCCGCTCTCACGATCGAGCAGCTGCGGGCCATCGCGCTCAGCGCCCGGTGGACGGCCACCGAGGACTGATGGACGGAGACCGCGAATGGACTGGCCCTCGGGTTCAGGCTCGAACGCCCGCCAGCAGGTCGAGGATCTCCCGCGTCGTGCCCGGCTCGCCGATCAGCGGGAACAGGTACGACACCCGGTGGGGGTGCGCATCTTCGTCGATGTCGGTCATCGCGTCGACCGCGAACGTGACGTGGTAGCCGTGCTCGTGGGCGGCGCGGGCGGTCGACTCGACGCCGAGGCTGGTCGCGATGCCTGCGAGGACGATCTGGGTGACTCCCCGGCGACGCAGCTGAAGGTCGAGGTCGGTGGCGTGGAAGGCGCCCCAGGCCCGCTCGGTGACCAGGATGTCGCAATCGTGGCCGGTCAGCGGTTCGGCGATCGGGCCGAGATCGTGGGGGCGGGAGCGGCCACCGGCCTTGCGCGCCGCCTGACTGCGGCCGGGCACCGCGTCGGCGCCGTCGGGCGAGGTGGACATGCGGACCAGGACGACGGGGGCGCCCGCGGCGCGGAAGGCGTCGGCGAGTTCGGCGGCGCGGGCCACCACGTCCGCCGCCGGGTACGGCACGGTGGGGGCGGCGAGTGTGCCGGCCTGGAGGTCGATCAGCACGAGCGCGGTCTTGTCGTCCTGCGCGGTCACAGCCACGGCGACGGCACCTCTCCTAGGGTATCGGCAGCCCAGGAGAGGTGATTGCGAAACTCAAGCTGGAGTTAGGCAAGTTCGAGCCGTGGTGATCATCAGAAGAACTCCGCCCACGGCTGGTCCCACACCTGTTTGACGCACAACACCAGGAACAGCAGCCCCGCCAGCGCCAGCATCGCGTTGCTCAGCGGTCCGTTGCGCCACTCGCCGGGCGTGCGCGAGGAGTTGAGCAGCCACAGCAGCGTCCCGGCCAGGAACGGCAGGAAGGCCGCGCCCAGCACGCCGTACAGGATGATCAGACGGAACGGCTCGCCCTGGAAGAGCAGCACGATCGGCGGGAAGGTCAGCCACAGCAGATACGCGCGGAAGGGCCAGGAGTGTTCCCGCTCGCCGGAGGCGACCTCCGCCCCGCTCGCGTCGCCGCGGCCGCGGTAACGGGCCACGAAGTCGGCGAACATCAGGCTCACGCCGTGCCAGACGCCGATCAGGGAGGTGAAGGAGGTGGCGAAGAAGCCGATCAGGAAGAACTTGGCGGTCGCCGTGCCGTACTTCGCCTCCAGGATGTCGCTCAGCTGGATGAGCCCCTTGTCGCCGCTCGCGATCGCCACGTTCGCGGAGTGCAGCAGCTCCGCGCCGACGAACAGCATGGCGACGACGAAGACGCCCGTCGTCACGTACGCGACCCGGTTGTCGAGCCGCATCACCTTCATCCAGCCGGTGTTCGTCCAGCCCTTGGCGTTCACCCAGTAGCCGTACGCGGCGAGGGTGATGGTGCCGCCGACGCCGCCGATCAGACCGAGGGTGTTGAGGACGGAGTCCTTCTCGTCCGGCAGGACCGGGAGGAGGCCCGCGAAGGCATCGCCGAGGTGGGGGGTGACCCGGATCGCCAGATACACCGTCACCACGAACATGACGCCCACCAGGACCGTCATGACCTTCTCGAAGACGGCGTACTTGTTGAACCAGACGAACACCAGGCCCACCAGACCGCAGGCGATGGCCCAGGCCTCGAGGTCCATCACGTCCGGGAACAGCGCCTGGAGCGGCAGCGCGCTCGACGACATCGCCGCCGCGCCGTAGACGAAGCCCCAGACGACCACGTAGACGACGAAGAACCACGTCGTCCAGCGGCCGAGGCTCGCCCAGCCGTCGAAGAGGGTGCGGCCGGTGGAGAGGTGCCAGCGGCCGGCCGCCTCGGCGAGGGAGATCTTGACCAGGCAGCCCACGACCGCCGCCCAGAGCAGGGTGTAGCCGAAGTTGCTGCCGGCGATGAGCGTGGCCACCAGGTCGCCGGCGCCGACGCCGGTCGCGGCGACGACGATCCCGGGGCCGATGTACTTCCAACTGGATCTGCGGGGGGACGCGTTGCCGATGCCGGATGGTGCCTCGGAGTGGGTGGAGTTTTCCGTGGGGGGTTCCGTGGTGTCCGCCATGGAGGTCAAGAAAACCCAAAGAGGCCGCTCCGGCAAGGGTGCGTGCGGCATCTCCACTCGATGTGCTCACACTCCGGTCCGACCCCGGATACCGGCCGACCGGCACAGGCGCGGATAAACTGCGCGGCCGACCGCTGGTCGCATTCCGCATGATTTCGGCCAGCGGCCCTTTGTCGTCTCTTGACCTGCTCATGCCATACCCCGACGATGAGCGGCACCGCACCGCCGCACACAGCAAGCGCACAGCCCCCACGACCCGGCTCCCCACAAGGAGAGTTCATGCGACTTCGCATTCGCGGCTCAGGCGCCGGCGCCACAAGCGCCCGCAGCGGCAGGCGGACCGCCGTCCTCGCCGCACTGCTCGCCCTCGCTCTCGCCGCACCGGTCTCGGCGACGGTCACCGACGCGGCGGCGGGCAGCGCACCGAAGGCGGCACCCTCCGCCGACGACATCCGCCAATACGAGATCCACGTCCACCACAGCACCCCCCAGATGCGCACCGCGATCGCCGCGTCCGGGGTGAGCGTCGACGAGGCCGACGAGGAGACCGTCGTCGTCTCCGGCCGCGCGGACCAGGTGAGGAAGCTGCGCGCGCAGGGGTACGAGGTGTCCCTGCTGGGCTCGGCACCCGACCGGGTCGCCGGGGACGAGGTAAGACTCTTCGACTTCCCGACCGCCGACTCGAAGTACCACAACTACGCCGAGATGACGGCGGAGATCGACCAGCGCATCGCCGCCTACCCGGGCATCATGAGCAAGCGGGTCATCGGCAAGTCCTACCAGGGCCGGGACATCGTGGCCGTCAAGATCAGCGACAACGTCGCCACCGACGAGGCCGAGCCGGAGGTGCTGTTCACCCACCACCAGCACGCCCGCGAACACCTCACCGTCGAGATGGCGCTGTACCTGATCCGCGAGCTGGGCGCCGGCTACGGCTCCGACTCCCGCGTCACCAGCATGGTCAACGGCCGCGAGATCTGGATCGTCCCCGACCTCAACCCGGACGGCGGCGAGTACGACATCGCCACCGGCTCCTACCGCTCGTGGCGCAAGAACCGGCAGCCCAACTCCGGCAGCTCGTACGTCGGTACGGACCTCAACCGGAACTGGAACTACAGGTTCGGCTGCTGCGGCGGCTCTTCGGGGTCCACGTCCTCCGAGACCTACCGCGGCACGGCCGCCGAGTCCGCGCCCGAGGTGAAGGTCGTCGCCGACTTCGTGCGCAGCCGGATCGTGGGCGGGAAGCAGCAGATCACCGCCGGGATCGACTTCCACACGTACAGCCAGCTGGTGCTGTGGCCGTTCGGCTACACCACCGCGGACACGGCGACCGGGATGACCGCGGACGACAACGCCGCGTTCAAGGCCGTCGGGCAGAAGATGGCCGCGAGCAACGGGTACACCCCCGAGCAGTCGAGCGACCTGTACATCACCGACGGGTCGATCGACGACTATCTCTGGGGCACGCAGAAGATCTTCTCGTACACCTTCGAGATGTACCCGTCGTCGTCCTCCGGAGGGGGGTTCTACCCGCCCGACGAGATCATCGAGCGGGAGACCTCCCGTAACCGGGACGCGGTGCTCCAGCTTCTCGAGAACGCGGATTGCATGTACCGGTCCATCGGGAAGCAGAGCCAGTACTGCGTCTAGTCGGCGGCCTTGGCGCCGGCGTCCTTGACGCCGGTGCCCTTGGCGCCGGTGCCCTTGACCTCGTCGTCCTCGGCCTCGGCGGCCTTGGTCCCGGTGTCCTCGGCGTCGGAGTCGGCGGCGGCGTTGGCGGCGGCCTCGACGGCCTCGTCGTCGGCGCCCGCTTCCGCTTCGGCTTCCCCGTCCTCGAAGTAGGCGTCGAGGACCGCGTCCAGCTGCTCTTCCCACTCCTTGAAGCGGGACCTGGCCGTCGCCTCGATCTCGATCGGGTACCAGCGGCGGTCAGGGGTGTGCACCGTGATGGTGAACCGCTTGCCGAAGCGCGGTGCCTCGGTCTCGACCGCGCCGATCTCGTCCCAGCGGAACTCGCACGACTCCTCGTCGAGGCGCAGCCGGACGCCCTTGGCGTCGGCGGCGATCCGCGCACGGCGGTCGGAGGCCTCGAAGACGGGGCCCTCGACGGACTCGGCGGAGTCGTCCGGTTCCTCGGACCCGTCGGACGTGTCGGACGGGTCCGACGTGTCCGGCTCCGCCGGCACGTCCGGGCGCTCCGGCGCCGCTGACTCCCCCTTCCCCGCCTCGGGCTCGACGGCGTCGACGCCGTCGTCCTCGGCCGGCCTCTTGTCCTCCGGCTCCGCGGTCACGGGCGACGTGAGCCCGGGGATGAATGCCGGGTCGAACCCGGCGCCCTCCAGGGGCTGGCTGCTCGAACCTATGCGCTGCTCCACAGCGGGCAGTATGGTCGAAGATCCTGTGCCGGACACAGTCAGCCCCTGACTTCGTTACCGGAGTCCTACACGAAGAGGCTGATTCCGGCCGCCATCACGAACCCGGCCACCGACAGCACCGTCTCCAGCACGGTCCACGTCTTGAGGGTGTCGCGCTCGCTGATGCCGAAGTACTTGGCCACCATCCAGAATCCGCCGTCGTTGACGTGCGAGGCGAAGATCGAGCCCGCCGAGATCGCCATGATGACGAGGGCCACGAAGGCCTGCGAGTGGTCGCCCTCGGCGAGCAGCGGCGCCACGATGCCCGCCGTCGTCACGATCGCCACCGTCGCCGAGCCCTGGGCGACGCGCAGCACCACCGAGATCAGGTAGGAGAGGACGATCACCGGCAGGCCCACGTCGTTGAAGGTGTCCGACAGCGCCTGGGCCACCCCGCTCGCCTTCAAGACGGCACCGAAGATCCCGCCCGCTCCGACCACCAGCAGGATGTTGCCGACCGGCTTCAGCGAGGCCGTCGAGACCGTCTCCAGCGACTTGCGGGACCAGCCGCGCCGGATGCCGAGCAGGTAGTAGGCGAGGAGCAGGGCGATGGTCAGCGCCACGAAGGGGTGGCCGAAGAACTCGATCACCGAGCGGCCGGTGGACGGGTCCAGGGCGATGGAGGAGAAGGTGGCGGCGAGGATCAGGATCAGGGGCGTACCGATGATCCCGAGGACCGTGCCCAGCGGCACCGGGTCCTCGCGCGGGACGACGCCCTGCGTCCGCTGCTCCTCGACGACGGCCCGCTTCGCCTCCGCCGCCGCCTCGACCATGTCCTGCGGCACGGCGACGAAGATGCGGCGGCCGATCCACGCCGAGTACGCCCAGGCCGCCAGCACCGCCGGGATGCCGCAGACGACCCCCATGAGGATGACCCAGCCGAGGTCGACGTGCAGCAGGCCGGCGGCCGCGACCGGGCCGGGGTGCGGGGGCAGGAACGCGTGGGTCATCGACAGACCCGCGAGCAGCGGGAGGCAGTACAGCAGGATCGACTTGCCGCCCCGCTTGGCGGCCGCGTAGACGATCGGGGCCAGCACGAAGATGCCGACGTCGAAGAAGACCGGGATGCCGAAGATCAGACCGGTCAGGCCCATCGCGAGGGGCGCTCGTCGCTCGCCGAACACACCGAGCAGCCGGGACGCCAACACCTCGGCGCCGCCGCTGACTTCGAGGACCGCGCCGAGCATGGTGCCCAGTCCGATGATGATCGCGACATGGCCGAGGATGCCGCCCATGCCGGACTCGATGGTGGAGACGGCGTCCGACCGCTGCACGGTGCCGAAGAGTTCGGTCACGGACAGACCGGCCAGCAGACCGACGGCTATGGAGACCGCGAGGAGGGCCACGAAGGGCTGGATCCTGACCTTGATGATCAGGAAGAGGAGAAGGGCGATGCCGAGGGCGGCGACCGTCAGCAGGCCCGCCGTGCCGTCGATCAGGAGAAGCAGTCCGCCGGTGTGGGGTGGGGTCTCGGCGGGGGTGGATGCCGCGAGCGGAAGGGGCATTCGGGGGTCCTCTGCTGGGGTTCACGGTGCTTTCGGGCAGGGGGGATCGCGGCACGGCGTCCCCTGCGAACGGGGATGCCGTGCCGTGAGGCGGTGCGGTGTGCGGGAGTTGCGAAGCGCCGGCCGGGTCTGGTGGCCGGTCAGCCGCCGGCCCGGTCAGCGAGCAGGCCCGGCCAGTCGGCAGGCCCGGTCGGCCGAGAGTGGTCACTCGGCCGGGACCGGTCGGCCGAAGGCGGTCGGTCCCGGCCGACCCGGCCGGTCGAGGGTGGTCAGCCGAGGACGGCGAGCGCGTCGATCTCGACCAGGAGCCCGGCCGGGAGGCCGACGTAGACCGTCGTACGGGCCGCGGGCGGGGCGGTGAGGGGCTGCTCCCCGAAGTACGCGTTGTAGAGCTCGTTGAACTCGGCGAAGTGCGCCGTGTCCGTCAGGTAGACGCGGATCATCATCACGTCGTCCCAGCTCGCGCCGCCCTCCTCAAGGATCGCCTTGACGTTGGCGAGGGTCTGGAGGGTCTGTTCGCGCAGGGTGGGGCCCGCGGGCGTCGGGGGCTTGCCCTCCTCGGCGGGCAGGAAGCCGACCTGGCCCGCGACCTGGAGGATGTTGCCCTTCTTCACCCCGTGCGAGAACTTCGCGGGCGGGGTGGTGTGGGTCTTGGGGGTGAGGGCGGTCTTCTCGGTCATGCCGGGCTCATTCCTTCGGGGCTTCCTTGATCGGGGTTCTGCCGGAGTACTCGCCGCTGATCGCGTCCGCCGTGCGGCGTACCAGCGGGAGCAGGGTGAGGAGTTCGTCGGCGGTGACGACGACGTTCGGCGCGGAGACCGACATCGCGGCGACCACCCGGCCGTCGGCGCCCCGGATCGGCGCGGCGGCACAGTTGATGGACTCCTCGTGGCCACCGAGGTCGGTGGCCCAGCCCTGTTCGCGCACCTTTTCCAGCTCGCGCAGGAAAGCGGGGGCGTTGGGGGTCGAACGGGCCGTGTAGAGGGGGTAGTCGAGCTTCTCGGCGATCACCCGTCGTTCGGGCTCGGGCAGGTCGGCGAGGAGCAGCTTGGCGACGGCGGCGACCGTGATGGCGACGGGCTTGCCGATCCGCGAGTACATGCGCACCGGGTAGCGGCTCTCCACCTTGTCGATGTAGAGGACCTCGCCCTCCTCGTACACGGCGAGGTGCACGGTGTGCCCGCAGGTCTCGTTGAGACGGGCGAGGTGCGGATGCGCGATCTCGCGGATGTCGAGGTTCTCCATCGCCTCCTGGGCGAGGGCGAAGAGGCGGGCGCCCAGGCGGTAGCGCTGGTCGGACTGGCGGTAGACGAGACCGTGCTCGTGCAGGGTGCGCAACAGCCGCAGGGCCGTCGATTTGTGCACGCCGAGGCGGTCGGCGACCTGCCCGAGGTCGGCGGGGCCCTCGGCGAGCAGCGGCAGGATGCTCAGCGCTCGGTCGACGGTCTGGCTCATGGGGTGGGTACCTCCTCGTCGGCCCGGTCTGCGGCGTGTGTCCAGCCGGGGCCGAGTCGAAGTCTCCCCCACGCGGCGTCGTCGAGGGCCGCGAGCCGGTCGGCGTGGTCGCGGGAGGGCGGCACGGCCAGGTCACCGGGGACGGTGAGGGCGGCGGCGGCCATCAGGTGCCCGTGCCGGAGGCGGTCGCGCGCGGGCAGCCCGCGCAGGGTGGCGGAGAGGAATCCGGCGGCGAAGGCGTCCCCGGCGCCGACGGCGGCGACGACGTCGACCCGCGGGGCGGGGACGTGCAGGACGCGTCCCCGGTCGAAGACGGTCGCCCCCAGCGCTCCTTGCTTGACGACGAGCACCTCGGGGTCGGGGAACGCGGTCCGTACGGCGTCGACGCCGTCCAGGCCCCACACCTCGGCCGCCTCGTCCTCGCCCACGAACACCAGGTCGGCGCCCCGGGCCAGTTCGAGGAGGACCCGGGGGCTGTTGCCGTCCGTCCACAGCCCGGGCCGGTGGTTGACGTCGAAGGAGACGAGGGGCCGGCCGGGCCGGGGGGCCGTCAGTTCGCGCAGCAGGCCGAGACAGTCCGTGGAGAGGGCCGCGGTGATCCCGGTGAGGTGCAGCACCCGGCCGGCCCGTACGGCGTCGAGGCCGACGGTGTCGACGGACATCGCGGAGGCCGCCGACCCGGACCGGTAGTAGGCGACCTCGTGCGCGTCGGTGGCCCGGTCGCCCGCGGTGCGGAAGTAGACGCCGGTCGGGCGGTCGGGATCGCGCCGTACGGAGGTCACGTCGACCCCGTAGGAGCCGATGGTCTCGACGAGGTGGTCACCGAACCCGTCCGCCCCCACCCGGCTGACCCAGCGCACCGCGTGTCCGGCCGCCGCCAGCGCGCAGACCACGTTGGACTCGGCGCCGCCGATGCCCCGGTCGAAGGTGGGTACGTCGGCGAGGCGGCCGGGCCGGGAGGGCAGGAAGGTGACCATGGACTCGCCGAGCGCGACGACGTCCACGGCGTCGGGGGCGTTGCAGGGTCCGGTGGCGGTCACGATCGTCGTAGCTCCCTTGCTGGTGCGGGCGAGCGAAGCGAGATGGGGGTCCCCCGGCCGAAGGCTGGGGGAGGCTCCGTTGACCCCGCGTTGGCCGAGATGTTAGACAGCAGTAAGCGATATACGCAATGGACGTTGCAGCTTGTGCAACGCTCCTGATCAGGAGGTTCCATGAGTACCGAGGCACTCGAGGCGCTCGCCCGACTGGCCGGGGAACGCGTCGACCACCGCTTCAAGGGCCTCCCGCCGGACGCCGACGGCCTCACCGTCGGCGAGCTGGCCGCCCAGCGCCGCAACCTCTTCACCGACGGCTTCGCGACCCCCGTGCTGGCCCTCTCCGCCGAGCGCCTCGAACACAACCTCGCCCTCATGGAGACCTACGCGACCCGCCACGGTCTCGCCTTCGCCCCGCACGGCAAGACCTCCATGGCCCCGCAGCTCTTCCAGCGCCAGATCGACCGCGGCGCCTGGGGCATCACCCTCGCCGTCCCGCACCAGGTGCGGGTGGCCCGGGCCTACGGCGTCCAGCGGGTCTTCCTCGCCAACGAACTGGTGGACCCGGCGGCCCTGCGCTGGATCTCCGCACAGCTCGACGCCGACCCCGCCTTCCACCTCCTCTGCTACGTCGACTCGGTGCGCGGGGTCGAGCTGATGGACACCGCCCTGCGCGGCGCCCGGCGTCCCCTGGACGTCGTCGTCGAACTGGCCGCGGGCGAGGGCGCCCGCACCGGCGTCCGTACGGAGACGGAGTGCGCGGCGGTGGCGGACGCGGTGGCCGCCGCACCGACCCTGCGGCTGGTCGGGGTCGCGGGCTACGAGGGCGAGGTCCCGCGGGCCGACCCGGAGCGGGTGCGGGCCTGGCTGCACCGCCTGGTCGCCCTCGCCGTCGAGTTCGACAAGGCGGGACGGTTCGCGGGCGCCGAACAGATCGTGGTCAGCGCGGGCGGCAGCGCCTGGTTCGACACCGTCGCCGAGGTCTTCGCCCAGATCCCCGGGCTCTCCCTGCCGGTGCTGAAGCTGCTGCGCTCCGGCGCGTACGTCTCGCACGACGACGGCCACTACCGCAGGCTGACCCCGTTCAACCGGGTCCCCGAGGAGGGCGCGCTGGAGCCCGCGTTCCGGCTGTGGACCCAGGTCGTCTCCCGCCCCGCCCCCGACCAGGCCTTCGTCAACGCGGGCAAGCGGGACGCGGCCTACGACCTCGACCTGCCCTTCGCCCAGGTGATCCGCCGCGACGGCACGGAACGCCCCGCCACCGGTGTCTCGGTGACCGCGCTCTCCGACCAGCACGCCTGGCTGCGCACCGACGCCGAGGCGGACGTCGAGGTCGGCGACTGGGTCGGCCTGGGCCTCTCCCACCCCTGTACGTCCTTCGACAAGTGGCCGCTGATCCCGCTGGCCGAGGCGGACGGCACCGTCGTCGACTACATCCGCACGTTCTTCTAGGGAGTCGGAACGTGGAAGACCTCGTCATCCGGGACGCGGACGTCGTCGACGGCACCGGCGCGGACTCCTACCGCGCGGACGTACTGATCGACGACGGCAGGATCGTCTCGATCGTGAAGGAGGCGGCGGCCGCCGGCTGCCAGCGCCCGAAGGCGGTACGGGAACTGGACGCGGAGGGACTGGTCCTCTCCCCCGGCTTCATCGACATGCACGCCCACAGCGACCTCGCCCTGCTGCGCGACCCCGACCACAGCGCGAAGGCCGCGCAGGGCGTCACCCTCGAAGTCCTCGGCCAGGACGGCCTGTCGTACGCCCCGGTCGACGACCGCACCCTCGAAGGGGTCCGCCGGGCCATCACCGGCTGGAACGGCTACGGCGAAGACCTCGACTTCGACTGGCGTTCGGTGGGCGAGTACCTGGACCGCCTCGACCACGGCGTCGAGGGCCGGGGCATCGCCGTCAACGCGGCCTACCTCATCCCCCAGGGCACGGTCCGTGCCCTGGTCGTCGGCTGGGAGGACCGCCCGGCCACCGACCGGGAGCTGGACCGGATGCGCCGGCTGGTCGCGGAGGGGCTGGAACAGGGCGCCGTCGGCCTGTCCTCCGGGCTGACGTACACGCCCGGCATGTACGCGCGCGGCGCCGAACTGACCGAACTGTGCCGGGTGGTGGCCGGCTACGGCGGCTACTACTGCCCCCACCACCGCAGTTACGGGGCCGGCGCGCTCGAGGCGTACGCGGAGATGATCGAGCTGACCCGCGAGGCGGGCTGCCCGCTGCACCTCGCCCACGCCACCATGAACTTCGGTGTGAACGAGGGCCGCGCCCCGGAGCTCCTGACCCTCCTGGACGAGGCCCTGGCCTCGGGCGCCGACATCACCCTCGACACCTACCCCTACACCCCCGGCTGCACGACCCTCGCGGCCCTGCTGCCCAGTTGGGCGAGCGAGGGCGGCCCGCCGGAGATCCTGCGCCGCCTCGCGGACCACGACACGGCCGCCCGCATCCGCCACGACCTGGAGGTGACCGGCGCGGACGGCTGCCACGGGGTGCCGGTGGACTGGGACACGATCGAGATCTCGGGTGTGGGCGACGAGCGGCTGGCGGACCATGTGGGCCGCACGGTCCACGCGTCGGCGCTCCTGCGCGGCGAGGAGCCCTGGACGACGGCCCGCCGCCTGCTCCTGGAGGACCGGCTGGCCCCCACGATCCTCCAGCATGTGGGCCACGAGGAGAACGTCCGCACGATCATGCGCCACCGCGTCCACACGGGCGGCTCGGACGGCGTCCTGACGGGCGCCAAGCCGCATCCGCGGGCGTACGGCACGTTCCCGCGCTACCTCGGCCACTACGTACGGGAGTCGGGGATCCTGTCCCTGGAGGAGTGCGTGGCCCACCTGACCGGCCGCCCGGCGGCCCGCCTGCGCCTGCCGGACCGGGGCCTGGTCCGCGAGGGCCACCGCGCCGACCTGGTGCTCTTCGACCCGGACACGGTGGCGGCGGGCTCCACCTACGAAGCCCCGCGCACCCTGCCCACCGGCATCCCGCACGTCCTGATCGACGGCCGCTTCGTCATCGAGAACGGCCGGCGCACGGACGTACTGGCGGGGCGGGCGGTCCGTCGCAGTCCCATGAGACGGAACGCCGCGCCCGGTGGCCCGAGCCCTACGGCTTGGGCAGGGTGCAGGCGGTCGCGCTCAGGTTGAGCTGGTTGCCGGTGGTGAAGCAGGCCGGGATGATGTAGGTCTCCTGGGCGTAGTTGATGCCCTGGCGGACGGTGACGTTGCCGCTCGCGTCGACCTCACAGGGGTTGTTCTCCGTGCAGCGCGCGCCGTCCTCGTTGCCGGTGTTGTTGACGGCGACGACCTTGCCGGTGGACTGGTCGATCACCGGCGAGCCGGAGGTGCCGCCGATGGTCTGGCAGGCGGAGGTGTAACGGACCGAGTCCTTCCAGGTCCAGTCACCCTCCTTCAGGCGGTACACGAACCCGTCGATGTTGCAGCTGTAGAGCCGCTTCCAGTAGCCGGACGCCACGGTGATGGCGGTGCCGGCGGTCGGGTGGGTGTCCTGCACGGTCAGTGCGGAGATCCCGTACGAGTTCTTGATCGTGGCGTACGTGCTGGTGAGCTGGTAGATCGAGATGTCCGTGTCGGTCATCGTCCCGTAGGCCAGCTTGCTGGCGCGCAGGGTCGCGACCCGGGTGCCGGCGGAGTTGAGCAGGCCGAAGGTACGGCTGGAGGCCTGGTTGACGAGCACCTCGCCGGGCTCCGGGAAGCCGGTCGACAGGCAGTGGCCGTTGGAGAGCACCAGCGCCGGGTCGGTGTCCAGGGAGTTCGGGAAGCGGACGACGGAGCCGGAACAGTTGCTGAGCGCGACGGTCCCGGCGAGGTTGACGGCCTGGAGCGTCGGCGCGGCGGCCTTGGTGTCCGCCTTGACCGCGGTCGCGGAAGCCGAGGCGGCGGAGGCCGTCGCGGGCTTCGCGCTCACCGGAGCGGCGACCGCGGGTGCCGCACCCGCCCCGGCGATGGCCAGGGCGAAGAGCGCGGCAACGAGAGGCTTTCTCATGTGGGGGTCCCCTCTTACGACAGGGCGACCGGAGATCTTCCGGCCGCCCGCTGATTTGTCATGCGCATTGTTAGTGCACAGAGGGGAGAGAACAAGGGTCGCTTTTCGGCCGCGGGATCCTCGGCTCCGGGGGCCGTCCCGGTCTACCTGCCCCCCTTGTCCCGGCCCCGGCCCTTCCCGGGATTGCCCTTGGCGGACCCGGAGGCGGACCCGGAGGCCGAGGCGGAGGCCGCGGCACTCGCCGCCTGGCTCACGGAGGCGTCGGCCGACGACCCGGCGGAGGGCGTCCCGGATGCCGTGCCCCCCGAGGACGGCACCGGAGCGACCGAAGCGGACGGGGCCGGCGCCACGGCCCCGGCGGAGCCGCTCGCGGCCGAAGCCGGCCCGTCCGACGGGCTCACCGCGCCGTCCGGCGCCGAGCGCGTGTCCCCCTGCTTGCCCCGCTGGTCCCCGGCCGGATCCCCGGAGAAGGACATCCCCGCCACCACCGCGGCCAGCGCCACCGCCCCGGCCGCCCCGGCGGCGGCCAGCACGCGGCGCGAAGGGCGGCCGCCCGTCCGGTGCGCGGCACGCCGACGGTCCGCGCGGCCGCCCGGCTCCGGCCCCGGCCCCGGCCCCGGCTCCCGCTCCGGAGGACGGACCCGAGGCAGCTCGGCGGTCTCGTCGTACGCGTTCTCCCACCCATGGGCGGCGGCCGGATCGGTGTACCGCTCGTACGAGGCCGGATCGGTCTCGGCGTACGGGTGGTACACGATCGGCTGTACCGGAGGCACGCCACTCTCACCTGGCCTGAACATGCCGCGGATTGTAGGGACAGGAGTGACTCCTGGGACAGCTACCGGCGATAACGACCCAAACCACCCGTCTCACGTGGCGGGAAACACGCCCCCGGAAGCGTTACCGGGCCGTAAGCTCCCAGACATGCAGGTGATCCAGTCGACCAAGCTCGCCAACGTCTGTTACGAGATCCGGGGCCCGGTTCTCGAGGAGGCGATGCGCCTGGAAGCGGCTGGTCACCGCATCCTCAAGCTGAACACCGGCAACCCGGCCGCCTTCGGGTTCGACTGTCCGCCGGAGATCCTGGAGGACATCCTCCGCAACGTCTCGACGGCACACGGCTACGGCGACGCGAAGGGTCTGCTGGCCGCACGCAGGGCCGTGGTGATGCACAACCAGACACTCGGCATCGAGACGGACGTGGAGCACGTCTTCATCGGCAACGGCGTGTCCGAGCTGATCGTCATGGCGATGCAGGGCCTGCTGGACGACGGTGACGAGGTACTGGTCCCGGCCCCCGACTACCCGCTGTGGACCGCCGCCGTCTCGCTCTCCGGCGGCACCGCCGTGCACTACCGGTGCGACGAGCAGTCGGACTGGATGCCCGACCTCGCCGACGTCGAGCGCAAGATCACCGACCGCACCAAGGCGATCGTCATCATCAACCCGAACAACCCGACGGGCGCGGTGTACGACGAGGCGATGATCCGGGGGCTGACGGACATCGCGCGCCGCCACAACCTCCTGGTCTGCTCGGACGAGATCTACGACAAGATCCTCTACGACGGCGCCACGCACACCCCGACCGCCAAGGTCGCCCCGGACCTGCTCACCCTCACCTTCAACGGCATGTCGAAGGCGTACCGGGTGGCCGGCTACCGGGTCGGCTGGATGGCGATCTCCGGTCCGCGCGCGCACGCCGACTCCTACATCGAGGGTCTGACGATCCTGGCGAACATGCGCCTGTGCGCGAACATGCCGGGCCAGCACGGGGTCGTGGCCGCGCTCAGCGGCCGCCAGACGATCAAGGACCTGGTGCTGCCGGGCGGGCGGCTCAAGGAGCAGGTGGACACGGCGTACGAGCTGCTGACGCAGATCCCGGGCGTGACCTGTGTCCGCCCGAAGGGGGCGCTGTACCTCTTCCCGCGTCTGGATCCCACCGTCTTCAAGATCAAGGACGACCGGCAGATGGTGCTGGACCTGCTGCGCCAGGAGAAGATCATGGTCGTCCAGGGCACCGGCTTCAACTGGCCGGAGCCGGACCACTTCCGGGTCGTCACCCTGCCGACGGCGACGGACCTGCGGGACGCGGTGGGCCGGATCGCCCGCTTCCTGGACGGCTACAGCCAGCCCTAGCGGCGGTTTATGGACGACTCAACTTTAGACGAGATCTAAGCTAGGATGGTTTCCTGACAGCACAGGAGGCCATCCTCATGTACGAGCCGATCCGCACCCCCGCTTCCCGTGGGTCCGCCCACACCTCGATGGCCGGCAAGCCCTCGGACTTCCCCCACCGCTCCCGCGAGGAGGAGCTGGACATCCAGCTCGCAGCGCATCTCGCGGCGCTGCTCGCCGTCACCGACGAGCTCCGCGCGGCGGCACCGTCCGCCGACCTGGACACCGCGACCGCACGGCTCGCGCAGCAGGTGACGCGACTGCGGGGCGGGCGGACTCCGGTCCGCGCCACCCTCGCCGCCGACCCGGCGGACCCGGGCCCCGCGGTCCTGCACGAGCGGGCGCACGCCCTGGCGGGCCGCGCCCTCCTCGTCGCCGCGTCCCGCGCGGACACCGCGGCGGCGATCCTGGCGGCCCAGCGCATGGACGCGCACGCCGCCGCCCTGGTGGAGAACAAGGAACTGAGCACCGCCGGCTGAACCCCTTCACCGGGGCCACCCTCCCGGTGAACCCCCTCCCCGGCCCCACCCCTGGCCGGGGCTCCCCTCCGGGGACCATGAACGGCCCCGGTCCGCGTGCACCCGCAGCGACGCGCGGACCGGGCGCCATCTTTCTCCGTACCATGCGCATATGGGCATGGACTACACGAAGATGCGCGCCATCGCGGAACAGCTCGGGGCCTACGCCGAGGGCCTCGAAGGGGCTTGGAGCGTCGAGATCGGCCCGGCCGGTCCGATACTGGCGATGATGTGCCCGTCGAAGCGGCACGAGGGCACGATCCGCCGCATCCGCAAGCAACTGGACGAGCAGCTCCTGACCACTCACCCCGGTTATATCTGTGCGAACGGCCCCGAGATCGAGAACCCCTCGGTCGGCCGTATGCGCCTGCCCGACGCGGTCGTCATCCCCGAGGACGCCCTGGACGAGGAGGGCATCGCCGTCGACGCCGGCCAGGTACTCGCCGCCGTCGAGATCGTCTCGCCGTCCAACCCGGACAACGACTACCGCGAGAAGCTCGCCGACTACCCCGCCATGGGCATCCCCCACTACCTGATCGTCGACCCGCGCAAGGGCACGGTCGAGGTGCACTCCGAGCCGTGCAACGGGCGCTACAGCCACACGGAGTCCTACATCTACGGCGACAAGATCCCCTTCGGCCCCTGGACCGTGGAGACCGACGACTTCCGGCGCTATGGCAAGGCCGGCGACCGCACGGACTGACCGGTCGTCACCCGGCAACGGGAACCTCCCCTTCCTGTTGCGTTCCGGGGCACCCCCTTCACTCCCCGTTCACCCGGACCACCCGGGAATGTGGGGTTCCGCGAGCACGCTCCCTTTGTGAGACGAATCGCAGGAATCGTCCTCGCGGTACTGCTGATGGCGGGTGTGGTGGTCGCCGTCGTCGCGGGCCGCAGTGATGAGGACAAGGGCACGGCAACGAAGACCGTGCGGATGGTGATCGGGTCGGAGAAGGCGGAGTTCTTCGCCGACCCGGACGTGGTGAAGGCCCTCGCCGCCAAGGGCTACGCCGTCGAGGCCGAGACCTCCGGGTCCTGGGCCATGGAGGGGCTGGACCTCAAGGGGTACGACCTCGCGTTCCCTAGCAGCCAGGCGCCCGCCGTCGAGCTCGCCGCGAAGTACAAGGTGAGCGGCACCCTCCCGCGCCCCTTCTACTCGCCGCTCGTCGTCGTGGCGCACAAGAACGCCGCCGGGGTGCTCGCGGGCAACGGCCTGGCGACGCTGGACGCCGACCACCGCGGCACGCTGAAGATGGCCGCCTACCTCGACGCGGCTCGCGCCGACCGGACCTGGCAGCAGCTCAAGGGGGCCGCGAAGTACGGGGAGTTGACCGGCACCCTCTACCTGTCGAGCACCGACCCGGAGACCTCCAGCTCGGGCGCCCTCTACCTGGCCGCCGCGTCCTACGTGGACAACGGCGGCAAGGTGGTCGCGAGCGACGCCGAGATCGGGCGCACGGCACCCCTGCTGCACAAGCTGGTCAGCGTCCAGGGCGCCCAGCAGTCCAGCACGGACGCGGCCTTCCGGGACTTCGTCAGCGGCGCCGGCAACCCGCTCGTCCTGGTCTACGAGTCGCAGGTCGCCTCGCTCCTCGCAAACGGGCAGCAGCCGGACGACCTGGTGGTGCTCTACCCGGACACCACCGTCAACAGCGACCACACCGCCGTACCGCTCACCGAGGACGGCCGGGCGCTCGCCCAACTCCTGTCCACCGAACCGGGGTTGCGCAAGCTGGAGATCCGGCACGGATTCCGTCCGCAGGGCGTCACCGCCGAGTTCGCCTCGGCCACCACCTACCTCAAGCAGGAACTGACCGGCGTCCGCCAGGCGCCCGTGCCCACCTCCACGGTGCTGCACGAGCTGGCGCGACGGGCGCGCGGATAGGGGGATCAGCACATGACCGACGACAGCACCTTCACCCTCACGCCGCCCGAGGCCGTCGCCGCGGTGCCGCGCGAGAAGGCCGGCGGGCTCGTGCCCGTCGACGACGCCGTCCGTACGGACATGGCCACCAAGGCCGCCGCGTATGTCGAGGGGCTCGCCGCGCTCGACGCCCGCTCGCCCGAGTTCGCCGGCAAGGTCGGCGAGATCACCGCGCTCGGCGCCGGTGAGATGCGCACGGCCGCCGCGCAGTCCAACCGCATGCTGGAACGGACCATCAGAAGCCTGCCGGACAAGGGCGGGGACGCCCAGTCGCAGGTCGCGGGCTCGCTCGTCGAACTCCGGCGGGTGGTCGAGGATTTGGACCCGCGTGACCTGCCGGCGTCCAAGGGACGGAAGTTCCTGTCCCGGCTGCCCGGCGGGAACAAGCTGCGTGACCACGTCGCCAAGTACGCCTCCGCGCAGGGCACGCTCAACCGGATCGTGGGCTCGCTGCGCGGCGGCCAGGACGAACTGCGGCGCGACAACGCCGCGCTGCAGACCGAGCGCGTCCGGCTCTGGGAGACGATGGGCAAGCTCCAGGAGTACGTCGTCCTGACCGACGCCCTGGACGCGGCGGTCGGACAGCGGATCGCCGACGCCGAGGCCACCGACCCCGAGCGGGCCGACGGCCTGCGCGCCGACGTCCTCTTCCCGGTCCGGCAGAAGCACCAGGACCTGCTCACCCAGCTCGCGGTCTGCGCGCAGGGCTACCTCGCCATGGACGTCGTACGCCGCAACAACGACGAGCTGATCAAGGGCGTCGACCGAGCGGCCACGACCACGGTCGCGGCCCTGCGCATCTCCGTGATGCTGGCCTCCGCCCTGGACCACCAGAAGAAGGTCATCGAGCAGGTCAACGCGCTGCGCGGCACCACCGAGGACCTCATCCGGGGCAACGCGGAGATGCTGGCGACCCAGAGCGGGGAGATCCAGCGCATCGCCGCCGATCCGGCGGTCGGCGCCGAGACCCTGCGCTCCGCCTTCCAGCAGATCTACCGCACCCTCGACGCCATCGACACCTACAAGGTGCAGGCCACCGAGGCGATGGCGGTGACCGTGGAGAGCCTGACGGCCGAACTCCAGCAGGCGAGCACCTATCTGGACCGCAGCCGCTCGCGGGGCGCCCTGGAAGGCGGGCTCGCATGAGACGTTCCCTCCTCGCGTGGACGGCCCTCGCCCTCCTGCTGACCGCCTGCTCGGCGCAGAGCGACGCCGATGACCCCGACGCGCCCGAACCCGGCACCCTGCGGATCCTCGCCTCCAGCGAGCTGAGCGACATGGCGCCGGTGCTCGAACAGGTCCGCAAGGACACCGGCGTCAAGGTCAGACCGACGTACATGGGCACCCTGGACGCCGTGAACCTGCTGGCGAAGGGCGGCACCGACGGGAAGTACGACGCCGTGTGGCTGTCCTCCGACGACTATCTGCGGCTGCGCCCGGACGCGGCGAAGAAGGTCGTGTCGGAGACGCCGATCATGTCGAGCCCGGTGGCCCTCGGGGTGAAGACCGCCAAGCTCGGCGCCCTCGGCTGGACGTCCGGCCAGGTCACCTGGTCGCAGATCGAGCAGGCCGTCCAGGACGGCGAGCTCACCTACGGCATGACCGACCCGGCCCGCTCCCACTCCGGCTTCGCCACGCTGATCTCGGTCGCCTCGGCGCTCTCGGGAGCCCAGTCGGCGCTCACCGACGCGGACGTCACGAAGGCGACGCCGAGGCTGAAGGAGTTCTTCAAGGGGCAGCAGCTGACCTCGGGGTCGTCGGGCTGGCTGGCGAGCGCGTACACCCGGCGCGGTGACGTCGACGCGCTGCTCAACTACGAGTCCGTACTGAAGGGCGTCCCGGGGCTGACCGTGATCCGCCCCACGGACGGGGTCGTCACCGCCGACTACCCGCTCTCCTCCCTCGCCGCGACCGACGCGGCGACCCGCAAGGACGTCAAGCGGGTCACCGACGCCCTGCGCACCGAGGCCGTCCAGCGGCTGATCACCACCCGGACGCACCGCCGCCCGGTCGTCGCCTCCGTGCCGCCCGCGGCCGGCCTCGACACCACCCGCCGGCGCGAACTGCCCTTCCCCGGCAGCCGCTCCGTCGCCGACGGGCTGCTCGACGCCTACGAGAACGAGCTGCGCCGGCCGTCGCGGACCGTGTACGTCCTCGACACCTCCGGCTCTATGGAGGGCGACCGGCTCAGCCGGCTGAAGGACGCCCTCGCCGACCTCACCGGTGACTTCCGCGACCGCGAGGAGGTGACGCTGATGCCGTTCGGGTCGGACGTGAAGAGCGTCGCCACGCATGTCGTCAGCCCCGCCGACCCGCAGACCGGACTGGCCGCGATCCGCGAGGACACCAAGGAACTCACGGCCGACGGCGAGACCGCGATCTACACCTCGCTGGAGAAGGCCTACGACCAGCTGGGCACCGACCGGGACGCCTTCACCTCCATCGTGCTGATGACGGACGGCGAGAACACCAAGGGCGACGACGCCGACGACTTCGACGCCTTCTACCGGGACGACCTCACCCCGGCCGGAAAGCGGATCCCCGTCTTCCCCATCCTCTTCGGCGACTCCGACCGCGCGGAACTGGAGCACATCGCCGACCTGACCGGCGGCCGGCTCTTCGACGCGCAGCAGGGCTCGCTGGACGGCGCCTTCGAGGAGATCCGTGGCTACCAGTAGGTTCGTCGGGTACCTGGAGTCCCGCAAGAACATCGCGGGCAGTGCGGCCGGACTGGCCGGTCTGGTGCTGACCTTCACGGGGGCTGCGGGCGCGTACTGGCCCGTCGTGGTGGTCGGTCTCTACGGCGCGGGAGCGCTGGTGGCCCCGCCGGAGCGGCCGCCGCTGCCCGACTTCCCGGATCCGTCGGCCCAGCTGGACGCGTTGCGCGACGACTTCGAGCGGCTCGGCGGGTATCTCGCGGAGATCGAGCTGCCGCCGGCCGCCGCCGGCCGTCTCACCGAACTCACCGGCCTGCTGGCCGCGCTGCTGGAGCCCGGCTGGGTCGCCGAGGTCCTCGCCCAGGACCCGGAGGGCGTCCACGCGCTCTCCCGGACCGTACGGCAGGACCTGCCCGAGGCCGTCGACAGCTTCGTCCGGACGCGCTGGTGGACCCGGATGGCGCCAGGCCAGGAACCCCCGGAGCGGCACCTGGAACGCCAGCTGGGCCTGCTGCAGGACGAGGCGGAGCGGCTGGCGGCGGCACTGAGGGAGACCGAGGCGCGGCGGCAGGAGACGCACACGCGGTATCTGGAGGACAGGGGCCATTAGGCGAAGGCCTGCCGTCGTCTCCTCGTCGGGGCGGACGGGGAGACGACGACAGGCCCATGGCCACGTACGCCGTTGTACGCGGCTCGCCGCATCGCACCGCGGCCGGCCGTGACGATCACTGGTCAGGGCAATCCCGTGCCGGCCGCGGAGTTCTCGGTGGGCTTCAGCCCAGGCGCTGCACCAGCGCGCGGTACTCGTCCCACAGTTCCTTCGGGGTGTGGTCGCCGAAGGTGTTGAGGTGCTCGGGGACCAGGGAGGCCTCCTCGCGCCAGACCTCCTTGTCCACGGTGAGGAGGAACTCCAGGTCGGAGTCGGCCAGTTCGAGGCCCTTGGTGTCGAGGGCGTCCTTGGTCGGCAGAATGCCGATCGGGGTCTCGACGCCCTCGGCCTTGCCGTCCAGGCGCTCCACGATCCACTTCAGCACGCGGCTGTTCTCGCCGAAGCCGGGCCAGACGAACTTGCCCGCCTCGTTCTTGCGGAACCAGTTGACGTAGTAGATCTTCGGCAGCTTCGACTGGTCCTTGCCCTTGGCGACGTCGACCCAGTGGCCCATGTAGTCGCCCATGTTGTAGCCGCAGAACGGCAGCATGGCGAAGGGGTCGCGGCGCAGCTCGCCGACCTTGCCCTCGGCGGCGGCGGTCTTCTCGGAGGCCACGTTGGCGCCGAGGAAGACGCCGTGGTTCCAGTCGAAGGACTCCGTCACCAGCGGGACCGCGGAGGCGCGTCGGCCGCCGAAGAGGATCGCCGAGATCGGCACGCCCCTGGGGTCCTCCCACTCGGGCGCGATGATCGGGCACTGCGCGGCGGGGACGGTGAAGCGGGCGTTGGGGTGGGCGGCGGGGGTACCGGACTCCGGCGTCCAGTCGTTGCCCTTCCAGTCGGTGAGGTGGGCGGGAGTCTCCTCCGTCATGCCCTCCCACCAGATGTCGTTGTCGTCGGTGAGGGCGACGTTGGTGAAGACCGAGTTGCCCCAGAGGGTCTTCATCGCGTTGGCGTTGGTGTGTTCACCGGTGCCGGGCGCCACGCCGAAGAAGCCGGCCTCGGGGTTGATGGCGTACAGCCGGCCGTCCTCGCCGAACCGCATCCAGGCGATGTCGTCGCCGATGGTCTCCACGGTCCAGCCGGAGACGGTGGGCTCCAGCATGGCGAGGTTGGTCTTGCCGCAGGCGCTCGGGAAGGCGGCGGCGACGTACTTGGACTCGCCCTGCGGCGGGGTCAGTTTGAGGATCAGCATGTGCTCGGCGAGCCAGCCCTCGTCGCGGGCCATGACGGACGCGATGCGCAGGGCGTAGCACTTCTTGCCGAGCAGGGCGTTGCCGCCGTAGCCGGAGCCGTAGGACCAGATCTCGCGGCTCTCGGGGAAGTGCGAGATGTACTTGGTGCTGTTGCAGGGCCACGGGACGTCGGCCTCGCCCTCGGCCAGCGGCGCTCCGAGCGTGTGCACGGCACGCACGAAGAAGCCGTCGGTGCCGAGTTCGTCCAGCACCGGCTGTCCCATGCGGGTCATGGTGCGCATGGACACGGCGACGTAGGCGGAGTCGGTGATCTCGACGCCGATCGCGGAGAGGTCGGAGCCCAGCGGGCCCATGCAGAAGGGGACGACGTACATCGTGCGGCCGCGCATGGAGCCGCGGAACAGCCCCTTCTCCCCCGAGAAGATCTCCCGCATCTCGGCGGGCGCCTTCCAGTGGTTGGTCGGGCCGGCGTCCTTCTCCTGCTCGGAGCAGATGAAGGTGCGGTCCTCGACGCGGGCGACGTCGGTGGGGTCGGAGGCGGCGTAGTAGGAGTTCGGGCGCTGCACCGGGTCGAGCCGCTTGAAGGTGCCCTTCTCGACGAGCTCCTCGCACAGTCGCTCGTACTCGGCCTCGGATCCGTCACACCAGACCACGTTGTCCGGCTGCGTCAGTTCGGCGATCTCGTTCACCCAGGAGACGAGTTCCTGGTGGTCGGTGGGGATGACGGGGGGAGCCGCGATGTCGCGCGCCACGATTGCTCCTAAATGAGGGATTTTTTGTTTGGAGGCCCCGTGGGGGCTGCGACCCGGATGCTTCGGATGATGACCTTGGCGCTCATCCGGTGTCGACCGCACTCATTTGATCATCCGATGGTACCGCCCATATGTCCAGAGGGCCTCACAGGTGAGCGGAGTGAGGATGGCCACGTGTAGACCCGACGTTTTGCGTCCACATGACGTTCAGCCGACGACCCTTTGACCCGGCCCGGCCCGGCCCCCGTGAGACGATGGCCACTCTCCACTCCCGGACATGCCGCGGTGACGCGTAAGTTACGGTTCCGTAGGTACGATTCGCCCATGACTGCGTCCGTCCCCGACGCGCCCACGGACTCGCCGGCCGCCGGCCCCGCGTCCGTCGCGCACTCCCTGTCGGAAGAGATCAAGCCCAAGCTCCGCGGCTGGTTGCACCTCGGCATGTTTCCGGCCGCTCTCGTCTCCGGGCTGGTCCTCACCGCCCTGGCGGACTCGTCCCGCGGCCGCATCGCCTGCGGAATCTTCGCCCTGACGGCCTGCCTGCTGTTCGGGGTGAGCGCCCTCTACCACCGCGGCGACTGGAGCCCGCGGATGGACGGCGTCCTGCGCAGACTCGACCACGCGAACATCTTCCTGATCATCGCGGGCACCTACACACCGCTCACCCTGCTGCTCCTGCCGGAGTCGAAGGGGCAGTGGCTGCTGTGGAGCATCTGGGCCGCGGCGATCGCGGGCATCGCCTTCCGGGTGTTCTGGGTCGGCGCCCCGCGCTGGCTCTACACCCCCTGCTACATCGCGATGGGCTGGGCCGCCGTCTTCTTCCTGCCGGACTTCATGCGGGCGGGCGGCATCGCCGTCATGGTCCTGGTGATCGTCGGCGGGCTCCTCTACAGCGCGGGCGGCGTGATCTACGGCATCAAGCGCCCCAACCCGTCACCGCGCTGGTTCGGCTTCCACGAGGTCTTCCACTCGCTGACCCTCGCCGCGTTCGTCGTGCACTACGTCGGCATCTCGCTGGTGGCATACCAGCACGGGTAACACCACTTTTCCGCCTCCCCCGGGCCACGGCTTCCGAGCCGTGGCCCTTTTTTGTGCGCGGGTTCCGCATACCGGGAGTCCATATCGATTGACACGCACCATCTTTTGAGAGCTACTCTCATTTCATGGCTACTGTCACGAACTCTGCTGCGGTGGGGCCCGACCCCCGCCGCTGGTGGGCCCTGGGGGCCCTGGTCGCGAGCATGCTCACGCTCGGCTTCGACACGACGATCCTCAATGTGGCCCTCCCGACGATGGCGGAACAGCTCGGCGCCGGCACAGGTCAGCAGCAGTGGATGGCGGACGCGTACATCGTCGTCTTCGCGGCGCTGATGCTCCCGGCCGGACTGCTGGGCGACCGCTTCGGCCGACGGAACATGCTGATCACCGGGCTGGGGATCTTCCTCGGCGGCTCGCTGGTCGGCGCCCTGGCCGGGGACGTGAACGCGGTGATCGGCGCCCGCGCCGTGATGGGCGTCGGGGCCGCGCTGGTCACACCGCTCGCACTGTCGGTGCTGCCCTCGCTGTTCGCGCCCGAAGAGCGCACCAAGGCCGTCGGCATCGTCTCGGCCGGCTCGACACTGGGCCTGCCGCTCGGGCCGATCATCGGCGGTTGGCTGCTCAACCACTTCTGGTGGGGCTCGGTCTTCCTCATCAACATCCCGATGGCCGCGATCGGCATCGCCGCCTGCGTCTTCCTGCTGCCCGAGACCCGCGACCCGGCCTCCCCCAAGGTCGACATCGTCTCCACCGCGCTCACCGCCGCCGGTCTCGGCGCCCTCATCTACGCGATCATCGAGGCGCCGACCCGGGGCTGGGGCGACCCGCTGGTCCTCGCGATGGACGCCACGGCCGTCGTACTGATCACCGCGCTGGTCCTGCGCGAGCGCCGGGCCGCGCGGCCCATGCTCGACATGGGGCTGCTCGCCCACCGCGGCTTCCTGTTCAACACGCTCGCGGCGACGCTGCTCATGTTCGTGCTGTCCGGCCTGCTGTTCGTCCTGCCGCAGTACCTCCAGGCCGTCCTCGGCAACGACGCCCTCGGCACCGGGGTGCGGCTGCTGCCGATGATGGGCGGTCTGATCGTCGCCGCGCGGGCCGCGCAGCCCGTCGTGGTCCGGTTCGGGGCACGGGCCGTGGTGAGCGCGGGCCTGGTGGTGCTGGCCTTCGCCATGCTGCTGGGCAGCCGGACGACGGTCGACTCCGGCTACGGCTTCACCGCGCTGTGGCTGTCGATCGTCGGGTTCGGCTTCGGCTTCTCGATCGTGCCCGCGATGGCCGGCGCCCTGGGCACCCTGCCCACCGACCGCGCCGGCAGCGGCTCCGGCCTGCTGATGACCCTGCGCCAGGTCGGCGCGGCCATCGGCATCGCGCTGCTCGGCAGCCTGCTCGCGAGCGCCTTCCGCGACCGCCTCGACGTCACCGGTCTGCCCGCGGGGGCCGCCGACAGCGCCGGGGACTCGGTGGTCGCCGCCCATGTGATCGCCGAGAAGGCGAACCTGACCGATCTCGCCTCCTCCGCGAACTCCGCCTACGTCCACGGCATGAGCCTGGTGCTGCTCGTGTGCGGCATCGCCGCCCTGGCCTCCGCGCTGCTGGCGGCCGCGTTCCTGCCGGGAACCGCGCAGGTCGAGGAGACCGGTGCGGTGGAGGGCGGGGCCGAGGACGCCGGTCCCGGCTTGGTCACCCCCACGGCCGATGCCCGACAATGAGCCCATGACGGCCGCACGCATCAGCTCTCCCGCCGACCACCCCTCACCCCAGCCGGGTCTCCGGGAGCGCAAGAAGACCAAGACCCGCGAGGCGATCCGCGCCGCGACCTACGCGCTGGTCGAGGAGCAGGGGTACGAAGCCACGACGATCGACCAGATCGCCGAGCGCGCCGAGGTGTCGCCGTCGACCGTCTTCCGCTACTTCCCGACCAAGGAAGACATCATCCTCACCGATGAGCAGGACCCGATCCTGCTGGCGCTGCTGCGCTCCCGGCCCGCCCACGAGGCGGTGGCGGACACCATGCGGTACGTGATGCGAGAAGGGGCCCGCATGGGCTTCGACGAGGACCCGGAGACGGCCCGGCTGCGCACCCATCTGATGGTCCAGGTTCCGGCGGTGCGCTCGCGGATGATGGAGAGCATGTCGGTCCTCGGCCGCATGCTCTGCGTCGCGATCGGCGAGCGCACCGGCCGCGACCCCGACAGCCTGGAGGTCCGCGTCTACACCATGTCCCTGCTCGGCGGCCTGATGGAGACGGCCCTGTACTGGGGCGAGCACGGCCACGAGGACGACTTCGGCGCCCTCCTCGACCGCACCCTGGACGTCCTGGAGCACGGCCTGAGCAACGAAAACCGCTGAGCCCCCGACCCTCCCCCGTGCCATCCTGACCAGGTGAACGCATTCGAGATCCGTGTCGAAGTCGCCCCGGAGCTGGCCCTGTTCGTCCCGCAAGCGCGGCGGGCCGGAGCCACCGCGCTCGCCGTGGACGGCGTCTCCACCCTCGGCCATGTCGTCGAGTCGCTCGGGGTGCCCCTCACCGAGGTCGGCACCCTGCTCGTCGACGGCCGTGCGGTACCGGTCTCGCACATCCCCTCCGCCGGCGAGTCGGTGACCGTCCGCCCGGTGGCCCGCCCCCAGCGGATCCCGGAGGCGCCGCTGCGCTTCCTCCTCGACGTCCACCTCGGCACCCTGGCCCGCCGGATGCGTCTGCTCGGCGTGGACACGGCGTACGAGTCGACCGACATCGGCGACCCGGCGCTCGCCACCCGGTCGGCGGCCGAACAGCGCGTCATGCTGAGCCGGGACCGGGGCCTGCTGCGGCGGCGCGAACTGTGGGCGGGCGCGTACGTCTACAGCACCGATCCCGAGGAGCAGCTCCGCGACGTCCTCGACCGGTTCGCGCCCGAGCTGCTTCCCTGGACGCGGTGCACCGCCTGCAACGGTCTGCTGCGCAAGGCCACCAAGGAGGAGGTCGCCGACCAGCTGCGCCACGGCACGCGGCAGTCGTACGACGTGTTCGCGCAGTGCCTGTCCTGCGGGCGCGCGTACTGGAAGGGCGCGCACCACGAGCAGCTGGTGGCCATCGTGGAGCGCGCCCTGGCGGAGTCCGCGGGACCGGGCCTGCCCTAGCCCCTGCGCAGGTCGCCCTTCCCGCACGCGAGGCCGTCCCGGTCGGGGTCGAGCCCCAGCGGGTCGTCCTTGCCGTTGACCTTCAGCCGCCCGTAGTCCTTGGCCCCGAGCCAGGAACAGCGGGCGGCCGTCGTCTTCTTCACCGTCGCCGGGAACGCCGTCGGCACGCACACGTTGATCGAGCCGTAGTGCCGGTCGCAGCCGGAGACGGTCGGGCCGACCGCTTGCGAGGTCCGCTTCCTGCCGGGGCCGGTGACCTTGCCGGTCAGGTCGTCGGCGAAGGAGTGCACGTGCGGTGCGGCCTCGGTGCCCGACGCCCCCGAGGACACCGAGAACGTCGACGCGGAGTCCGCGCTCAGCCCGGCCGGGCCCTGGAGGTGCACCCACTTCGCCACCGACGGCACCCCGTTCGCGTCCACCGCGAAGAGCATGTACCAGCCGGGCGGCGCCAGGTTCGGGTTGCTCGTCACGTTGAGGTCGACGTTGTTGCCGTCGACGGACAGCGGGAGATCGACGAAGCGCTGGTTCGGGTCGGAGGAGTGGGTCACCGCCGCCGGGCGGATCAGCTCCGCCTTGGCGATGGGCCGGTCGACCGTGATGCGCTGGGTGTCGCCGTACGTCCACTCCGTGTCGATGACCGACGTGATCGCCGGCCGGGCGCCCTTGAGCAGATAGGGCGGGGTGTAGATCGACACGTTGTGGTTCCAGGTGCCGTTGCCCGGGTTGTCGCCGGTCGACATCACCCGGCCGTCGGGCAGCAGGAAGGAGGACGAGTGGTAGCCGCGGGCCTGCGGGTCGGCGGCGACGGGATCGAAGGTGTTCGTGCCGGGGTCGTAGAGCGACGACTCGAAGACCGGGTCGGCCCGGTTGTGCAGCGCGCCACCCGTCTCCAGCACCTTGCCGTCGGGCAGCAGCACGGCGGACACGTACATCTTGCCCTGCGCGCCGGTCTCGGCCACCGGACCGTTGCCGAGGTCGACGGTGCCCTGCGGTAGCGGCGGCCCGGCGACGTACGACGGGTTCGCGGCCTTCAGGTCGATGATGTCGGTGAGCCGGTTGCCGTCCGGGTTGGAGTCGATGTTGCCGCCGCCGAGGGTGAGGACCCGCTGGTCCTGCGCCGGAGGCAACAGGACGCTCGCCGACTGGTCGCGCTGGTCCTTGTTCTGCAGGCCGGGGATCTGGGTGACCGTGTTGGCGTCGTAGTCGTAGACCGCCGAACCCGTGCCCGGGATGTTGTTGCCGAAGACATGGCTGCCCGAGTAGAAGAGGCGGCCGTCCTGCATCAGGATCATCGACGGGTACAGACCCCAGTACGACCAGGTCTGGTTGACCTTCCACAGCGGCTGCCACCGCTGCTCGGCCTGCGAGAACAGCTCGGCCGTCACCGATCCGGTCGAGTCCTCGCGCAGCCCGCCGAAGGACAGCACGTCACCGTTGCCCAGGACGGTGGCCGACGGGTACCAGTGGCCGTCGTTCATGTCGTTGGTCCTGCTGTACGTCTCGGTGACGGGATCGAAGACGTACGAGTCCTTGAAGCCCTCGTAGCCGTGCCCGCCCACCACCGGATAGGCCTTGTTGCCGCTCATCACGAGGACGCGCCCGTCCTGAAGCTGCACATGCCCGGAACAGAACATGTCCTTCGGCGTGGGGACGACCTTGTAACTGCCGGTCGCCGGGTCGTACACCGCCGACGTGAACGTGCCCGCGCCGAACTGCTCCTCGCTGTTGCCGGAGCCGGCGATCAGCAGCACCTTGCCGTTGTTGAGGACGACGGAGTGCATGGAGCGCACCGGGTTCCGCGTGGGCAGCACGTCCCAGCGGCCGTTGGCGCAGGTGTCGGCGGTGCCGGTGCAGGTCGCGGGCGGCAGGACGTCCGGTACCTGGTCCATCGCGTAGTCGTCGGTGGTCACCGAGCCGGTCCCGTAGACGGAGACGCCCCAGGTGATGCGGTCGGTGCCGGCCGGCACCGCGGGGGTGCGGACGGTGGCCTGGGTGTACGCGGACGCCATGTCCAGCGTCTTGAGGTCCGTCCAGTACTGCCAGCCCGCCGTCGCGTCGTGCCGGAAGAGGGTGACGGAGGTGTCGGGGGTCGTCGACCTGTACCAGAGCGACAGGTCGTACTGCTTGCCGACGGTCACCGCGGGCGCGCACGCCGCCGACTCGGTGATCAGCGCCTTGCGGTCGCCGTCGACCCGGCGGGTCAGCGTCACCTTCATCGCCTTGGCGCCGGTGTGCGCGTCCGAGGTGTGCGCGAAGGTGAAGTCGTTGTCGCCCCAGCCGGACTTCTCCCAGCAGGCCGGCATGCCGTCCGTACCGGACGTCTCGAAACCGGCGTTCTGAACGAGGTTGGCGGCGGACGCGGGCTGCGGCCCGGCCAGCAACAGGCCTCCGGTGAGGCCCGTCACCGCCAGCATCGCCACCCGTCTACGGCGTCTGTTCACACGGCTCTCCCTGCGGTGCGGCTTCCCCGCGGCCCTCCGCGGGGGAGGTAGACCAGCGCTTCGGTCCCGGCGAAGCGCACGACGAACGTCGTCACCAGCGCCAGCGCGGTCGCGGACAGCGCGCCCATCCCGAACCGGTGCACGAACAGCGCGATCAGCGGGATGCGCAGCACCAGATCGGCGTTGGCGAGCAGCGCGAACCGGCCGACCCTGTCCCACCAGCGGCGATGGGCCCGGCGGTCGCGGAACAGCAGATGCTCGATGAGGACGAAGTTCCAGGCGACGCCGAGCTGGTTGGCGAGGATCTCGGCCGGCACGTAGTGCAGTCCGGCGACGGTGAGGGCCCACAGCCCCAGCAGGTTGGGCAGGAACCCGGTCGCCCCGATCAGCCCGAAGCCGACCATGCGGGCGACCGGCGAGGCGGTGCGCAGCCCGACCAGGTGACGCAGGAAGCGGAAGCCCTCCCGCGCGCTCGACTTGGACTCGCCGGCGAAGCGCTCCTCGAAGACGAACGGCACCTCGCCGACCGCGCGCGGGCGGCTGCGGACGGCGAGTTCGAGAAGGATCTTGTAGCCGAGCGGCTTGAGGACCTCGGCGGTGACCGCGCTGCGCCGGATCGCGAAGAAGCCGCTCATCGGATCGCTGATCCCGCGCAGCTTCCGGGGAAACAGGGACTTGGTGAGCCAGGTCGCCCCGCGGGAGACGGCCACCCGGTAGCTGCCCGCGAGCCCGGCGCGGCTGCCGCCCTTGATGTACCGGGAGGCGACGACGAGCCCGGCGTTCGACCGCTCCCCGGTGGCCACCAACTCCGGTACCAGGGACGGGGGATGCTGGCAGTCGCCGTCCATGACGACGATCCAGTCCGACCCGGCCGCCTTCATCCCCTCGACGACCGCGCCCCCGAGCCCGCCGACCGGTTCCTCCCGGTGCAGCACGGTCACCGGGAAGGGGCAGTCGCGCGCCGCGTCCCGGATGACCTCGGGGGTGTCGTCGGTGGAGTCGTCCACGAAGACGACCTCGCAGGGCAGCCGGGACGGCACCGACTCGGTGATCCGGTGCAGCAGTTGGCGGATGTTCGCCGACTCGTTGAAGGTCGGTACGACGATGGTGACCGCGCCGGGCTCGGCGAGCTGGGCGGCACTCAGATCGGGGACGGGGGCGCTGTACTCGGTGTATTCGTGGCTCATCGGACGCCTCCGGAGTCGGTCTGGATCCGCCGGATCTCGATCCGGTCCTCACCGGAGCCGAAGGTGGCAACCGGCGTCGAGTGTTCGAGGGCCGCCCCGACCTGCGGCAGGTCGCTCGCGTCCCGCCGGACGGTCGGCGAGGCGACGACGTAGTCGATGTCCCGCCAGCCGTTCGGCAGGGTCTTGGTGACGGCGGGGTCGAGGTCGGCCTTGTAGAACCAGATGGCCCCGGGTCCGGGCCGGTAGCCGGCGTGCACCAGGTCCAGCCAGAGCGCGTCGTCGACCAGGACGCGGGTGTCGGCCGGGTCCTCGACCTCGGTGGCCAGCCAGGTGGAGGCGGCCCGGTAGGGGGCGTTGGCGTCGGCGGTGACGGCGGTGCGGTCGCCGTCGTACCAGCGCGGGACGACGTACGCGCCCGCCGCCAGGGCGAGAACGGCCGCGAGGGCGTAGCGGCCGCCGGTCCGCCACCGCGCCTCGTCCGGCCCGCGCCGTCTGCGCAGGACGGCGTGCGCGATGCTCGCGGTGCCGCCTGCGAGGACGAGCGCGAGGAAGGGCAGCGCCTGGATGACGTACATCGCGGGCAGGTAGCCGCTGGGCCGCATCGCGACCACCGCGAGGATCGCGACCGCCAGCGACGGTCCGGCGAGGGCGCGGGCGGTGACCGACCAGCGCCAGGTGAGCAGGAGCAGCAGCGCGCCCGCGAGGCCGCCGAGGATCAGCACCCGGTCGTAGTAGAGCCACGACCGGAGCGCGTCGTAGGACCCCGAGCCCTGGTCGAGGATGAAGCCCGACCCGGGCCTGGTCATCTGGTAGGCGATGCCGTCCCAGAGGGAGACATGACCGCTGCCCGGCAGCAACTCGCCCTTGAGCAGGGCGAAGAGGGGATACGCGAGGCCGATCAGCACACAGGCGGTGACCGCGCCGGTGAGGGCGAACTTACGGGTGTCGCGGTGGCTGTGCCGCCACATGGTGACGAAGACCGCCGGGAGGACGAAGAGCATCGTCTCCTTGGTGAGCACGGCCGTCGCGGCGGCGACGCCCGCCCCGAAGTGGTGCCAGAGGTGGCGGCTCGGCGAGGCGGCCAGGGTGAACGCGACCAGGGTCCACATCACCGCGAGGTTGTCGAGGAAGATCTCCCGCTGGAGGACGACCGAGAGCGGGGAGAGCCCGAACAGGACCATGCCGAGCCCGGCCGCCCATCGGGGCAGGGACAACCGCCGCCCGAGGACGTGGACGAGGACGGCGCTGACCGCGCTGATGACGAGCATCGAGCCCCGCATCGCGCCGACGGTCATCGAGTCGGGGCTGATCAGCTTGGGGATCCAGGTCAGCAGGGCGAGCTGGATCCAGCCGAGGGGCGGGTGGTCGTACCAGTAGGTGTAGTGGGCGAGGCCCCTGCCCTCCTGGACGGCCCAGGCCTGGGCGAGGTAGGTGCCCTCGTCGTCGCTGAGGGTCGGGTAGTCGGCGATGTTCCAGCCCTGCACGACGAGGATCGCCACGAGGAGCACGCCGCACAGGATCAGGTCGGGACGGGACCGGCGCAGCCGCTTCGGCGAAGCCGTTCGGCCGGTCGAACGCGGATCAGGCACAGGCCGGCGCTGCGCGGGGACCGTGCCGGTGGTCACCGCGGGAAGGGTGGAGGTCACGCAGGAACGTCCTCTCGGATCACTGCGGGATCGGAAACGGGTCCGGCTGCGGCCCCGGGTCCGGTAGCGGTCCCGGCTGCGGGTCCGGGAGTGGCGGCGGTCAGATGCGCACCGACGTGTGAGGTCAACTCCCAGTCGTTGCGGCCGCGTTGTTCACGCCAGACGGCGCGCATCGCGGCTCCCGCGAGGAGGACCTGGTAGAAGGGGCCGCCCACGACGAGCTTGAGGTAGTGGACGAGGCGGACGCGCAGGCCGTACTGCTTGCCGAAGTCGTGCAGGCCGACGAGCTCGAAGACGAAGGTGACGAGTGCCGTCACGGCCGGCAGGAAGGTGACGAAGGCGATCCCGACGGGCACGTCGAGGAAAAGCGCGATCGCCACGTTGAGCGGGATGATGACCCCGGAGAACGCCTGGAGAAAGGGCGTCATGAGGGTGTAGCGGGCCAGCAACCGCTGCCCGAACCCGGGGAGTTGCTTCCAGTCCTTCTTCCGGTAGACCTGGAGGAAGCCCTGGTTCCAGCGGGTGCGCTGCTTGAGCAGGGACATGAGCGAGCCCGGGGTCTCCTCCCGGGTCACCATGGCGGAGTCGTAGGCGACGACGACCTTCTTGCCGACGCTGGAGAGGCGGACGCCGAGATCACAGTCCTCGGCCAGGCAGTCCGGGTCCCAGCCGCCGGCCTCCCTGAGGGTGTGCGTCCGCACGAAGACGGTGTTGCCCCCCAACGGGATGAATCCTTTCTGCGCATGCAGATGGAGCCGGGAGCGGAACCAGAAGAAGTACTCCAGGCAGTTGCGCAGGCTGTACCAGCTGGAGTGGAAGTTGATGAGCTGCACCCCGCCCTGCACGACGTCGGCCCCCGTGGTCCGGAAGGCGTGGTCGACATGGGCGAGCAGCTCGGGATGGACCTGGTCCTCGGCGTCGAAGACCCCGACGACATCGCCGCGGCAGTGCGGCAGCGCCGTGTTCATGGCCTTCGGCTTGTTCTTCTTCTCGTGGGTGTCTACGACGACACGGACGCGCCCGTCGCGTTCGGCGGCGCTCTCGGCCACCGCCGTGGTCTCGGGGTCGTCGTGACCCACGATGACGATGATCTCGAAGTCGGTGTGGCCGGATTCCAGCAGGCGCTGGATGGTGTGGTCCAGCACGGCTTGTTCGTGCCGTGCCGGAAGCAGCAGCGAGAAGGAGACGTGTTCGTCGCCGTCCGGGCTGCTGAACCGGGTGGAGGCGAGCACTTCGGGCGTACGCCACGCGTGCATCTGCCACCACAAGGTGAACGCCGCCATCCAGAACAAGGCCAGTGAGACGGCAGCGATGAAGACAGACGTGAGCAAGCAGATCCCCCCAGATCCCAGAGCCCCCTGTCGCGACGGCGTGTCACATCCGTCGCGGCACTGTGGAGAGACTAGGAGGACTCTGTGAAGTCCGGGAACTCTTCCGATAAATAGATTGTTTCGGAACTCTGCCGCTCGTAACCCGATTTATCCGAACAGGTGCTCAGCTTTCCCTTCGGGATCGAGGGCGCTGTGCAGCTGTTTCCGGCCGTTTCAGCCGCTCACCACGGTGGTCAACGCCGTGCGCAGTCGCTCCGGGTCGGCGGTCGGCGCGTCACAGGTGAAGTTACGGCAGACGTACGCGGTCGGTTCACCTTCGATCAGCGGGCGGTCGGCGAGCAACGGGAACTCGTCGCTCCCCGTCGTGCCGAACGCGACGACGGCCCCCGGGGCGGTGCCCAGAAGCGCCGTACGGTGCAACGCCACTGAGGCGGGGTCGGTCTTCCGGGGCACGACCACGGCGACCTCGCGCGGCCCGTCGAGCAGCGCCTCGGCGGCGGCGAGCCCCCATCCGATGAACCGCGGCACCCGCGGCCCGAGCGCCTTCACGACGCCCAACGCCCGCTCCGCGGCGGTGCGGTGGGGCTCCGAGCCGGTATGGGCGGCGTAGCTCAGCAGCGCGCCTGCGGCAGCGGTCCAGCCGGAGGGCACCGCGTTGTCGGTCGGATCCTGCGGACGCCGGATGAGCCGCTCGGCGTCGGCCGCGGTGTCGTACAGCGCACCGGACCCGGGGTCGACGAACCGGACGAGGACGTGATCGAGCAGGAATCCGGCGAACTCCAGCCAGACGCCTTCCCCGGTGACGGAGGCGAGGGCGAGGAACCCCTCGGCCACGTCGGCGTAGTCCTCCAGGACCCCCGCGTTGGCCCCGGCCTGTCCGTCCTTGCTGGTACGGGCGATACGGGCTTGCTCGTCGAGATGCAGCCGGACGAGGAGATCGGCGGCCCCGACCGCGGCCTCGACGAGATCCGGCCGGTCGAAGTAGGCGCCGGTCTCGGCGAGCGCGGCGATCGCGAGCCCGTTCCAGGCGGCCACCACCTTGTCGTCCCGGCCCGGCGCGGGCCGTCCACCCCGCTCACGCAGCAGCCGCCCCTTGATCCCGGCGATCCGCTCCGCGTCGAAGACCTCGTCCTGCTGCGGGAGCTGGAGGACGGAGGAGCCGTGCTCGAAGGTGCCCTCTTCGGTGACGCCGAAGTAGCGGGCGGCGAGCTCGGCGTCCTGCGGCCCGAGCACCTCGGTGAGCTGCTCGGGCGTCCAGACGTAGTACACGCCCTCGACGTGCTTCCCGCTCCCGTCGTCGCTGTCGGCGTCGAGCGCGGAGGCGAACCCGCCCTGCTCGGTGCGCAGTTCGCGCACCATGAAGTCGGCCGTCTCGAGGGCGACCCGCCGGGCCAGCTCGCTGCCGGTGGCCCGCCAGAGATGGGCGTAGACCCGGCACAGCAGGGCGTTGTCGTACAGCATCTTCTCGAAGTGCGGCACAACCCAGTCACGGTCGACGGAGTACCGGGCGAAGCCGCCGCCGAGCTGGTCGTAGATCCCGCCCCTGGCCATCCGTTCGCAGGTGTCCCGGGCCATCTGGAGAGCGCCCTCGGCGCCGGTCCGCGCATGGTGGCGCAGCAGGAACTCGATCACCATCGACGGCGGGAACTTCGGCGCGCCGGCGAACCCGCCCCGCTGCGGGTCGTACTCCCGGGTCAGCCCCAGCAGCGCCTGCGACAGCTGCTGCTCTCCGGGGGCCAGGCCGTCCCCGTAGGAGATCTCCCGGCCCGCCAGATCCCGGACGATCTTCCCGGCGACCTCGGCCACCTCGTCCCGCCGCTCGGTCCAGGCCTGCCGCACCCCCTCCAGCACCTGCCGGAAGGAGGGCATGCCCTGCCGGGGCGCGGGCGGGAAGTAGGTCCCGAAGTAGAAGGGCTCGGCGTCGGGTGTCAGGAACACGGTCATCGGCCAGCCGCCCTGGCCGGTGGCCGCCTGCACGGCCTCCATGTAGACGGCGTCCACGTCGGGACGCTCTTCCCGGTCGACCTTGACGCTGACGAAGTGCTCGTTGAGGTGGTCGGCGGTCGCCTGGTCCTCGAAGGACTCGTGCGCCATCACATGGCACCAGTGGCAGCTCGAATACCCGACACTCAGCAGCACCGGCACGCCCCGCCTGCGCGCCTCCTCGAAGGCCTCCGCCGACCAGGGCCACCAGTCGACGGGGTTGTCGGCGTGCTGGAGGAGGTACGGAGACGTCTCATGGGCCAGTCGGTTCGGCATGGGGTCCATCCTGCCGCAGTACCCCGCTCGGCAGACGTCAGGCGCCCCCGGGCGATCACCGCCCCGGCGACCCGGGGCCCTTCGCCCCCTCGCTTCGCGGAGCCGCCCACCGCACACTTGACCAAGGAAATCTGTGACCTCCGGAGGGGGACGGTACATGCGGGACGGCCATAGGGCGGAAGCCGAGCGGTTGTTGGCGCGGGCCGTGGAGGAGGAAGTACGGCGGTCCGGCGGGCGCAGCGACCGGCAGGTGCTGATGACGCGGGCGCGCGGCGCGCTGGACGCCATGGCGCAGACGGCCGCCGAGGAGTACGAGGCCTACGCGCGCGCCCTGGAAGAGACGGAATCCCGCCAGGTCAGCTTCGGACAGCGGTACGCGCGGGAGGGCGGGCGGACTCCCCTGCTGGTGGCGGGTGTTGCCGCCGTCACGACGGCGGTCGCCGATCTCGCGCTGGGCACCGGGCCGGGCACGGCGCTCGGCGCCGGAGTGGCCGTCGGCGTCGTCGGCGCCGCGGCGACCGTCGTGAAGGTGGCCGGCTCCCATCTGCCGGCCGCGCATCACCGGGCCGGCGAGGCGGGGCAGCCCGGCGGCGCCGAGCAACTGCGGCTGCAATGGCTCACCGCGCTGGAGGTGCGGGGCATCCGGCCGTTCCTGGATCAGCAGCGGATGCTGAGCGCGACGACCGGCCCGAAGAAGGCGCCGGGACCGCAGCTGCGCGGCACCGACAAGAGTGCGGCGGCCCGCGGCCGGACCGTGCTGGCCCAGTCGTTCGCCCAACTACCGGACATCGCGAGCCCGTTCGCCGGACGCCGGACCGAACTCGGGCAGCTCCGGCAGTGGGTGCAGGCGGCGCGCGCCAGCACGCAGACACGGCCGACGGTGGTCGTGCTGCACGGACCCCCCGGCAGTGGCCGCACCACCCTCGCGGTGCGGGCCGCGCACGATCTGCGCGACCAGTTCCGCGGCGCCTGCGTGGTGGACCTGCGCGGCCACAGCGCGCAGGAGGATCCCCTGCCCACCCGGGACGCCCTGCTGCACCTGCTGAACCGGCTCGGCGCGCCCCGCGAGCAGCTCCTCTTCCGTGAGCGCTCCTCCGCGGACCAGCAGGTCAAACGGCTCGCCGAGCTGTACCAGCAGCACTTGACCGGCCTGCCGGTCACGGTGATCCTGGACGACGCCTCGGACCCCGAACAGGTCCTCGCGCTCGTGCCGGAACGTTCCGACAGCCTGGTCCTGGTCACCGCCCGCTCCCCGCTGGGAATGCCGGCCGAACTGTCCGCCTGGGTGCACGAACTGGCGGTGCGGCCCCTGGACGCGGCGGGCGCGGAGGAACTGCTGGGCGCGGCCGCCCAGGACGCATCCGGCCCGTACGACGCCGAATCCGCCGACCGCATACGGGAGTTGTGCGGCGGGCTGCCGTTGGCGCTGCGCGTCGTGGGCTCCTCCCTCGGCCCGCGCTCGCCGCGCGCGCTGGCGGCGGACCTGGGGGTGTACGGACCGGTGGAGCCGGTCGAGCGCGCCCTGTGGCTGCGCTACACCGACCAGCCGGACGTCACCCGCAGACTGCTGCGCCGGCTGGCCCTGGCCGGACGGGCCTCGCTCGGGACGGCCGCGGCGGCCGCGCTCCTCGCCACGGACCGTGCGGAGGCGACCCGCCATCTCACGGCCCTCGCCGACGCCGGCCTGGTCGACCACGTCCGCGGCGACCGCTACCGCCTGCACGACCTGGTCCGCGCCTTCGCCCAGGCCCGGCTCCTCGACGAGGAGGAGCAGAACGAGCGCTCGGCGGCCCAGGAACGCCTGATCGTCAGCTACGCCGAGCTCGCCGACTCCGTGCTGCGACTGGTCGACGGCAACATGTCGACCCGCTCCGACCGCTTCACCCCGCACGGCTTCACCTCCCTGGACGAGGCGCTGCGCTGGCTGGACGACGAGTCCAGCTTCATCACGGCGACGCTGCGGCACGCGGAGGGCGTGGACCAGAACGCCGTACTGAGCCTGCTGGGCGCCCTGTGCGACTACTGCCTGCTGCGCGGCGACCTCTACCGGCTCGGTGAGATCAGCGAGCTGGCGCAGTCGGTCGGCCAGGACCTGCTGGTGCGGTCGGTGCAGTGGCGTACCGGTATCGCGGCCCGTCAACTGGGCGAGCTGGACAAGGCCCGTACGACGCTCAGCTCGGTCGTCGACCTCTATCTCCAGGCCCATCACGACGCGGGGGCGGCACGCGCCCTGTGCTCGCTGGGCATCACCCTGCACCACCAGGGCCAGCTGACGGAGGCGGCGGCGAAGCTGCGGGAGGCGATGGACCTGCAGGCCGCGCCCGAGCTGGCCACGGACCGGGCCTGGACGATGCACGCGCTGGCGGCGGTCGAGCGGGACAGGGGGCATCTCGCCGAGGCCCTCGACCTGCTCACCCGCTCCCTGGTCCTGCACCGCGAGGGCGGCTCCGTGCACGGCGAGGCGTGGGCGCACTTCCAGCTGGGCCAGCTGAACCTGCGCCGCGGCGACGTCCCGCGGGCCGAGGCCGATCTGCGCGAGGCCCTCGATCTGTACGGCCGCACCCGCGACGCCCGCGGCGAGGCCTGGGCCCTGACCCAGTTGGCCCGGGCCCGGCTCATCGCCGGGGACCCGGACCCGGCGGCGGAGGACCTGCGCCGGGCGTCGGCACGGCACCGGGACAACGAGGACGCGCGCGGTGAGGCCTGGACGGTCTACTACCTGGGCCTGGCCCTGGAGGAGACGGGTGACCTGGACCACGCCGTCCGCGAGCTGGAACGTTCCCGCTCCCTCTTCTCCCGTATGCGTGACGTCTACGGCCTGGCCTGTGCCCGTCACCACTCGGCCCGGGTGACCCGGGACCAGCGCGCCGCCCAGACCGGTTCGCTGCGCAACTCGGGCTTCGCCCGGCAGCTCCTGGTCGACGCGCGCGCCGACTTCCAGCGCATCGGCGTCGCCCACGGCGAGGCCTGGACCTGCCTGGAGCTCGCGATCGTCGACGCGGGGAACGCCCGTACGCAGGCGGCCCTGGCCCTGTGCGACGAGGCGGCCGGCCTGTTCGCGTCGTACGGCGACCGGCGCGGCGAGGACTGGGCCCGTTTCCTGCGCTGCAGTCTGCTGCCCTACGCGGCCCCGGGCGGGGTCGAGGTCGGCACGGCGGTGGCCCAGGAGGAACTGGCCCAGCTGGTCCGCACCCACCACCCGCTGCGCGACACCCGACTGACCGAGTGCCTGGAGGCCTACGGGCTCCTCCTTGAGCGAGGCATCCGCCTGGAATCCGGCTGGCAGGCCTGGCGCCTCGGCCTGGTACCGAACAGACACGGCCGGGAGGTCATGGGCGTCGCAGTCGGCGACGAGTAGCCGCCCCGAACGGGGGCGAGCCGCGCCCTGGGGCGAAACGGGCGCCGGGCGGGCGCCGGGGCGAGGCTCGTCCTGGGGCGAACCGTGCGCCGGGACAAGGCGAACCCCCGGGAAGGGCGAGCGCCGAGAGGGGCAGGCCCCGGGGCGCGGGCGCCGGGATGAGGCGGTCAGGCCGCATCCCTGCGCCACGCACCCTCGCGGCGCGCTCGCCTCACGACGTCGAGGAGGGCTTCCCCGTGGCGGTCGTCTTCGCCGTGCCGGCGGCGGGCGCCTGCTCCGGGTCCGCCGGCTCCTTGAAGTCGACCTTGCCCATGTGCTTGCTCATGGACTTCATCAGGCCCCACACCGCCACGGCCATCGCCGCGAAGACGATGAAGCCGAGGACGCCGGGGGTGACCTTGTTCTCGTCGACCTCCTTGGCGAGGGGGACGAGGTGCGTCATTGCCAGGCTCACGCTTGCGCTCATATCAGGCATTGTCGCGGATGCCCGCAAAGAGGTCGTCCTCGGGGAGGGAGGTATCGACGCGGGACTTCGCGAGCTCGTACTCCTCCGTGGGCCAGACCTCCTTCTGGATCTCCATCGGCACCCGGAACCAGCCGCCGTCGGGGTCGATCTGCGTGGCGTGCGCGATCAGCGCCTTGTCGCGGATCTCGTAGAAGTCGGCGCACGGAACGTGCGTGGTGAGCGTGCGCTCCTTCTGGCCGAACTCGTCCCAGCGCTTGAGCCACTCCCCGTAGGGCGACTCCAGACCGCGGTCGAGCATCGCGTGGTGCAGCGCCTCGGTGCGGGGACGGTTGAAGCCCTGGTTGTAGTACAGCTTCGACGGCCGGTACACGGGACCGAACTCGGCCTCGGGGTACTTCGCGGCGTCGTCCGCGCCCTCGAACGCCACCATCGAGATCTTGTGGGTCATGATGTGGTCGGGGTGCGGGTAGCCGCCGTTCTCGTCGTAGGTGGTGATCACCTGGGGACGGAAGGTGCGGATCTGCTTCACCAGTTCGCCGGCCGCCTTGTCGACGTCCTCCAGGGCGAAGCAGCCGTCGGGCAGCGGCGGCAGCGGGTCGCCCTCGGGCAGGCCCGAGTCGATGAAGCCGAGCCACTCCTGCTTGATGCCGAGGATCTCGCGAGCCTCGTCCATCTCCTTCTTGCGTACCTCGTGGATGTGCTCCTCGATGTACTTGTCGCCCTGAAGCTTGGGATTGAGGATGGAGCCGCGCTCCCCGCCCGTGCAGGTCACCACCAGCACGTCCACCCCCTCGGACACGTACTTCGCCATGGTGGCCGCGCCCTTGCTCGACTCGTCGTCGGGGTGCGCGTGAACGGCCATCAGTCGCAGCTGGTCAGTCAAGACTCAATCCTCGGTAAGTCGGCGCCCGGTGTGAACCGGCGCGATCGCAGGCTTCTATAGTGACCGAATCGGGAGGCGAATAATTCCGTGCCGGGAGGACGATCATGAGTACGGCGAGCACGCGACTCCCCGAGGGCCGCTATGGCCGTTCCTCGGACGAGCGGGCCGACCGCAAGCTCAGGATCACCGGCGCCGTACTGGGCGCGTTCCTGCTCGCCCTGGTCGGTTACTTCGCCTACCACTACGTCGGCCAGAACAAGATCAGCGCCGAGGTGATCACCTTCAAGGCGACCTCGGACGAGGCGGTGCGGCTCCACCTGGAGGTCCGCAAGGACTCGGGCGCGAGCGGCTACTGCACGGTGCGTTCGCAGGCGGCCAACGGCGCCGAGGTGGGCCGGGCGGACTTCCGCTTCGCCGGCTCGGACACGCGCATCGACAGGACGGTCACGCTGCGTACGACGGCCAAGGGCACGACGGCGGAGCTGCTCGGCTGCCACGCCGACTGACGCCGACCGGCACAAGCTGACGCCGGGCCGCCCGGGCGAGCCGCATCCTCCGCAATACGTACACGCTGACCTGCGTCGACGTAATTCTGATGGCTTATGTCCTCCCCCTACGGCCACTGAATTGTTAGGCTCGTGGTTTCGCCCATCGCCTGAGGAACATGCTTTTGACAGGGCGATGCTTTGTATTCCCAGTACCGACGAGGAGCACCTGTGACCCAGACCAGCGAGTCCGTCACCTGGCTGACCCAGGAGGCGTACAACAAGCTCAAGGTCGAGCTTGAGTACCTGACTGGTCCTGCGCGCACGGAGATCGCCGCCAAGATCGCGGCCGCGCGCGAGGAGGGGGACCTGCGTGAGAACGGTGGGTACCACGCGGCCAAGGAGGAGCAGGGCAAGCAGGAGCTCCGTGTGCGCCAGCTGACCCAGCTTCTCGACAACGCCAAGGTCGGCGAGACCCCGGCTTCCGCCGACGGCGCGGTGGCGCCCGGCATGGTCGTGACGATCGCCTTCGACGGTGACGAGGACGACACCATGACGTTCCTGCTCGCCTCGCGCGAGTACGCGAGCTCGGACATCGAGACCTACTCGCCGCAGTCCCCGCTCGGCACCGGCGTGATCGGCCACAAGGTCGGCGAGAACGCGGAGTACGAGCTGCCCAACGGCAAGAAGGCCTCCGTGCGCATTCTCAAGGCCGAGGCCTACAGCGGCTGACCGACCCCTGTCCGTCGCCCCGCTGTGACCGGCCCCCGGCGCCCACGCCGCCGGGGGCTTCGTCATGTCCGGAACACTCAGGCCGTCGCCGAGCGGTACTTGCGGACCGCCAGCGTCCGGAAGATCACGACGATCAGCACCGAGTAGATCAGCGAGGCCCAGACCGGGTGCTGCATGGGCCAGGCGTCGGACGCGGACTGGCCCGGGTTGGCGAAGAGCACCCGGCAGGCCTGGACGGTGGCACTGAACGGGTTCCACTCGGCGATGTGACGCAGCCACGGCGTCATGTTGCTGGTGTCCACGAACGCGTTGGAGATGAAGGTGACCGGGAAGAGCCAGATCAGTCCGCCGGAGGTGGCCGCCTCGGGGGTGCGGACGCTCAGGCCGATCAGGGCGCCGATCCAGGTGAAGGCGTAGCCGAGCAGGAGCAGCAGCCCGAAGGCGGCCAGCACCCGGGCGGCGTCGGTGTCGCCGTCGGAGCCGACCCGCCAGCCGACCAGGAGGGCGACCACCGCCAGGACCAGCAGGGTGAGCGCGGTCTGCACGAGGTCGGCGAGGGTGCGGCCGGTGAGCACCGCGCCCCGCGCCATGGGCAGGGACCGGAAGCGGTCGATGAGGCCCTTGTGCATGTCGTCGGCGATGCCCGCGCCGGCTCCGGCGGTGGCGAAGGTGACGGTCTGCGCGAAGATGCCCGCCATCAGGAAGTTCGTGTAGTCGGTGGCGCTGGTGCTGCCGCCGATCTGCATGGACCCGCCGAACACGTAGGTGAACAGCACCACGAACATGATCGGCTGGATGAGCCCGAAGATGACCATCTCCGGGATGCGGGACATCCGGATCAGGTTGCGCTTCGCGATGACCAGTGAGTCGCGGACGGACTGTCCCAGCGGATGGGCGGGCTTGGGCGCCGCGCCGCGCACGGCGTCGGTGACGGCACTCATTTGACGGTCTCCCTCTCGCTCTGGCCGCTCTGGCCGCTCTTACCGCGCGGGGCGTCCCGTCGGTCCTCTTCGCTCTCCTCGGCCGCCGTCTCGGCGACGTGTCCCGTCAGGGACAGGAAGACGTCGTCAAGGGTGGGGCGGCGCAGGCCGATGTCGTCGATCTCGATGCCGCGGCTGTCGAGCTCACGGATGACCTCGGCGAGGAGCTTGGCGCCGCCGGCGACGGGCACGGTGAGCTTGCGGGTGTGCTGCTCGACGCTGGTCTCGCCCTTGCCGAAGCCGGCCAGTACCTCCGCGGCCGTGGCGATGTGTTCACGGTCGTGCACCACGACCTCCACGCGCTCTCCGCCGGTGCGGGCCTTCAGCTGGTCGGAGGTGCCGCGGGCGATCACCCGGCCGTGGTCGACGACCGCGATGTCGTGCGCGAGGTGGTCGGCCTCTTCGAGGTACTGCGTGGTGAGCAGCAGTGTCGTACCGCCGGAGACGAGGCGTTTGATCACCTCCCACAGCATCTGGCGGTTGCGGGGGTCGAGGCCGGTCGTCGGCTCGTCCATGAACATCACGGGCGGTGAGACGACCAGTGCCGCGGCCAGGTCGAGGCGGCGGCGCATGCCTCCGGAGTAGGTCTTGGCCGTGCGGTCGGCGGCTTCCGCGAGGCCGAACTGGTCGAGCAGCTCGGCGGCCCGCGCCTTCGCCGCGCCCGCCTTCATCTGGTAGAGCATGCCGACCATCTGGAGGTTCTCGCGGCCCGTGAGGTATTCGTCGACGGCGGCGAACTGGCCGGACAGACCGATGGAGCGGCGGACCTCGTTGGGGTGCTTGAGCACGTCGAGGCCGGCGACCATGGCCCGGCCGCGGTCGGGGCGCAGGAGCGTGGTCAGACAGCGGACCGTGGTGGTCTTGCCCGCTCCGTTCGGCCCGAGCAGGCCCAGAACCGTGCCCTCCGGGACGTCCAGGTCCACGCCGTCCAGAGCCTTTACGTCGCCGAAGGTCTTCACCAGGCCTTCGGCATAGATGGCACCTGGCATAACAGTCTCCACGTCATTGAGGATTCTTCGGAAAGCCTAGGTTTGTACTTTTTGTTCCGCCCGACGAGAGGTGGGGGAGCGGCATGAGACACACCATAACGCGATGTATCGCGTCTCACAACGGTCTTCCTCGAACGGGTGACGAAAGGACTCGAAGCGGGCTCCGAGAGGGCTCGGAGCAGGTTCCGAGAGGGCTCCGACCTCGGTCGACACCCCTGTCGGCGTCAGTCGATGACGGTGTAACCGGCCTCGCGCAGGGCTCGGCCGACCTCGGCGCAGTGCTCCGGCCCCTTCGTCTCCAGGTGCAGCTCGACCTCCGCCTCGGTCAGCCCGAGCCGGGGGTCGGTCCGCAGATGGCTCACGTCCAAGACGTTAGCGTCGACCACTGACAACGCCCCCAGAAGCGTGGCGAGGGCACCCGGCCGGTCCGTCAGCCGCAGGCGTACGGCCAGGTAGCGGCCCTGCGCCGCCATGCCGTGCCGCAGGACGCGCTCCATCAGCACCGGGTCGACGTTGCCGCCGGACAGCACCGCGACGACCGGGCCCTCGAAGGCGCCGGGCGCGCTGAGCAGCGCGGCCACCGGACTCGCCCCGGCCGGCTCGACGACCAGCTTGGCCCGCTCCAGGCACAGCAGCAGCGCCGCGGCCAGCTCGTCCTCCGTCACCGTGCGCACCTCGTCCACCAGGTCGCCGACGATGGAGAACGGCACGTCACCGGGCCGGCCGACCTTGATGCCGTCGGCCATCGTCGCCGGGGTGCGGAGCGACACCGGCCGCCCGGCCGCCAGCGAGGGCGGGTACGCCGCGGCCCCGGCCGCCTGCACCCCGACGATCCGCACGTCCGGCCGCAGCGCCTTCACCGCGACCGCGATGCCCGCCGCCAGCCCGCCGCCGCCGATCCCGACGACGATCGTGCGCACCTCCGGGCACTGCTCCAGGATCTCCAGGCCGACCGTGCCCTGACCCGCGATGATGTCGGGGTGGTCGAAGGGGTGGATGAACACCGCACCCGTCTCGGCCGCGTACTCCTGCGCCGCGGCCAGCGTCTCGTCGACCACCTGACCGTGCAGGCGCACCTCGGCGCCGTACTCGCGGGTGGCGCTGATCTTCGGCAGCGGAGCGCCCTGGGGCATGAACACCGTGGAGCGCACGCCCAGCACCGTCGAGGCCAGCGCCACGCCCTGCGCGTGGTTGCCCGCGCTCGCCGCGACCACCCCGGCGGCCCGCTCCTCCGGCAGCAGCCCGGCGATCCGGACGTACGCGCCGCGCAGCTTGAACGATCCCGTCCGCTGGAGGTTCTCGCACTTGAAGTGCACCGGCGCCCCGACCAGCTGCGACAGGTGCCTGCTGCCCTCCATCGCGGTCGTCCGCGCCACGCCCGACAGCATCTTCTGGGCCCCGCGCACATCGTCGAGGGTGACGGGACGCAAGGAGTCAGCCGTGCGGTAGCTCATGACTCCAGCATCGCAGTTCACAGGCGGCCACGACCTCTGTGACCAACCTCCGAGACCGGTTTCCGCAGCGTCGGTACGACCCGCCTTCCAGCCGCGTACTCTGTCCCCCATTCCAGCAGCCCCTTCATGAAGTGAGCCCCCGGCCATGCCCACAACACCTGAAATGTCGATGGACATGACGACCGTCGGTGACACCGGTCTTCTCGACACCTTGCAGCACGAGGTCGCGGTGTTCGCCCGCCGTGCCGAACAGACCCGGCTCGGCGGCGTCGGGCAGGTGCGCAACTCCATGGACCGCGCCGCGTACCTGCTGCTCAACCGCCTCGACAAGGAAGGCCCGATGGGCGTCAAGGCACTCGCCGCGAGCATGGGCATCGACTCGTCCACCGTCACCCGGCAGGTGGCTCCGCTCGTCGACACCGGCCTGGTCAAGCGGACCTCGCACCCCGAGGACGGCCGGGCCGTGGTGCTCCAGCTGTCCCCGCGCGGGCAGTCGCGGCTGGAGGAAGTGCGTTCGTCCCGGCGTCAGTTGATGGCCGAGTTGACGGAAGACTGGGCGCCGGAGGAGCGCGAGACGTTCTGCGATCTCCTCACCCGCTTCAACACCGCGCTGTCCTCCCGGATGGCGGCCCAGGGCGTACCGGGGGCGGAACCGTCGTCGGCCGCTTCCTGATCGCACGCGCGCGTGCGGCGACTTTCCGGCGGCCGTGCGCGGCTCTTGACCGAAAGCCCACCCCTGGCCTCATATGAGACCGGGGCATATGGCCCTCCAGGGGGACGCCGTCAGGCGGGAGGCTCGGTGTGCGAGAGCGGCGTACGGCCCAGGAAGCCCGCCGGGCACGGGAGTTCGAAGCGTTCGTCGCCGGAGCGGGCGGGCGGTTGCTGCACGCCGCCACACTGCTCACGGCGGAGGCCCCGGCCGACAACCCGCGCGCGCGGCGCCTGCTGACACTCGCCCTCGCGCACACGTACGCGTGCTGGGACCGGCTGCACGGCGAGGACCCTTACAACCGGGCCCGCGAGTATCTGGCCACCCGCTTCGCCCACGGAGCCTGGCACCGGTACGCCGCTCTGCCCCTCGGTCGCGGCCGACCGTTCACCGCCGTCGGTCCGCTGGCCCGGCTCACCGCCCAGGAGCGCCTCGTCCTGGTCCTGAGGCTCTACGAGGGGGTCGCCGAAGAACAGGTGGCCGCCCTGCTCGGCCTGCCGGTGGAACGGATCCGCACGGTCTGCGACCGGGCGACGGCGAACCTTCTGCATCCCCCTCGGGGCCCGGCGCCCGTGGTGCACCGGGCGAAGGCGGCGGCGTCGTGAACCGGCCCGAGCGGGAGGCCGCCGTACGGCAGCTCATGGAGCGGACCGCGCCGCACGTGCCGACGGAGCTCCACGCGGACGTCGTACGCCGGGGCGGCCGCATACTGCGCCGCCGGACGCTCGCCCGGCGGCTGCTGTGGCTGCTGCTGCTCGCGGCCACGCTGGCGTTCACGGTCTGGGCGGTGGTGGCCCAGCCGTGGGTGGAGCCGCCGTCGCAGACGACTCCACCACTGACCGGCTGGTGACCCAGAAGGCCGGCTGGTGACCCAGAAGGCCGGCTGGTGACCCTGACGGCCGGCAGCAGGCTGTCTAGCCGAGAGCCTGCTGCAGGTCGGCGAGGAGGTCGTCGATGTTCTCGATGCCGACGGAGAGCCGGACGAGATCGCCGGGAACCTCCAGCGCCGAGCCGACCACGGACGCGTGCGTCATGCGCCCCGGGTGCTCGATCAGGGACTCGACGCCGCCCAGCGACTCGCCGAGGGTGAACACCTTGGCTCGGTTGCACACCTCGACGGCCGCCTCCTCGCCACCGGCGACCTGGAAGGAGACCATGCCGCCGAACGCCCGCATCTGCTTGGCCGCGACCTCGTGACCGGGGTGGTCCGGCAGCCCCGGGTACAGCACGTTCGTCACGCGCGCGTGCCGGGTCAGCATGTCGGCGACCTTGGTGGCGTTCTCGCTGTGCCGGTCCATGCGCACCGACAGCGTCTTGGCGCCACGCAGCACCAGCCAGGAGTCGAAGGGGCCGGCGACCGCGCCCATCGCGTTCTGGTGGTACGCCAGCTCCTCGCCCAGCTCCGCGTCACCGGTGACCAGCGCGCCGCCGACGACGTCCGAGTGACCGCCCATGTACTTGGTCAGGGAGTGCACCACGACGTCCGCGCCGAGCGCCAGGGGCTGCTGAAGGTACGGCGTGGCGAAGGTGTTGTCGACGACGAGACGGGCGCCCGCCTCCCGGGCGACCTGGGCGACGGCGGCGATGTCGGTGATGCCGAGGAGCGGGTTGGACGGGGTCTCCACCCACACTGCCTTGGTCTTCGGGGTGATCGCGGCCCGCACCGCGGCGGCGTCGCCGGTGTCGGCGACCGACCACTCCACACCCCAGCGGGCGACGACCTTCGCGAAGAGCCGGAACGTGCCGCCGTAGGCGTCGTTCGGGATCACCACGTGGTCACCGGGGCTGAGCAGCGTACGCAACAGGCAGTCCTCGGCCGCCAGTCCGGAAGCGAACGCGAGACCTCGGCGGCCGCCTTCGAGGGCGGCGAGGTTCTCCTCCAGGGCGGTCCTGGTCGGGTTGGCGCTGCGGCTGTACTCGTAGCCGCCGCGCAGACCGCCGACGCCGTCCTGCTTGTAGGTCGAGACCTGGTAGATCGGCGGGACCACCGCGCCGGTGAGGGGATCGGCGGTGTTGCCCGCGTGGATCGCGAGGGTCTCGAAGTGCTGACTGATGTGCCTGTCGCTCATGAGGACCGAGCGTAGTCCGCTCGCGGGCCTGCTGCGGGACGGCGGTAGCGCGGGGACGGGGCCGGACGACGGCGGACGGCCCTCCGTCGACGTTTTTCCACAGGTGTGGGGACGGGTTGGCCAATTGTCGGCGCGGTCTGGTTCGCTTGAGACATGGAGATTCTGTTCGTCCTGATGGCGCTGCTCATGATCAGCTTCGTGTTGCTGCCGTTCCTGCGGCGCAGGCGCGGCATGGTCGAGCAGGTCCCGGCGGGCCACCCGGACGCCGCGGACCCCGAAACCTACGGGTTCGTGCGCACGGAGGAACTGGACATCCGGATGCCCGGCCCCGACCAGGACCTGCTGGACGTCCTGGACGTGGTGCAGCACACCCAGGACTACCGGGCCGCGCAGCAGCTGCTGGCCGGCACGGAGAAGGAGGGCGAGCTGCGCTGGCAGCGCGTGCAGGCCTTCGCGGGCGCGGCCGCGCTGGAGCTCCAGCAGCGGCCGGGCGGCGTCAGCGAGACGCCCGGCGGGCAGTGGCTGCGAGTGTGGCGCACGGAGGCGCCGAAGGACGCGGGCGGCG
>NZ_JBHVYO010000010.1:0-246481 GCF_042880655.1 Streptomyces sp. NPDC058295
CCGGCCTACCCGCGGCGGCCGGGGCGGGGGGGGCCCGCGCCCCCCAGCGCGCCCCCCCCCGCGTCCCCGCCGGGGGGGCCCCGCCCCCCCGGGGGGGGGGGGCCCCCCGCTCGCGTCGGCGCCCGCTCGCGTCGGCGCCCACCCCCGGAGGGGCCGGCTCGGCCGGCGCCTCAGCCGGCCAGTACCTTCAGGCGGCTCACCGCCTCCCCCAGCACGCTCACCCGCTTGCAGAACGCGAACCGTACGAAGGGCGCACCCTCCTCGCGGTGGTCGTAGAAGACGGCGTTCGGGATGGCGACCACGCCCGCCCGCTCGGGCAGCGAGCGGCAGAACGCGAAGCCGTCGGACTCGCCGAGCGGGCGGATGTCGGTGGTGACGAAGTAGGTGCCGGCCGGGCGGAAGACCGCGAAGCCCGCGTCCGCGAGCCCCGCCGCCAGCAGGTCGCGCTTGACCCGCATGTCCGCGCGGAAGTCGGCGAAGTAGCTGTCGGGCAGGGCCAGCGCCTCCGCGACCGCGTACTGGAACGGGCCGGACGACACATACGTCAGGAACTGCTTCGCCGAGCGCACCGCCGTGACCAGTCCGGGCGAGGCCGTGACCCAGCCGACCTTCCAGCCCGTGAACGAGAACGTCTTGCCGCTCGACCCGATGGTGACCGTCCGCTCCCGCATCCCGGGCAGCGTCGCCAGCGGCACATGCTCGGCGTCGTCGAACACCAGGTGCTCGTACACCTCGTCGGTCACGACGAGCAGGTCCCGCTCCACCGCCAGCTCGGCGATCGCGGTCAGCTCCTCGCGGGTGAGGACCGTGCCGGTCGGGTTGTGCGGGGTGTTGATCAGCAGCAGCCGGGTGCGCCCGGTGACCGCGTCGCGCAGCTCGTCCAGGTCGAGGCGGAAACGGGCCTGCTCGGGGTCCGGGCGCAGGGTGACCGGCACCCGCGTGGCGCCCGCCATCGCGATGCAGGCCGCGTAGGAGTCGTAGTACGGCTCCAGGGCGACGACCTCGTCGCCGGGCTCCAGCAGCGCGAGCAGGGTGGCGGCGATGGCCTCCGTGGCGCCCGCGGTGACCAGGACCTCGGTGTCCGGGTCGAAGGAGAGGCCGTAGCGGCGGCGCTGGTGGTCGGCGATCGCCGTGCGCAGCTCGGGGACACCGGGGCCCGGCGGGTACTGGTTGCCGCGCCCGTCCCGCAGCGCCCGCACGGCCGCCTCGCGGACCTCCTCGGGGCCGTCGGTGTCGGGGAAACCCTGCCCCAGGTTGATCGCGCCGGTCGTCGCGGCCAGGGCGGACATCTCGGCGAAGATCGTCGTCCCGAACTCGGCGAGACGGCGGTTGAGGAAGGGGCGCGCGGTGGAGGTCATGCCCGTCATCCTGCGCCGAAGCTCTGGAGTTCCTCAACTCTGCTTTGGCAGATGAGACAGGCGGGCATCCCCCGTGCACGTGGCGCTCAGACACCACGCGAGGCGCCCACGGGGGGCCGCTTCGGGGGACACGGAAGGAGGGTGACGCCATGGTCTTCGGCATCATCCTGGCGGTGATCGGAATCGTGCTCGTGGCGGCCCTGCTGGCAGGCGTCCGCACTCGCGGCGCCGCGAGGTCGTACCGCGGCGGCCGACCGCGCCGCTACAGCGCCGGCGGCAGCGCGGCCGGCGGTGGCGGTGGCAGCTGGTGGGCCGGCGGCGGAGACGGTGGCTCCGACGGCGGTCACCACGGAGGCCACTCCTGCGGCGGAGGGTCGTCCTGCGGGGGCGGCGGATCGTCCTGCGGCGGAGGCGGCGGATGCGGCGGAGGCAGCTGACACGGGGCAGCTGAGCTCCCCGCGGGGGGAGCCGCATCCGGACCGCGGGGCCCGAGCCGACCCACGGGCTCCGCGGTCGCACGGTCGGGGCGGCCGCATCGTCTACCCGCGCGCGCCCCTTTCATGTGGGGCGCGCGGATGCACGCCTGGGCCGCCTGGGGTACGCCATAGTTGAACAATTGAGCTGTGGACCCCCCGAGGGATGGAAACCCCACGAAGTTGGGTAAAAACGCTGTGGAGACACCGCAGTTCATGATTCCCTCTAGACGACCACGCAGCCCCTCGGACCCCTTCGGACGTCCCGTGCGGACGACCTTCCGGACCGGGCCGACCGGGGCCGTTCTCCCGGCTTCGACCGGGGTGCGCCGACCTGCCCCCTCCTCTCTTTGCGTCTCCGCGGAGCCGATCCATGCTCACCACCCTGAACACCTCCTACACCGACACGCGCGCGGCCGATCTCGCCTGGGCCCTGGGGCGGGAGCCGCTGCCCGCCCTCGCCACACTCGACCTCGAACTGTCCGCTGCCAGGTTGCAGCTGAGACTGCTCGGCGCCTCGCACCAGGTGCTGCTGGAGGAGGAGCAGGGCAGTTGTTCCGAGACGGTGGCCTGCATCCCCGGCAGCAGCACCCCGCTCCCGCTGGGCGTCGCCAAGCGGGTCGGCGACTGGGAGTACGAGTTCGCCGCGCGCGTCGAGGAGCTCTCGCCCGGCCAGTTCGCGGGCCGCGCCCAGGAACTCCTGGCCCTAGTCTCCGAGCACCCGCACGGCCTCGCCGGCGTCTTCCCCGGCAGCCCGCACGCCTTCACCGCCCTGCTCGCCCACCGCAGCGACGGCCAGGTGCACTGGCGCACCTGGCACGCCTACCCGCAGGACGGACAGCTGGTGGCGACCAGGACGAGGGTGGGTGTCCGGGTCCGGTCGGGCGATCCCGGCCTGTCCGTGAGCGCCTCCGCCCAGGGAGCCTGAGGCACCGGCGGCCCAAACGTCCGTTGCGCGAACGCCTCGGATTCCACACGTGTGGGTGACGAAGGGCAACCATGCCGTGACGTAACGTCGCAGTCGTGATCGAACCGCACGCACCGGCCCCGCCCGGTGTCCGACCGGACCGGAAGCCGCCCCCGCCGGGGCCCGCGCGGCTCCCCGTCCGGCCGGCCACCGGGCGGTTCCTGGTCCTCGCGTGCGTCTTCGTCTGCGCGGCCTGCGGTCTCGTCTACGAACTGGAACTCGTCGCCCTCGCCTCCTACTTGATGGGCGACTCCGTCACCCAGGCCTCCGTCGTGCTGTCCGTCATGGTCTTCGCGATGGGCATCGGCTCCCTCGCCGCCAAACGGCTGCGCCGGTTCGCCGCCGCCGGCTTCGGCGCCCTGGAGACGACCCTCGCGCTGGTCGGCGGGTGCAGTGCCATGGCGCTCTACGCGGTGTTTGCCTGGACCGGCGACTGGGGCGGCGTGTGGGCCCACGGCTCCCGTGTGCTCCTCGTCGCGTTCTCCCTCGCCATCGGCGTGCTCATCGGCGCCGAGGTGCCCCTCCTGATGGAGCTCATCCAGCGCATCCGCCGCCAGGACGCGGGCGGCGCGGTGGCCGACCTGTTCGCCGCGGACTACGTGGGCGCGCTGGTGGGCGGCCTCGCCTTCCCGTTCCTGCTGCTGCCCTTCCTGGGCCAGCTGACCAGCTCCCTGCTGACCGGCGGGGTCAACGTGGTGGCCGGGGCCGCCCTGGTCCTGGGCCTGTTCCGGCGCGACCTCACCTGCCGGGCCCGCTGTCTGCTGCTCGTCGCCAACATCACCGTCCTCGGCGTCCTCGCCTCCGCCGCCGTCCTCGTCGACGACTTCGAACGGGCGGCCCGGCAGGCGGTGTACGGCGACGACGTGCGCGTGGCGGTGCGGACCGGCTTCCAGGAGATCGTCCTCACCGGCGGCACCGACGGCCGGCCCCTCGACCTCTATCTGGACGGCCGGCTCCGCTTCGCCGGTCACGACGAGCGGCGGTATCACGAGGCCCTGGTCCGGCCCGCGATGAGCGGCCCCCACGCGCGCGTGCTGATCCTCGGCGGCGGCGACGGCCTGGCCGCCCGCGAGGTCCTCGGCCACCCCGGCGTGCGCCGCGCCGACATCGTCGCACTCGACCCCGGCCTGGTCCGGCTGGCCCGCACCGACCCGGGCCTGTCCCGCCTCAACGACCACGTCTTCGGCGACCCGCGCGCGCACGTCGCCACGGAGGAGGCCTTCCAGTGGCTGCGCGGGGCCGCTCCGGCGACGTACGACGTGGTCGTCGCGGATCTGCCCGACCCCGGCATGACGGCGAGCACGAAGCTCTACTCCCAGGAGTTCTACGGCCTCGCCCGCCGCACCCTCGCCCCGGGCGGCCGCCTCGTCGTGCACGCCGGCCCGGTCGCCGGCCGGCCGCGCGCGTTCTGGACGGTCGAGGCGACGATGCGCGCGGCGGGCCTGCACACCGCCGCCTACCGCGTGGACGGCCGCGACGCCGGCCGCACCGCGGGTCCCGACACCGCCGGCGGCTCCCGGGCGCCCCGCGACTGGGGCTTCGTCCTGGCCACCGCCGACACCCGCCCGCCGCTGCGCCTCGACCCGCACGAGCGGCCGCCGCGCACGCTGACCCAGGCGGAGCTGACGGCGGACGCGCGGGCGGCGGAGGCAACCCGGGTGACGGGGCTGCGGCCCTCGACGCTGGTGCACCCGCGGTACTGACCCGGCGCCGGGGGCGTATCACCGGCCGGGGCCGGGCGGAGCCGAATCCCGGTTTCGCCGGGTGCTTTCCGGTACCTGCTGGGTAGGCTCCGATGTCATGGAGCAAGAGGTGTTCGTTCCGGTTCCGGCCGAGCGGTTGAGAGCGGCTCTCGCAGATCCGGCGCAGGTGGCCCGGGCGGTCCCCGGGCTCCAGCAGGACGCGGGCACCGAGCCCGTCGCGGGACGGCTGAAGGTGCGGGTCGGCGGGCACACCATCACGTACCGGGGTGCCCTGCGTGTCTCCCCGCGCGAGGACGGTGCGTACGCCGTGGAGGGCGACGCGACCGAGGTGCGCGGCAGCGGGGTGGTGAAACCGATCCTCACGCTGTGGCTGCGGGAGACGGAAGCGGGCACGACACTCCGCTTCGAGGGGACGGCGTCGGCGGACGGCCGGATCGCGGAACTGCCGTCGGAGGCGGTGGACTCGGCGGTCGCCCGGCTGCTGAACCGCTTCGCGGCGAACCTGGCCGCGGAAACAGCCGAAACAGCGGGAAGAGCGGAAACAGGGGAAGCGGCAGAGGCGGCGGAAGCCGGGGAAGCCGGGGATGCGGACGCCCTGGACGACGCCGCCGATCACGTCGACGCGGGCGATGAGGTCGACGCGGGCGACGAGGTGGATGACGTCGATGACGTCGACGCGCCATCGGTCCCCGGGACCGTCTTCGAGGCGGAGGTGTCGCCCGCCGGGCTCGAGGATCTCGCGGGGCCCGGAGAGCCGCCCGCCGAGGCCGCGCACGCGCGCCGGACGATGATCGGGCGCAGCGCCGAGGAGGTGGACCACGCCCCGCCGCGCGGGCGCTACGCGCCGGTCCCGGCCCCGCAGACCGTCGTACCGAACAGCACGCTGCGATGGGCCGCTCCGGCGGCCGCACTGGTCGTGGCGTCGGCGATCGTGGTGGGCAGGGCGCTGCGCCGACGCGGCTGAGGACCGACACGTCCACGCGGTCCGACCACGCGGCCCGGTGCCTCGCCCGGCATCTCGGCCGGTCCGCCACCGCGCCGGTCGGACCGTCCCAGTAGGGTCGTCCCGTGAGTGACGAAGACATCACGCTGACCGCGGGCGACGCGGAGGTGACCGTGCAGCCGGGCAACGGCGGCCGGGTCGGTGGGCTGCGCGTCGGCGGCCTCGAACTGCTGCGCCAGGGAGAGCGTTTCGGGTGCTTCCCGATGGTCCCCTGGTGCGGCAGGATCCGCGACGGCCGTTTCCGGGACGGCGGCACCGTCCGCCAGATGCCCCTCAACGCCGCGCCCAACGCCATCCACGGCACCGTCCGCGACGGTGCCTGGAAGGTGGCGCGGCGGACCGCCGACGAGGTCGTCCTGACGTACGACCTGGTGGAACCCTGGCCCTACCCCGGCCGGGTCACCCAGGTGGTCACGCTGACCGAGGACACCCTGACCCTCGCGATGGCCGTGGAGACGCACGGCTCGTCCTTCCCGGCGCAGATCGGCTGGCACCCCTGGTTCAACCGCAACCTCGGCGGCCCGGACGACCAGGACGTGCGGGTCTCCTTCGAGCCGGCGTGGCAGGAGGAGCGCGGCGACGACCATCTGCCGACCGGCAACCGGATCGAGCCGAAGCCCGGCCCCTGGGACGACTGCTTCGGCATGCCCGGCGGTGTCGCCGTCGGCCTCACCTGGCCGGGCCGGCTGGAGCTGAAGGTGACCAGCCCCGAGGAGTGGGTCGTCGTCTACGACGAGCAGGAGACGGCCGTGTGCGTGGAGCCGCAGACCGGCCCGCCCGACGGCCTGAACACGCTTCCGCGCCTGGTCACGCCCCTGGAGCCGCTGGAGGCGACCACCGCCTGGCACTGGACCCGGCTCTGAGCTCGGCCTTCCTGGCTTCGCCTCTAAGCTGGGCGGCATGACGGACGTACGTGGCGCGCTGCTGCAGCAGATCAAGGACAAGGCCGTGGTGCACGGCAAGGTGACCCTGTCGTCGGGTCTGGAGGCGGACTACTACATCGACCTCCGCCGCATCACCCTCGACGGGGAGGCCGCTCCGCTGGTCGGGCAGGTGCTGCTCGATCTGACGGCCGAGCTCGACTTCGACGCGGTGGGCGGTCTGACCATGGGCGCCGACCCGGTGGCCGGCGCCATGCTGCACGCGGCCGCCGCGCGCGGGAAGAAGCTGGACGCCTTCGTCGTCCGCAAGGCGGCGAAGGCGCACGGGCTCCAGCGGCGGGTCGAGGGCCCGGACATCAAGGGCCGGCGCGTCCTGGTGGTCGAGGACACCTCCACCACCGGCGGTTCGCCGCTCGCCGCGGTGGAGGCCGTCCGCGAGGCGGGTGCCGAGGTCGTGGCCGTGGCGACGATCGTGGACCGGGCGACCGGCGCCGACGAGAAGATCCGCGCGGGCGCGGGCGTGCCGTACCTGTTCGCCTTCTCGAAGGATGAACTGGGTCTGGACTGACGGGCCGTATTGACCTGCACTTGACCGGGGCGTGGACCAGGCATGGACCATTCGCCCAGGTCTGGAAAGATGGGGCCGACGATGACGTCGCACCCCAGGTCTAGGTCAGGGCCGTAGTACGCAGATCGACAGATCGCCAACCCGCAGATACCAAGGAGCGGACAGATGCCCATCGCAACCCCCGAGGTCTACAACGAGATGCTCGACCGGGCGAAGGCAGGCAAGTTCGCCTACCCGGCCATCAACGTCACCTCGACGCAGACCCTGCACGCGGCACTGCGCGGCTTCGCCGAGGCGGAGAGCGACGGCATCATCCAGATCTCCACGGGTGGCGCCGAGTTCCTGGGCGGCCAGTACAGCAAGGACATGGTGACGGGCTCGGTCGCCCTCGCCGAGTTCGCCCATGTCGTCGCCGAGAAGTACCCGGTCACCGTCGCGCTGCACACGGACCACTGCCCGAAGGACAAGCTCGACGGGTACGTCCGTCCGCTGCTCGCGGTCTCCGAGGAGCGCGTGAAGGCCGGCCGCAACCCGCTCTTCCAGTCGCACATGTGGGACGGCTCCGCCGAGACGCTGGCCGACAACCTCGCCATCGCGCAGGAGCTGCTCGCCCGCGCCGTCGCCGCGAAGATCATCCTCGAAGTGGAGATCACCCCGACCGGCGGCGAGGAGGACGGCGTCTCCCACGAGATCAACGACTCCCTGTACACGACGGTCGACGACGCGGTGCGCACCGTCGAGGCTCTGGGTCTGGGTGAGAAGGGCCGCTACCTGCTGGCCGCGTCCTTCGGCAACGTGCACGGCGTGTACAAGCCGGGCAACGTCGTGCTCCGCCCCGACCTGCTCAAGGAGCTGAACGAGGGTGTCGCCGCGAAGTACGGCAAGCCGGCCGGCTCCCAGCCGTTCGACTTCGTCTTCCACGGCGGCTCGGGTTCCACCGCGGAGGAGATCGCGACCGCGCTGGACAACGGCGTCGTCAAGATGAACCTCGACACGGACACGCAGTACGCCTTCACGCGTCCCGTCGCCGACCACATGTTCAAGAACTACGACGGCGTCCTGAAGGTCGACGGCGAGGTCGGCTCGAAGAAGACCTACGACCCGCGGACCTGGGGCAAGCTGGCCGAGGCGGGCATGGCCGCGCGGGTCCTCGAGGCCACGCAGCACCTGCGTGCGGCGGGCCAGAAGATCAAGTAGTCCCCGAAGGCACCTCGGGAGTACCTCCGGACCTCTGGAGATCCCCCGGCGGTACTACGGGTACGGGTGAGCCCGGCGTCTGTCTACGGCGCCGGGCTCGCTGTATACCTGGGGGCATGCCTGATGTCCGGTTGGCCTCGCCGCAGGGCAAGTGGATCCTGCTCACCACCGTGCTCGGCTCCAGCATGGCCCTGCTGGACTCGACGGTGGTCAACGTCGCCCTCCCGCGCATCGGCCGCGACCTGGACGCCGACCTGGCCGCCCTCCAGTGGACCGTCAACGCGTATCTCCTGACGCTGGCCGGGCTGATCCTGCTCGGCGGCTCCCTGGGCGACCACTACGGGCGGCGCAAGGTCTTCGTGGTGGGGGTGGTGTGGTTCGCCGTCGCCTCGCTGCTGTGCGGGATCGCCCCGAACGCGGGCGTGCTGGTCGCCGCCCGGGCGTTGCAGGGGGTCGGCGGCGCGCTCCTCACGCCGGGTTCCCTCGCGCTCATCCAGGCCTCCTTCCACCCCGAGGACCGGGGGCGGGCGGTGGGCCTGTGGTCCGGGTTCGGAGGCATGGGGGCGGCCGTGGGGCCCTTCCTGGGCGGCTGGCTGGTGGACGGTCCGGGCTGGCGGTGGGTGTTCCTGCTGAACGTGCCGCTGGCGGTGGTGTGCGTGCCGGTGGCGCTGCGGCACGTACCGGAGTCGGACGGGCGGCCCGTCCGCTCGACCACGACCGCGACCGGGGGCGCCTCCGAGGGCGCGGCAGGGCGTCCGCACGGGCACTTCGACGTGCTGGGCGCCTTCCTGGGCGCGCTGGCGCTCGCCCTCGTCACCTACGCGCTGATCGAGGCCCGGAGCGGACCCGTAGGGGTCGTCACGGGGGCGGCGGTCGCGGGACTGGTCGCCGGGGTCGCCTTCGTGGCGGTGGAGCACCGCCACCCGGACCCGATGCTGCCGCTCGACATCTTCGCGTCCCGCCAGTTCACGGCCGTCAACCTGGTCACCCTGTGCGTGTACGCGGCCTTCGGCGGGTTCTTCTTCCTGTCCGCGGTCCAGCTCCAGGTCGTGGTCGGCTGGTCCGCCCTCGGGGCCGGTACGGCGCTGCTGCCGACGACGGTGCTGATGCTGCTGCTGTCCGCGCGCTCCGGTGAACTGGCCGAGCACATCGGGCCGCGGCTCCCGCTCACCGTCGGCCCGCTGCTGTGCGCCGCCGGGATGCTCCTGATGCTGCGGGTCGGGCCCGGCGCGTCCTACGCCACCGACGTCCTGCCCGCCGTCCTGGTGCTGGGCTTCGGCATGGTCGCGCTGGTCGCCCCGCTCACCGCGACCGTGCTGGCCTCCGTGGACGTCACCCGGGCCGGGGTGGCCAGCGGCGTCAACAACGCGGCGGCCCGCGCGGCCGGTCTCGTCGCGGTGGCCGCGCTGCCCCTGCTGACCGGGATGAGCTCGGAGGCGTACCGCTCGGCCACCGCCTTCGACGACGCGTTCCAGCGGGCCATGGTGCTGTGCGCGGGGGTGCTGGTGGTGGGCGCGGTGGTCGCCTTCACGACGGTGCGCCGCCCGGCCCCGGACTGCCGCAGGCCGGAGTGCAGGACGCACGGGAGCGTGCTGGCGCCGCCGCTGGAGGGCGAGCGGACGAAGGGGCGGCTGTCCTAGAAGCGTCCCGGGCACGACGGCTGTCCGGGTTTCCCCGGTAGGCCGGGGCCGAGGGCCCGCGGATGGCGCAGACTGGACGCATGTCCATTCACGAAAACCTCCTCGGGGGACCGCCCCCGACCCACCTCCCCGACGACCCCGAGCCGCGCGAGCTCCTCGCGAACGGCACGGCGCCCGCCGACGTCGCCGCGAAGTACCCGACGTCCTCGCTGGCCTGGGCCCAGCTCGCCGACGACGCGTTCGAGCGGGGCAGCGTGGTGGAGTCGTACGCGTACGCCCGTACGGGGTACCACCGCGGCCTGGACAGCCTGCGCCGCAACGGCTGGAAGGGCCACGGCCCGGTGCCGTGGGAGCACGAGCCGAACCGCGGTTTCCTGCGTGCCCTGCACGGCCTCGCCCGCGCCGCGCAGACGATCGGCGAGCAGGCGGAGTGGGAGCGCTGCTCGCAGTTCCTGAAGGACTCCTCGCCGACGGCGGCCCAGACCCTGGGTTAGCCGTCCACCTGTGTGTCCTTGCGGGGCCCGTCTGGTGTGACCAGGCGGGCCTTGCGTTTTTGGGACACCATTGCGCAGTATGTGCCGGTGGGGACCGGGGCCCCCGTGTCGGTAACGGCAGGGGCGGACCGCTACCCGGAGTACACATCAGGAGACAGCGATGTCCCAGCAGGCTCAGCCCCAAGAGGCTTCGGAGCCCGAGACCCCGCATCTCGACTTCGCCGGCACGACGCCGTACGAGGACTACGTCAAGGCGGACGTGCTCACCCACCTCCAGCACACCCTCTCCGACGATCCCGGAGAAATGGTCTTCCTGGTCACCACCCAGGTCATGGAGCTGTGGTTCACGGTCATCGTGCACGAGTGGGAGACCGCCGCGCAGTCGCTCCGCCAGGACCGGGTGCCGGTGGCGATCGACGCGCTGAAGCGTTCCGTCCGCGAGCTGGACGCGCTGAACGCGTCCTGGCGGCCGCTCGGGCAGCTGACCCCGGCGCAGTTCAACTCGTACCGCTCCGCGCTCGGCGAGGGCTCCGGCTTCCAGTCGGCGATGTACCGCCGCATGGAGTTCCTGCTCGGTGAGAAGTCGGCGTCCATGCTGGTCCCGCACCGCGGCGCGCCCCGTGTCCACGCGGAGCTGGAGAAGGCGCTGCACGAGCCGAGCCTGTACGACGAGGTGCTGCGGCTGCTGGACCGGCGCGGTCACGCGATCCCGTCGGCCGTCCTGGAGCGTGACATCTCGCGCCGGTACGAGCCCTCGGCGGAGGTCGAGGCGGTCTGGACGGCCGTGTACGCGGGTGACGAGGGTGACGAGATCGCGCGCCTCGGCGAGGCGCTGACGGACGTCGCCGAGCTGGTGTGGCGCTGGCGTAACGACCACCTCGTCGCCACCCGCCGCGCGATGGGCGCGAAGGCCGGCACGGGCGGCTCGGCCGGCGTGGCCTGGCTGGAGAAGCGCGCGCAGAAGAACGTGTTCCCCGAGCTGTGGACGGCCAGGTCCCATGCCTGAGCGCCCCGGATTCGAGCAACTCGCCTTCAGAGCGAAGGAGTTGGACGGCGGCGACGAGCTGGCGGGCAAGCGCGCCCAGTTCCTCCTCGACGACGGCGTCTACCTCGACGGCAACTCGCTGGGCGCGCTGCCGCGGTCCGTCCCCGGGCATGTGGAGGACGTCGTACGGCGTCAGTGGGGCGCGCTGAAGATCCGCTCCTGGGACGAGAGCGGCTGGTGGACGGCGCCCGAGCGGATCGGCGACCTGATCGCCCCGCTGGTGGGCGCGGCGGACGGCCAGATCGTGGTCGGCGACTCGACGAGTGTCAACGTCTTCAAGGCACTTGTGGGAGCGGTACGCCTGGTGGACGACGCCCGCGACGAGATCCTCGTCGACGCGACGACCTTCCCCACGGACGGCTACATCGCCGAGTCCGCGGCCCGTCTCACCGGCCGCACCCTGCGTGCGGTGACACCGGGCGAGGTGCCGGCGGCGCTGTCGGAGCGTACGGCCGCGGTGCTGCTCAACCACGTCGACTACCGCACCGGGCGGCTGCACGACCTGCCCTCGCTCACCGCCGCCGTGCACGCGGCCGGCGCGATCGCCGTCTGGGACCTGTGCCACAGCGCGGGCGCCCTGCCCGTCGGCCTCGACGAGCACGGCGTGGACCTCGCGATCGGCTGCACCTACAAGTACCTCAACGGCGGACCGGGCGCACCGGCGTACCTGTACGTCCGCCGTGGTCTCCAGGACCGGTTCGACTCACCGCTGCCCGGCTGGAACTCGCACGCCGAGCCCTTCGGTATGCGGGAGACGTACGAGCCGGCGGCAGGTGCCCCGCGCGGGCGGGTCGGCACCCCGGACATCCTGTCGATGCTCGCCCTGGAGGCGGCGCTCGAGGTCTGGGACGGGGTCTCGGTCGAGGCGGTGCGGGCGAAGTCGTTGGCCCTGACGGACTTCTTCCTGGAATGCGTCGCCGCGTACGTCCCCGAGGGGCGGGTCGAGTCGCTGACTCCGGTCCGTCACGAGGAACGCGGCAGCCAGGTGGCGCTGCGCTGCGAGGACGCCGGCGAGGTCATGAAGCGGCTGATCGGGCGCGGGGTCGTCGGCGACTTCCGCCGCCCGGACGTCCTGCGCTTCGGCTTCACCCCGCTGTACGTCGGGTTCGCGGACGTGGAGCGGGCGGCGCGGGTGCTGGCGGAGGAACTGGGCTGACCCGGCGGCCGGCCGGCGGATCCGGCAGCCGGACCCGGTCGGCTGAACGGGCCGGGTCCCCCGGGCGTACCCCTGGGTACGCCCAGGGGGATTCCCGGCGGTCGGGCCCGGCGGGACGGCGGAACAGCAGAACCGTTTATCTGGACCGGTTACCTCTCACCGTGCGTGACATCCGCGTGTCCGCGCACGTCACGGGCCTGATACCGTCCCGGCCAACGGCCGAATTCTCATCTGGTCCGCCAAATCCTTTTCGCCGCTGAGAGGTTGGAGCATGCCGGACGACGTTGTCGCAGCCCGGGCCGCCGCCGAGGAGGCGTCGGCCTTCGCGCATCCGCCCGTCGAGCCCGACGTCACCACGGCGTACGGCGATCACCCCGACCAGGTGATCGACTTCTACGTCCCGCGGGCACAGGTCGGCCCGGGCGGGTCCGTCCCGCTCGTCGTCGTGCTGCACGGCGGGGCCTGGCGGGCGCCGTACGACCGGCGGCACCTCACGCCCTTCGCGGACTACCTGGCGCAGCGCGGCTTCGCCGTGGCCAACGTGGAGTACCGGCGGGGTGCCGACAGCCCCAACCCGGAGGGGACATCCCTGATCGCGGGACGCTGGCCGGACACCTTCGACGACGTCGCCGCGGCCCTCGACGCGCTCCCCGCCCTGGTCCGGGAGGCCGTGCCGCAGGCCGACGCCCGCCGTACGGTGCTCACCGGTCACTCGGCGGGCGGCCACCTCGCGCTGTGGGCGGCGTCCCGGCATGTCCTGCCCGCCGACGCACCCTGGCGCACCGGGGGCTCCGCCTCGCTGCGGGGCGTCGTCGCGCTGGCCCCGATCGCCGACTTCGCGGTCGCCGAGAAGCTGGACATGTGCGGCGGAGCGGTCCATCAACTCCTGGGCGGAGAAGAGCAGTTCGGCGAGCGACGGCCGTACGCCGACCCCGCGCTGCTGTTGCCGACCGGTGTCGCGACGACCCTGGTCCAGGGCCGCACCGACCTGGTCGTCCCGCAGGCGGTCGCCGAGGCGTACGCGGACGCGGCGGCGAAGGCGGGGGAGGTGGTGGGTCTGACCCTTCTGGAGGACGTCGGCCACTTCCCGCTGATCGACCCGGCGGCGGACGCGTGCGCGGTGGTCGCGGAGGAGATCGCGCAACTGGCGTGGTAGCCGTGACCCCGGTCCGGCCGCGTGAAGTCCCCTAGGTCGTACCCGTAGTACCTGAGAGCTACGTCGAAGAAGAGCTCCTCAGCGGGACGCGAACGACGAGCGCCGATCCGTAACTTCCAAGCCAGTAAGGCCCGATGGCCGGGCGCTGTGGCGGGGGAGGGGCGGGATGGCGGAGCTTCGTTTTCGCGGGCGGTGGCGCCGTGCGAGGGAAACGCGTGGGGTGCGGTACTGGTTCCGCGCCCTGTCGGCCGTCCTCGTCACCGCCGCCGTGGTCGTCCCCCTCACCGCGGCGGCGGCCCGGCCGCGGATCCCTGCCCCGGCCCCCGCCGCCCTCGCCCCGCCGACGGCGGCGACACTGGAGCAGGCGTACGCCGCCAACCGGGCCAACGTCGCACTGGCGTCCCGGATGGCCGCCGCCCACGGGGACCGCCACCGTGCCGACGCCGAACGGGAGTTGGCCGCCCCGTCCCGCAATCTGCTCTCCTTCGACGGCCGGGGTTCCGGCCGGGCGGTCGAGGTGTTCGGGGACCTCGCACACGCCGAGCGTGTCGCCGTCCTCGTACCGGGCTCCGACACCTCGCTGGACACCTTCGGGCGCTTTCGCGCGGGAGCGGCCGCACTGCACCACCGCCTCTCCGGACAGTCGGCCGCCGGCTCCCGTACGGCGGTGGTGGCCTGGCTCGGCTACACCACCCCCGGCACGATCAGCGCCACCGTGATCACCCCGGACCGTGCCGAGGAAGCGGCCCCGGACCTGCGGGAGTTCCTGCGCGAACTGCGCTCCGTCACCGCAACGGGCTCCCGGTTCACCCTCCTGTGCCACTCGTACGGCACGGTGGTCTGCGGCCGCGCCGCCCCGCACCTGGACGTGACGGATCTCGTCCTCCTCGGCAGCCCGGGCACGGGTGCGGTGTCGGCGGCCGACCTGCGCACCCGTGCGCGGATCTGGGCGGCCAGGGGCGCCGACGACTGGGTGGCCGACGTCCCGCACGTCAGCGCCGACCTGTTCGGCACGACGGTCGGCTTCGGCACCGATCCCCTGTCCCCGTCGTTCGGCGCCCATGTCTTCGCGGCGGGCCCCGGCGGCCACAGCGACTACTTCAGGCCGGGTTCGCCCTCCCTGGCCAACATCGCCCGGATCGTCCTCGGCGAGACCTCGGAGGTCACCGGTGCGTGAGACACGGGAGCGTGCGGCAGCGGTGCGTGAGACACGAGAGGGTGCGGCACCGGTGCCTGGGTCACAGGGGCGGGCGCTGTTCGGGATACGGCGGGCCGCCGTCCGGATCGACGCCGCGACGCCGCCGCAGCGCGACCGGGCCGTGGACGCCCTGCGGGCACTGGCGATCCTCGGTGTCGTCCTCGGCCACTGGCTGGTGACGGCGCTCGTCGCCGACGGCGGAACCCTGCGGGCCGCGAGCCCGCTGGGGCCGATGCCCTGGCTGGCCCCGGTGTCGTGGATGTTCCAGACCCTCGCGGTGTTCTTCATGGTGGGCGGCCATGTGGCGACCCGCAGCCTCGTCTCGGCCCGCGCGCGGGGCGGGACCTATGGCGCATGGCTCGGAAGCCGGCTGGCGCGGCTGTTCGTCCCGGTCGCCGCCCTGTCGGCCGTGTGGATCGTCGCCGCGGTCGGCCTCCTGTTCGGCGGCGCGTCCTTCGTCACCGTGCACACCGTGGTCAAACTGGCGCTGTCTCCCCTCTGGTTCCTGCTGGTCTTCGCCGTGCTGACGGCCGCGACCCCGCTGCTGGTCCGGCTCAACCCGCTGTGGCCGCTGGCCGTCGTCCTCCATGTGGATTTGGTGCGCTTCGGCCTGGGCGGCCCGTCCTGGCTGGGCTGGGTGAACGTGGTGGCGGGCTGGCTGGTGCCGTACACCGTCGGCGCGGCCTGGACCCGCGGTGAGCTGGAGCGGCCCCGCGCGGGCCGGCTGCTGCTGGTCGGCGGGGCGGTGGCGACGGCGCTGCTCGTCGGCTGGGCCGGATATCCGGCGTCGATGGTGGGTGTGCCGGGCGCGGCGGTGTCCAACCTCAACCCGCCGACGCTGGCCGCCGTCACCTTCGGTCTCGCCCAGTGCGGACTGGCGCTGCTGCTGCGCGACCGGCTGCGCCGGGCCATGCGCGGGCCCCTGACCTGGGCGGCGGTCGCGCTGGTCAACCTCTCGGCGATGACGGTGTTCCTCTGGCACCAGACGGCCATGATGGCGACCACCGCGACGGGCCTGTTCGCGGGCCGTCTGCCCGGCCTGCACACGGTCCCCGAAGGGCTGGGGTGGGTGGCGGCCCGGCTGCTGTGGCTGCCGGTCTTCGCCCTGGCGCTGGGGGTGTGCTGGGCGGCGTTCCACGCCTTCGAGCGGGGCGGAAGCCGGCCCGCGCGGAGGAAGCCGGCCGGGTCACGCGTGGTGCGCGTCGGACACCGGGGGAAAACAACGGGGCCGCGGGAGACGCGGCGTGTCTAGGGTGGTGCGGATGAAGGGCGTGGGGGAGTGGCTGACCGTGGGCTTGCGGGTGCTGCGGGACGACCTGTGGACGATCCGGCCGGCACCGTTGCCGCCGTTCGTGCTGCTGCGCCGCCTGCCGCACTGGCATGTGATGCTGGTCGGCATCGCCATCGTGCTGGCCGGCGCGGCTCAGATCACCGACGAATACCGGCAGGGCGCCAACTACGCTCTGATCTGCGCCGCCGCACAGGGCGCGGCGGTGGTGCTGGCCCTGCGGCGGCCGGTTCCCGCCTGGTGGCTCTCGACGGGGGTCACCGTGGTCGTGGCCCTGGGCGCGCGTTCCCAACTGATGTCGGGTCAGGCCGAGCCCGGCGCCTCCTGGCCCTGGGGCGTACCGGGTCTGATCGCCCACGCCATGGTGCTGCTGCTGTTGTCGCTGCGCGTACCCACCCGAGCCTCTGTTGCGGCGCTGGGCCTGACCGCGCTGGTCACTTACGTCCTTGAAGGGCTCATCGGCGCCGCCAACTACGCGCCGAGCGGCCCGTCGGCGGTGATCGTGTTCGCGGTCGTGGTCCTCCTCGGCAGCGCCCTGCGTGGCCGCCGCGAGGCCCGTACCCAGCTCGTCGAACAGGAGACGATCACCGCCGAGGAACGCTCCCGCCGCACGCTGCTGGAGGAGCGCAACCGGATCGCGCGCGAACTGCACGACGTGGTCGCCCACCACATGTCGGTGATCTCCATCCAGGCCCAGGTCGCCCCGCACCTGGTGGAGAACCCGTCCGAGGAACTGAAGGAGAACCTCGCCGGCATCCGCAAGAACGCCCTGGAGGCGCTCGCCGAACTGCGCCGGGTGCTCGGGGTGCTGCGCTCGGAGAACCCCGAGGACCCCTACGGACTAGGCGCGGCCGGCACCGGAGCCGCCCCGGACACACCGCAGCCCACCCTCGACCGCCTCGACGCCCTCATGGAGAACACCCGGGCCGCGGGACTGGACGTGGTCGCCGCCGTCGAGGGCGAGGCGCCGGTGTATCCGCCGGGCGTGCAGTTGTCGGCGTACCGGATAGTGCAGGAGGCGCTCAGCAACGCCCTGCGGCACGCGCCGGGCTCCCAGGTGCGGGTGGAGGTCGGCCACCATGCCCGGGGCCTGTACCTGGAGGTCACCAACTCCCGCCCGCGTGAACCCGTACCGTCCTCCTCGGGGGCGGGGCACGGCCTGCTCGGAATGCGCGAGCGGGCGGTGATGCTGGGCGGCCACGTCAGCGCCCGTCCGACCCTGCACGGCGGTTTCGCGGTGTCGGCGTTCCTCCCACGGGACGGCGCGGCGACGCCCGGCGACGGCTCGGACGCCGATCCCGGTACCCCCGAGGGCCTGGAACTCGTCTTCCCGGACGACATGGACGAGAGGGACGGCACGGACGCCGTGCACGACAGGGACGGCACGGACGCCGTGCACGACATGGGCGCCCCGCCCCCGACAGGAGAAGGAACCCCATGACGACCGGCGGCACCATCCGCGTACTGATCGCCGACGACCAGGAGATGGTCCGGCAGGGCTTCACCGTGCTGCTCAACGCCCATCCGGGCATCGAGGTGGTCGGGCAGGCGGTGCACGGCCTGGACGCCGTCGCCAAGGTCGACGAACTCGCCCCGGACGTCGTCCTGATGGACATTCGCATGCCCGAGCTCGGCGGCATCGAGGCCACACACCGCATCACCCTCGCGCACCCGCACATCAAGGTACTGGTCCTCACCACCTTCGACCTCGACGAGTACGTGTACGACGCGCTGCGGGCCGGGGCGTCCGGCTTCCTGCTGAAGGACGCCTCCGCGGACCGGCTGGCCGAGGCGGTCCGGGTGGTGGCGGCCGGCGACGCCCTGCTCGCGCCCGTCATCACCCGCAAGCTGATCGCCGAGTTCTCCCGTCTCGACGGCAAGCCCAGAGCCCCGCTGAAGGAGCGGGTCGGCGATCTCACCGAGCGGGAGACGGAGGTGCTCACCCTGATCGCGCAGGGCCTGTCCAACGCGGAGATCGCCGACCACCTCTTCGTGGCCGAGCAGACCGTGAAGACGCACGTGGGTCGCATCCTGGTGAAACTGGGGCTGCGGGACCGCACCCAGGCGGCGGTGTTCGCGTACGAGTCGGGCCTGGTGCGACCGTCGGGGTACTGAGCGGTGCCGTTTCCGGCGACCCCGGCCGGCGGTGCCCCGGCGACCCCGGCCGGCGGTGCCCCGGTGGCTCCGGGTGGCTCCCCGTCGGACCCGTAGTACTTGAGAGGGATCCGCACGAACCCCTCTCACTGGTGACGACCGGGACCCCCGCCTCCGCCTACCGTTCTCAACGTGACAGAGACGACGCAGACGCACACCATGCGCCCGGACGACCCGGACGACTCCTACGAGGCTTACCGGCCGCGCAGTCCGGAGTTCCGGGCGGCCGTGGGCGCCCTGCGCGGCCTGCGGGAGGACCTCTTCCTCGACGCCTTCGCCTACCGCCCGCTGGCGCGCAAAGAGCCCGCCGGCCGTGTCCTGGGCCGCCTCAGGGGCCGCAGGCGGGAGTACGCGACCTGGTCCCGGCAGGCGCTGGTCGGGGCGGCCGGCGCCCTGGCGATGCTGATCGCCTGGGTGGACGCCCAGGGCAGCAGCCTGGGTCTCCCGATCGGCCTGCTCGCCCTGGCCCCGGTGCTGCTGACGCTGGTGCGGCCGGTCGGCGCGTTCTGGCTGTCGCTCGCGGGGGCCACCGTCGTCGCGATCATCGGCACCACGTACAACGACTGGCCCTGGCTGCCGGGCAGCTTCACCGCCCACCTGATCGTGCTGACGGTCGTGGCGATACGCACCCGCCCGCGCACGGCGGCATGGATGTGGTTGCTGACGGCGGCCTACGGCTTCGTCGCCGAGTCGATCTTCGGCGGGGGCCACTACTACACGAACACCGCCCCCATGCTGGTCTTCTCGGCGATCCTCCTGCTCGCCGTCACCGTCTGGCACATCCGCCGGCAGGCCGAGGAGAAGGTCACGGCCCAGCAGACGGTGACCGCGCACGAACGCTCCCGGCGCACCCTGCTGGAGGAGCGCACCACGATCGCCCGCGAGCTGCACGACGTGGTCGCCCACCACATGTCGGTGGTGGCCATCCAGGCCGAGGCCGCCCCCTACCGGGTGGAGAACCCGCCGGAGGAACTGGAGAAGGCGTTCGCCACCATCCGGGAGAACGCGGTGGCGGCTCTCACGGAGCTGCGCCGGGTCCTGGGCGTGGTCCGCGCCGAGGACTATGAGGTCCCCGACGCCCCGCAGCCGACGCTCGCCGAACTGGACGGGCTGCTCGCCAACGTGCGGGAGACAGGCCTGGAGGTGGAGAAGACGGTCACCGGCGCGGTGCGCGAGCTGCCCCAGGGCGTGGAGCTGTCGGCGTACCGGATAGTCCAGGAGGCGCTGAGCAACACCCTGCGCCATGCCCCCGGGGCGGGCGCCCGCGTGGAGATCGGTTATGTGCTGGGCGGGCTGGGGCTGCGGATAGTCAACGGCGCACCGCCGAACCCGTCCCTGGTCAAGCCCTCACCCGGGGCCGGCCACGGCATCACCGGAATGCGGGAGAGAGTCGGCATGCTGAACGGCGAGATGACGGCGGAGCCGACCCCGACGGGCGGCTACGAGGTGACGGTGTTCCTGCCGGTGCCCGCCGTGAGTGAGAGTGCCGCATGACGATCCGCGTACTGATCGCCGACGACCAGATGATGGTGCGCGAGGGCTTCTCGGTCCTGCTGAACGCGATGCCGGACATCGAGGTCGTGGGCGAGGCGGTCAACGGCCGGGAGGCGGTCGACCGCGTCCGCGAACTCGCGCCCGACGTGGTCCTGATGGACATCCGCATGCCGGAGCTGAACGGCATCGAGGCGACGCGGGAGATCGTGGCGGCGGACGGCTCGGCGAAGGTCCTGGTACTGACGACCTTCGACCTGGACGAGTACGTCTACCAGGCGCTGCGCGCGGGCGCCTCGGGCTTCCTGCTGAAGGACGCGTCGGCCCGCCAACTGGCCGACGGCGTAAGGGTGGTGGCGGCCGGCGAGGCGCTCCTCGCCCCCTCCGTCACCCGGCGCCTGATCACGGAGTTCTCCAAGCTGTCCGACACCCCGCGCCTGTCGGCGACCGCGCAGGCGGCGTACGGCGACCTCACCGAACGGGAGACGGAGGTGCTGGTCCTCATCGCCCAGGGCCTGTCCAACCTGGAGATAGCCGGCCGGCTGGTGGTCGCGGAGTCGACCATCAAGACCCACGTGAGCAGGATCCTGGTCAAGCTGGGCCTGAGAGACCGCACCCAGGCGGCGGTCTTCGCCTACGAGGCCCGGCTGGTGACCCCGGGCTAGGACGCACACCGGATCGCCGACCGCCATTGCTTCGGCAGCTTGTCGGCATGACCGAGGTCGGGGAGGCCTGTGTCGACGCGCTGCCCGAACCGGCCGCACGCCATGTCCCCACACCCCACCGGGGCGGCCCGACGGTGATCCAGCCACGCGCCCGTTGACAGAAGGTGAGTGGGCCGCACCTCGCGGGGACGGCGGCGAAGGGGGGCGCACGGCGAAGACCCCCCTGGTCAGCAGCCCGTTCACCGGCTAGCGTCCGTTCATGGCAGCAGTTGACGCTCTCTCCTTCGATCCCTGGGATCCCGCGTTCGTGTCGGACCCCTACCCGGCCTATGCCGAGCTTCGGGAGCGGGGGCGGGTGATCTACTACGAGCCGACCGACCAGTGGCTGGTGCCACGGCACGCGGATGTGTCGGCGCTGCTGCGGGAGCGGCGGCTCGGGCGGACGTATCAGCACCGGTTCACGCACGAGGACTTCGGGCGGACGGCGCCCCCGGCCGAGCAGGAGCCGTTCCACACGCTCAACGATCACGGGATGCTCGACCTGGAGCCGCCCGACCACACCCGGATCCGGCGGCTGGTGTCGAAGGCGTTCACCCCGCGCACGGTGGAGCGGCTGCAGCCGTATGTGCGGCGGCTGGCCGGGGAGCTGGTGGACCGGCTGGTGGAGGCGGGCGGGGGCGATCTGCTGAGCGATGTCGCCGAGCCGCTGCCCGTCGCCGTGATCGCGGAGATGCTCGGCATCCCGGAGTCGGACCGGGGGCCGCTGCGGCCGTGGTCGGCGGACATCTGCGGGATGTACGAGCTCAGCCCGTCGAAGGAGACCGCGGCGCGGGCGGTGCGGGCCTCCGTCGAGTTCTCCGAGTATCTGCTGGAGCTCATCGCCGCGCGGCGCAAGGAGCCCGGCGACGATCTCATCTCCGGTCTCATCGCCGCGCACGACGAGGGCGACCGGCTCACCGAGCAGGAGATGATCTCGACCGCCGTGCTGCTGCTGAACGCGGGGCACGAGGCGACGGTGAACGCCACCGTCAACGGGTGGTGGGCGCTCTTCAGGAACCCGGAGCAGTTGGCCGCGCTGCGCGCCGACCACTCGCTCGTCCCCACGGCCGTCGAGGAGCTGATGCGGTACGACACCCCGCTCCAGCTCTTCGAGCGGTGGGTGCTCGACGACATCGAGATCGACGGGACCACCGTGCCCCGGGGGGCCGAGATCGCCATGCTCTTCGGTTCGGCGAACCACGATCCGGCCGTCTTCGCCGACCCGGAGCGGCTCGATCTCAGCCGGGCCGACAACCCGCACATCTCCTTCAGCGCGGGTATCCACTACTGCATCGGCGCCCCGCTGGCCCGTATCGAGCTCGCCGCCTCGATGACGGCCCTGTTGGAACGGGCCCCCACCCTGGCCCTGGCGGCGGAGCCCCGGCGCAAGCCGGCCTTCGTGATCCGGGGTCTTGAGGGGCTCAGCGTGACCCTCTGACACGGCCTGCGACGCGGGCGAACACTGCCCACAGGGCCAGGCCCGCGGCCGTCCCGCCCAGCAGGGCCAGCGGCAGTTCCGCGTAGAGGACGCTCCAGTCGGGTGCCTGTTCGAAGCGCCAGAGGCGGGCGCGGACGTCGACGGACCACACCGTGAGTCCCGCGCCCCAACCGAGCGCCATGGCGAGGCAGCCGCCGGCGGCCTGCGTACGTTGTCCCATGCCCGGGACGGACGCACGTCGGCCGCCCCGGGTTCCCCACCCGGCCGGGGTCGTGCCCGGACGACCGGGGGGGCCGGACGACCGGGGGGCCGGGCGGCCCACCCGGCCGGGCACGGCCACTCACGAGTCGGGGCCGGCCGCCCCTGGCCCGGGCGGCGCACGGAAACTCCGGTGCGTCCGCTCGAACGCCTCTGCGATCATCCCCGAATGGCGCACCGTCTCGAATCGCTGGTCATCCGGCACACCCACCGACTTCCCTGCCCGAAGGGCTCCACCGAGGGCTCCACCGGGGGCTCCGCCGGGCAAGGGGCCACCGCCGCGCGGCAGTTCGACGCGGCGCTGGCGTCCGTGGGTTTCAAGCTCTCGGCGGAGCTGCTGGATCGGCTGTCGGGGCTGTCGGAGGCCGCGGTCGTGCACACCGCCCGGCGGACGCTGCGCACCGTGAGCGAGATGGTGGGCGACCACGTCCGGCACAACGTGTACTTCATCGACTTTCCGGCGCACGTGCCGGACACCGAAGAGTTCTGGATGCGGTGCGTGACGAAGGCGCTCGGCGACGAGAAGCCGCGCGAGAAGGTGCTGACGCAGCTGGCGCACGGGGTGCTGGACCTGCTCAGCCTCCCCACGTACGGCCGCTACCAGCACACCTACGAGGAGCTGCTCGCGGCGCAGGACGAGCTGATCGCCTCGGCGGGCGACCGGGTGACCGTGCTGCACCTCGGGCGGGACCTGGACGACGAGCTCACCGACCTGTACCTGGCATGGGCGGGCAGCACGACGCCGCTGGGCGAGGAGCATCTGCGGGACCTCAAGGCCGTCGCCGAGCGGTGCGCGCTCGGCCCCCAGCCGGAGTCGATCCCGGTCCGGGAGAACCGGACGGTCGTCAACGAGGCCCGTCTCGCCGTCGGCGCGGACCTGCTCCTCGACACCGTCGTCGATGTGCTGCGGCTGGCCTGCGCGCTGTCGGGCGGCGACGTGACGCTGCGGGAGCCGACCCGGTTCCGGGCGCTGCCGAGGCCGGTCCGGCGTGCGCTGCTCGCGGGCCTCGACGCCGTAATCGCGGCGAATCCCGCCAAGCTGGCCGATGTGCACGCGTACCGCGAGCCGTTCAAGCGGCTCGGTGAGCGTCTCCACCCGCACGAGTACCCGCGCTGGCCGCACGCCGCCGACGTGTTCGCCGTGGCGCGGGGCGAGAAGGAGGCGCGGTCCTTCGACAGCCGTGCCGAGAAGCTGCTCGACGAGTTCGACGTCCTCGGTGCGGTGCGGCTGCTGGAGTCCGCTCCCGGCAAGCTGTTCCGCACCCTGGACCTCCTGCTGCGGATCGCCGCCGACCAGGAGCAGCGGGACGCGGTGGTGGCCGCCGCCGTGCGGGTCGCTCCCGAGGTCTCGGGCCGGGTCGTGCTCTCGGTCCGCGAGCACTTCCACAACCGGGAGCGGGAGACCGACGAACCCCGCATCTTCGTCAACCGCCGGGGCCGCGCGTGGGTGACCCCCGACCACCGGCCGTCCGTCCCGGCCGCCGACCGCGATCGTCTGATCGCCGCGCTCGACGCCGAGCTGCGCCGCCGGCTCCCGGCGCCGGGGCGGCTGCTCGTCGACCCGGACGTCCTCGACGTGGCTCTCCCGCTCAGCGGCAGGGCGACCGCGGCCGGGCTCGGCGTGCTGCCCCGGGGTTCCGTCTCCACGGTCGACGGCGAGCGGCTGCGTTTCTTCGTGTACTGGAAGGAGACCGAGGACCGGACCGACTTCGACCTCTCGGCGCTGCTCCTGCACGCCGACTACAGCACCGGCTCGTGGCTCTCCTACACCTCTCTCACGGCGGTCGGGGGCGTGCACTCGGGCGATGTCACCGAGGCGCCCGACGGGGCCTCGGAGTTCATCGACCTGTCCCTGGACCTGGTACGCGCCTCGTTCATCGTCCCGCAGGTCAACATCTTCGCCGGGGAGGGCTTCGAGGAGGTCGAGGAGTCGTTCTTCGGTTTCATGCTGCGCGACGGTGAGCAGAAGGGGCGGCCGTTCGAGCCGCGCACGGTGCGGATGAAGTCCGAGCTGCGCGGAACGGGGCGGGTGGCGCTGCCGCTGGTGTTCCGGCGCGCGGACGACGGCCGGTGGCGCGCGAAGTGGCTGCACCTGTATCTGAAGGGCATCTCGTCGGCCAACCGGGTCGAGGAGAACCAGGTGTCGGTGTCCAAGGTGGTGCGCGCCCTCGTGGAGCGCGAGCAGCTGACGGTGTCGTACCTGGTCGACCTGATGTCCGGCGACACCACGGATGTGGAACCGTGGGACGGCGGGCCGGTCCCGGACGGGCCCGTGACGTACATCGGTCTCGAACGTCCCGAGGGGCTGCACCCGGACTCCCGGGTCATCACCCTCGAAAATCTGCGCGACCTGATCCCGGGCTGACTGCTAGCGTTTGCCCACGGCGAGGCCATGAAGGGGCTTCCTTCTCAACTCCTCCAATGAAACAAGTTCCTTCGCTTTCCTCGCCGCCGACTTCGACCGGGAGGCGCCCACGCGGCGCCTCCCGGTTTTCGTGTGGTCGTGTGCGCCGAGCCGCACGCGGCCCGCCGACGCCTCGGATCGTCAGGTCGTCATGTCCCGCCGTCGCAGCGCCGCCAGCCCCGCGGCCACCAGCGCCGCCGCGGCGCCGGAGAGCACCAGCACCGGCCCCCACTCCATGCCGCCGCCCGGCAGCTTCGGCAGGTGACCGTAGGGCGACAGGTCCAGGACGGTCTGCGGGGCGTCCAGGGCCGGGCCGATCCAGCCGATGAGCAGGATCGCGCCCGCCACACCCCACGCGGCCGGCGCCAGCCGCGGGGCCGTGCCGTACAGCAGGACGGCCAGGCCGCCGACCAGCCAGATCGCCGGGAGCTGCACCAGACAGGCGCCCATGATCGGCAGGATCTCCTTGCCGTAGCCCGCCGCGAAGCCCAGCCCGGCCAGGAGCATGATCAGGGTGGCGCCTCCGAAGGCGGTCAGGAGGTGGCCGGCCGCCCAGCGCAGTCGGCCCACCGCGTTCGCCAGGACCGGTTCCGCGCGGCCCGACGTCTCCTCGCCGTGCAGCCGCAGGACGGACGACACGATGTACAGGGCCGCGATCAGGCCGAGCAGGCCGATCATCGAGGCGAGGAACGCGTCCGTCAGGTCCGACCGGCCGCCCATCCGCTCGAAGATCTCGCGGGCCTTGTCGTTGTCGGCGACCAGGTCGGCCGCGCCCTCGGTGAGTCCGCCGTACACCACCCCGGCGAGGAAGAAGCCGGCGCTCCAGCCCAGCACAGCGCCCCGTTGCAGCCGCCAGGCCAGTGCGGAGGCCGTACCCAGACGTCCTGTCGGGGGGCCCGGTCGAGTGGGCAGGAAGCTCATGCCCACGTCCCGGCGGCCGGCCAGCCCGTACGCCAGCGCGCCCTGCGCGACGATCGCCGCCGCGAACAGGGGCAGCACCCACCACCGTTCGTCCGCGAACGCCCGCAGGTTCTCCAGCCAGCCCAGCGGTGACAGCCAGGTCAGCGCGGACGAGCCGTCGCCCTTCGACGAGTCGCCCGCCGCGCGCAGCACGAAGGCAGCGCCCAGCACCGCCGCCGTCAGTCCCCGGGCCAGCCGCGCGCTCTCGGTGAGCTGCGCGAGGACCGCCGCCGCCGTGGCGAACACCATGCCCACCCCGGCGAGCCCGAGACCGAACGCGACCGCGCCCGCCGCTCCCTGGCCGGCCAGGCCCGCCGTCACCAGCAGGGCCAGTACGGCGTTGGCGACGCCCGCCGCGAGCAGGGCCGCCGTCAGGGAGGCGCGGCGGCCGACCATGCCGGACGCGAGGAGTTCCTGACGGCCGCTCTCCTCCTCGTCACGGGTGTGCCGTACGACGATCAGCAGGCTCGTCACGGCGGCGAGCGCGCCCGCGTACACGCCCACCCGCCAGGCCGTCAGCGCGCCGAGCGAGTCGTCGAAGACCGGGCCGACCAGGGCCCGCAGGGAGGCGTTGGTCTCCAGCTGCCGCAGCAGGTCGGCCCGGTCGGCCGGGGTGCCGTAGAGGCCATCGATCGTGTTCGGCATGGAGAGGACCATCAGGGTGTTCACGGCGACCCAGACGGGGATCAGTACCCGGTCGCGGCGCAGCGCGAAGCGCAGGAGCGGGCCGGTGCCCGCCAGCGTGGTCATGCCGGCGTCTCCTGGTAGTGCCGCAGGAACAGCTCTTCCAGCGTCGGTGGCGTGGACCTCAGCGACCGTACGCCCGAGTCCGCCAACGACCGCAGCACCGCGTCGAGTTTGTCGGTGTCGACGTGCAGCGTCACGTGGTTTCCCTGTACGTCGAGGTCGTGCACGCCCGGCAGCTGGGCCAATCCGTCGGGTGAGTGGGCGAGTTCGGCGGTCACGCTCGTCCTCGTCAGGTGACGCAGGTCGGTCAGTGAGCCCGTCTCCACCGTGCGGCCCTGGCGGATGATGCTGACGCGGTCGCACAGCTCCTCGACCTCGCTGAGGATGTGGGACGACAGCAGGACCGTCCGGCCGCGGTCCCGTTCCTCCCGCACGCAGCGCTGGAAGACCTCCTCCATCAGGGGGTCCAGGCCCGAGGTCGGCTCGTCCAGGATCAGCAGGTCGACGTCGGAGGCGAATGCGGCCACCAGGGCGACCTTCTGGCGGTTGCCCTTGGAGTACGTACGGCCCTTCTTGGTGGGGTCCAGTTCGAAGCGGTCGGTCAGGTCGGCCCGGCGGGCCGCGTCCAGGCCGCCGCGCAGTCTGCCGTACAGGTCGATGACCTCGCCGCCGGAGAGGTTGCGCCACAGGGTCACGTCGCCCGGGACGTACGCGATGCGGCGGTGTGCCTCGACCGCCTCGGTCCACGGGTCGCGGCCGAGGACCTGCGCGGCGCCGGAGTCGGCGCGCAGCAGGCCGAGCAGGACGCGGAGGGTGGTGGACTTGCCGGCGCCGTTGGGGCCGAGGAAGCCGTGCACCTCACCGGACTCGACCTCCAGGTCGAGGCCGTCCAGGGCGTGAGCGCGGCCGAAGGACTTGTGCAGTCCGGACACCGAGATGGCCTTCGTCATGCTTCAGAACGTACGCTTCTTTCAGAACTTTGTGAAGTTAAGGAATAGTGTGAAACTCGGTTAGGGTGGGGGCATGAACGAGGCAACCGGTGAGGGCCGGGACGCGGAGGCCGTGTCCCGGTTCGTCGAGCACTTCGCGGCGCAGCTCGTCGAGGCGGGCATGCCGCGCATGCCCGCCCGGGTCTTCTCCGCGCTGCTCGCCTCCGACACCGGAGTGCTGACCTCGGCCGAGCTGGGGGAGCGGCTGCGCATCAGCCCCGCCGCCGTCTCCGGTGCCGTGCGCTATCTGGCCCAGGTCCGGCTGGTCTCGCGCGAGCGGGAGCCGGGGTCCCGGCGGGAGCGCTACCGCGTGCACAGCGACCAGTGGTTCGAGGCGCTCACCAACCGTGAGGCGATCATCAAGCGGTGGGAGGACGCGCTGCGGGAAGGCGTGGACAGCCTCGGAGCCGACACCCCGGCAGGGCGTCGGCTGGCCGAGACGCTCGCGTTCTTCGAGTTCGTCGAGCGGGACGTCGCCGAGATGATGGAGCGGTGGCGGGTGTACCGCGAGCAGACCTTCGGAAGGTGACCGGGGTCAGCGCTCCTTCGTCTCCTCCAGCACCGTCCGTCCCAGCAGCAGGTAGCGGGACGGGTCCCGCCGCTTGAGGTACTGGGCGTAGCCCACGCCGGCCACCGCGATCAGCGCGACCAGCCACGGCGTCGCCTTCAGCACCAGTGAACCCGACTCCGGCCCCGCCGCGACCGCCATGTTGGACACCAGCAGCGTGACCACGGCGAGCATCGCGACGCCGCCGACGAGCGGGGCGGTGAACGTCCTGAACCAGTGCCGGCTCTCGGGGTGGTGGGAGCGGAAGTAGACCAGCACGGCGAACGAGCACACCGCCTGCACCACCAGGATCGCCATCGTGCCGAGGATCGCGAGCAGCACGTACGTGCCGGTGTACGGGTCCTTGCCCGCCGCCCAGAACGCGCCGATCAGGACGGCCGAGACGACGGTCTGGACCAGGCCCGCGATGTGCGGGGAGCCGTGCCGGGCGTGGGTGCGGCCGACGGTGTTCTTCAGGGAGGGCAGCACGCCCTCGCGGCCCAGGGCGTACATGTAGCGGGCGGCGCAGTTGTGGAAGGCCATGCCGCAGGCCAGCGAACCGGTGATCATCAGCCACTGCATGACGTCGACGGCCCAGTGGCCGACGTACCGCTCGGTGGGGTTGAAGAACAGGCCCAGCGGGTTGTCGGTGGCGACCTGCACGGCGTCCGACTGGCCGGTGCCCGTGATGGCCATCCAGGAGACGAACACATAGAAGACGCCGACGCCCAGCACCGAGATCATCGTGGCCTTGGGGATGATCTTCTTCGGGTTGCGCGACTCCTCGCCGTACATCGCCGTCGACTCGAAGCCGACCCAGGACCAGAAGGCGAAGAAGAGTCCGAGGCCCGCGCTGGTCCCCTTGAAGGCGTTGACCGGGTTGACCGGATCGATGCTGAAGCCGTCCGGGCCGCCGCCGTGGAAGGCGACCGAGATCGCCATCGCGGCGAGGACCGTCACCTCGGTGGCGAGCAGGACGACGAGCAGTTTCTCCGCGACGGAGACGCCGAACCAGGTGCCCGTCGCGTTGACGGCGAGCATCAGCACCGCGAACGCCCACCAGGGGATGTCGAGGCCCGTCTGGTCGTGGAGCGTGGTGGTGGCGAAGGTCGAGAAGATGCCGATCAGGGCCGGCTCGAACACGACGTACGCGAAGGTCGCGAGCAGCCCCGAGGCGAGGCCGACCGAGCGGCCGAGGCCGTAGGAGATGAAGCCGTAGAAGGCGCCCGTCGAGGTGATGTGCTTCGCCATCGAGGTGAAGCCGACCGAAAAGATTGCCAGGACGACCATTGCGACGAGGTAGCTCGCCGGGGCCCCGATGCCGTTGCCGGACGACACCATGAAGGGCACGTTGCCGGTCATCGCGGTGATCGGCGCGGCCGTCGCGACGGCCATGAAGACCACCCCGAGCAGGCCGATGGCGTTGGGCTTGAGCCGGTGAACGGTGCCTTCCTCGCCTGACTTCGCCGCTGTGCCCGCCGCTGAGGCGACGCCCTCGTCCACTGCCATCGGGGTGGCCCCTCTCCTGGTCGTCCGCTGGTGTGCTGGACCGGAACTCTGTAGCCCGAATGAGTCGGTCAAGGGTGTCGAGAGGTTAAATGCTTGTCAACCAGACCTTTAGAAATCTGGTCGCAACACGCGCCTCGTACGGTCGCCGCCATGAGCGCCTACACCTGCACCCTCGGCGGCGAGCGGTACCGCTTCGACTCGCTCGCCCGGCTGCTCGCCGCCGCGAGCCCCGAACGCTCCGGCGACCGCCTGGCCGGTCTCGCGGCACAGGACGCCCGGCAGCGGGTCGCGGCGCGCTGGGCGCTGGCGGAGGTGCCGCTGACCGACTTCCTGACCCGGCCCCTGATCCCCTACGAGGACGACGACGTCACCCGGCTCATCCTCGACACCCACGACCCGGCCGCCTTCGCGCCGGTGGCGTCGATGACGGTCGGGGAGCTGCGGGAGTGGCTGCTGTCGGAGGCCGCGGACGCGGTGACGCTGGCCGCACTCGCCCCCGGGCTCACCCCGGAGACGGCGGCCGCCGTCTCCAAGCTCATGGGGAACGCGGATCTGGTGGCGGTGGCCCGCAAGGTACGGGTGGTGACCGCGTTCCGCTCGACCATCGGGCTGCCGGGCCGGCTGGCCACCCGGCTCCAGCCCAACCACCCGACCGACGACCCGGCGGGTGTCGCGGCCGCCCTCCTCGACGGTCTGCTGCTGGGCTCCGGCGACGCGGTGATCGGCGTCAACCCGGCCACCGACAGCCCGAAGGCCGTACGGGACCTGCTGGAGCTGCTGGACGGGGTGATCGGCCGGTACGCGATCCCCACCCAGTCCTGCGTGCTGTGCCACGTCACCACCAGCGTGGACCTGATGGAGCGGGGCGCCCCCGTCGACCTCGTCTTCCAGTCCATCGCCGGCACCCAGGCCGCGAACGCCTCCTTCGGGGTCACCCTCGGCCTCCTCGACGAGGCGTACGAGGCGGCGCTGGCCCTGGAGCGGGGGACGGTCGGCCGCAACGTCATGTACTTCGAGACCGGGCAGGGCAGCGCCCTCTCCGCCGGCGCGCACCACGGGGTCGACCAGCAGACGGTCGAGGCACGGGCGTACGCGGTCGCCCGCCGCTACGACCCGCTGCTGGTGAACACGGTCGTCGGCTTCATCGGCCCGGAGTACCTCTACGACGGGCGGCAGATCCTGCGCGCCGCCCTGGAGGACCACTTCTGCGGCAAGCTGCTCGGCCTGCCCATGGGCCTGGACATCTGCTACACGAACCACGCCGACGCCGATGACGACGACATCGCCACGATGCTGACGATGCTCGGCGTGGCCGGGGCCTCCTTCGTGATCTGCACCCCGGGCGGCGACGACATCATGCTCAACTACCAGTCGGCCTCGTACCACGACGCGCTGTACCTGCGGGAGGTGCTGGGGCTGCGCCCGGCACCGGAGTTCGAGGCATGGCTGGATTCGATCGGGCTGCTGGACCCGCGCGGCGGCATCCGCGAGCTGTCCGGAACGGCCCACCCGCTGACGGAGATCGCCACCACCGGGAGCACCGGACGCGCCGACGGACGGGAACTCGCCGCATGACCATCAGCCAGGTCACCGACGATCAGGTCACCATCAGCCAGGTCACCGACGATCAGGTCACCGACGATCAAGCCACCGGCAGTCAGGCCATCGACAGCCAGGTCGCCGACAATCAAGTCACCGACGGTCAGGGCGAGTTGTGGACGTCCCTGCGTCTGCGCACCCAGGCCCGGATCGGTCTTGGCCGGGCCGGTTCCGCCCTGCCCACCCGGCACCGCCTGGAGCTCCAGGCGGCGCATGCCGCCGCCCGGGACGCGGTGCACTCGCCGTTCGACCCGGGCGCGGTGGCGGCGCGGCTGACCGGCACTCCGGTGGTCCGGGTGCGCAGCGCCGCCACCGACCGCCTCACCTACCTCCAGCGCCCCGACCTGGGCCGCCGCCTCAACCCCGTCGACCGGGCCCATCTGCCCACGGGCGAGTGGGACGTCGTCTTCGTGGTCGCCGACGGGCTCTCCAGCCGGGCGGTGCACGAGCACGCGGCGGCGATGGTCCGGGCGACGACCGCGCTGCTGCCGGCCGGCACCCGGGTGGCGCCCGTCGTCCTCGCCGAACAGGCCCGGGTGGCCCTCGGCGACGAGGTCGCGCACGCCATGGGCGCCACGGCCGTGGTGCTCCTCGTCGGCGAACGCCCCGGCATGTCGGCGGCGGACTCCCTGGGCGCGTACCTGACCCACCGGCCCCGGCCGGGCGTCACCACGGACGCCGACCGCAACTGCCTGTCCAACATCCGCCCGCCGCTGGGCCTCGCCTACGAAACGGCGGCGGCGAAGCTGGTCGCGCTGCTGGGGAGGGCGCGGGAGCTGGGGGCCTCGGGGGTGGGGCTGAAGGACGAGTACGGCGACGAGGCCGTGGTCGAGCGACTGCCCTGAGCGGCGGCCGACTCACCGCCCCGGCAGCATCAGCCCCAGCGCGCCCTCGCGCACCGTCCAGGTGCGCACGCGTACCGGCCCCGCGACCGCCGCGTCCGCCCGGTAGCGGAAGTCCGCGCCCGAGACGGTCACCGTCCGCCCCCGGGCCTCCAGGGGGGCCGCCACCGCGCCCAGGGACAGCGGCCGTACCCGCACGAACGCCGTGCCGGAGGGTCCCGGGGTCACCGACACCGCCTCCACCGGCTGGTCGAGGTCGACCAGGGTCACCCCGTCGACCTCGATCCGCAGCCGGGCCGGGCCGGGGGTGGCCGGGGCGGCGGAGAGCCGGGACGGCCGCGACGGCACCAGGGTCCGGAAGAGCGACTGGTAGGTCCGCAGCCAGGGGTGGCCGCCGCCCTGCGCGAGCCCGGCCTCCGCCGCGGCCGGCTCCGCCTGCGCGGCGAGCGGCACCGGCGGGATCCGCAGCGCGCCCAGCACCACCCCGTCGCTGTCGTCCACGAGTACGTCCAGACGCCGCTCGGCGCCGTCCAGGACGGCCCGGGCCGCCGCCACCGCACCCGTGGGCACCCCCAGGGCGTGCGAGACGCCCAGGCCCGCACCCACCGGCACCATCGACAGCACGGTTTCGGCCAGGGCCCGCTGCCGGTGCAGCAGGGCCACCGCCCGCATCAGCGCGCGGTCGTCGCCGACGACCACCGGCCGCCGCGAGCCCCGCCGGGCCAGCACCCGGGCGAACTCCTCCTGGTCCTCGGGGAGGCACACCTTCGTACTCGCCGCACCCGCGCTGAGCACGTCTTTCGCGATGCGTACGGACTCCCCGTCCCAGCGCCGGGCGACCGGATCGATGATCACCAGCAGCTGATCGGACGTCGCGAAAGTCGCCACCTCGGTCCTGCCTCGCTTCCTCGGGTAGCATCTTTGTGCAAGAGCCCCTTGCGCTATTGCGCCAGGGGCTTGGTCTATTCCGGGGCATCCGGGTCCGACAAGCGGCGACCGACGACGGTCGCGGTGCACGTGGTGCACGCGGTGGAAAGAGCCACCGCGTACGCCCCTGGCCTTGGACATGCCCCACCCGGAAGGGGTGTACGCGCGTGCCCGCACTTGTGCTGCTCGGTGCTCAGTGGGGTGACGAAGGCAAGGGAAAGGCCACCGACCTTCTCGGTGGCTCGGTGGATTACGTAGTGCGTTACCAGGGCGGCAACAACGCCGGCCACACGGTCGTCGTGGGCGACCAGAAGTACGCACTCCACCTGCTCCCTTCGGGAATTCTGTCACCCGGCTGTACGCCGGTCATCGGTAACGGTGTCGTTGTCGACCCGTCGGTCCTGCTCTCCGAGCTGAGCGGTCTGAACGAGCGCGGCGTCGACACGTCGAAGCTGCTGATCAGCGGCAACGCGCACATCATCACCCCGTACAACGTCACTGTCGACAAGGTGACGGAACGCTTCCTCGGAAAGCGCAAGATCGGCACGACTGGGCGGGGTATCGGCCCGACATACGCCGACAAGATCAACCGGGTCGGCATCCGGGTCCAGGACCTGTACGACGAGTCGATCCTCACCCAGAAGGTCGAGGCGGCGCTGGACGGCAAGAACCAGCTGCTGACCAAGCTGTACAACCGCCGCGCGATCGCGGTCGACCAGGTCGTCGAGGAACTGCTCGGCTACGCGGAGAAGCTCGCTCCGTACGTCACCGACACGGTCCTGCTCCTCAACCAGGCGCTCGAGGCGGACAAGGTCGTCCTCTTCGAGGGCGGTCAGGGCACGCTCCTGGACATCGACCACGGCACGTACCCCTTCGTCACCTCGTCGAACCCGACCGCGGGCGGCGCCTGCACGGGCTCGGGCGTGGGACCGACGAAGATCAGCCGGGTCATCGGCATCCTGAAGGCCTACACGACCCGCGTCGGCTCGGGCCCGTTCCCGACCGAGCTGTTCGACGAGGACGGCGAGGCGCTGCGCCGCATCGGCGGCGAGCGGGGCGTGACGACCGGTCGTGACCGCCGCTGCGGCTGGTTCGACGCGGTCATCGCCCGCTACGCGACCCGCGTGAACGGCCTGACGGACTTCTTCCTGACCAAGCTCGACGTCCTGACCGGCTGGGAGCAGATCCCGGTCTGCGTGGCGTACGAGATCGACGGCAAGCGCGTCGAGGAACTCCCGTACTCGCAGACCGACTTCCACCACGCGAAGCCGATCTACGAGACCCTGCCCGGCTGGTCCGAGGACATCACCAAGGCAAAGTCCTTCTCCGACCTGCCGAAGAACGCCCAGGCGTACGTCAAGGCGCTGGAGGACATGTCCGGCGCCCCGATCTCCGCGATCGGCGTGGGCCCGGGCCGGGACGAGACGATCGAGATCAACTCGTTCCTGTAGTCCCGGGAAAGACCTGACGGCGGTACCTCGGCTTGGGCCGGTCTTGGACATCCTTGACCGGCCCATGGCCTGTTCGCGGTTACGCCCGTAACTGGCGGAAGCAAGCATCTACGCGGGTAGTTGCCCCTCCTTCCTCACCAGTTCCAGGAGCCCCGTATGCCCGTGAACCCCATGAACCGGCGTGAGTTCGTGCAGAAGTCGGCCGTCACCGGAGCGGCCGTGGCCGCCCTGGGTGCGGTCGGCTCCGGTACCGCCGAGGCCGCCACCGGCCACGCCGGTCACGCGCCCGAGAAGACGCCCCGTACCTGGTCCTTCTCCATCCTGGGCACCACCGACCTGCACAGTCATGTCTTCGACTGGGACTACTACACCGACGCCGCCTACACGGACAGCAAGGGCAACTCGGTCGGGGTCGCCCGGATCGCCACGCTCGTCGAGCAGCAGCGGGCGGCGAAGGGCGAGGAGCACGTCCTGCTCGTCGACGCCGGCGACATCATCCAGGGCACCTCGCTCGCCTACTACTTCGCGCGCGTCGACCCGATCACCGGGACCGACGGCAAGAACGGGCCGAAGCACCCCATGGCCGTCGCCATGAACCACATGCGCTACGACGCCGCCGCCCTCGGCAACCACGAGTTCAACTACGGCATCGAGGTGCTGCGGAGGTTCGAGCAGCAGTGCCGCTTCCCGCTGCTCGGCGCGAACGCGCTGGACGCGAAGACCCTCAGGCCCGCCTTCGCCCCGTACACGGTCAAGAAGATCCGCGTCCCCGGCGCCCCCGACATCAAGGTCGGCATCCTGGGCCTCACCAACCCCGGCATCGCCCTGTGGGACAAGGACAACGTCAGCGGCAGGATGGTCTTCCCCGGGCTGGTGGAGCAGGCGAAGAAGTACGTGCCGAGACTGCGGGCGCTGGGCTGTGACGTCGTCTTCCTGACCGACCACTCCGGGCTCGACGGATCCACCTCCTACGGCGACGCGCTCCCCTACGTCGAGAACGCCTCCAACCTCGTCGCCGAGCAGGTCCCCGGCATCGACGCGATCCTCGTCGGGCACACCCACGTCGAGGTGTCCTCGTACACTGTCAAGAACGCGGAGACCGGCGAGGAGGTCCTGCTCTCCGAGCCGTACTGCTGGGGCTACCGGCTGACCGTCTTCGACTTCGAGCTCGAACTCCACCACGGGCGCTGGAAGGTCACCGGCAAGAAGGCCCAGACCCTCGACCCGCGCACCGCCGACGAGGACCCGGAGATCACCAGGCTCCTCAAGGCCGACCACGACCTGGTCGTGAAGTACGTCAACACGGCCGTGGGCACCTGCACGCAGGACCTCTCGGCGGCGGAGTCCTGCTGGAAGGACGTCCCGATCATGGACTTCATCCACGAGGTCCAGATGAAGGCGGTGGCCGCCGGACTGTCGGCCGCCGACGCCGCCCTGCCCCTGATCTCCGTCGCCGCGCCGTTCAGCCGCACCGCCGACATCCCGGCCGGTGACGTCACCATCCGCGACATCGCCGGGCTCTACATCTACGACAACACCCTGTACGGCAAGAAGCTCACCGGCGCCCAGCTCAAGGACTACCTGGAGTTCGCGGCGAAGTACTACCACCAGGTGCCGGCGGGCACGGCGGTCGACACCGCGACCCTGACCAACGCCAACAGCTTCTGGGACTACATGTACGACACGGCGGCGGGTGTCTCGTACGACATCGACATCGCGCAGGCGGACGGGGCGCGGATCAGGAACCTCACCTACGACGGCGCCGCCGTCGCCGACGACCAGGTCTTCGTGGTCGCCGTCAACAACTACCGCGCCAACGGCGGCAGCGGCTACCCGCACATAGCCGCCGCCGACATCGCCTACAGCTCGACCGACGAGATCCGTCAGCTGATGATCGACTACGTCACGTCCGAGGGGACCCTGGACCCGGCCGGCTTCGCCGCCGCCAACTGGAAGCTGACGCAGGCCGGCACGGCCGTCTTCTGACGTCGGTCACCCGGCCGGCACCATGGGAGAAATGCCGCATACAGGAATATCCTGGGATCGACAGACATGTGTGTCGACCAGAAGGAAGTGACTGCGATGCGCATGATGCTGAAGGCGTCCATGGACACCGAGAAGGCGAACGAGGCCATCCGGAACGGAACCCTCGGCAAGCTGATCGAGGAGTCCATGGCGCAGCTCAAGCCCGAGGCCGCCTACTTCACCACCGACCACGGCAAGCGCACCGCCTTCCTCTTCTTCGACATGGAAGAGAGCGCGCAGATGCCCGTGCTCAGCGAGCCGTTCTTCCTCAACCTCGGGGCCGAGATCTCCTACACCCCGGTGATGAACGGGGAGGACGTACAGAAGGGCCTCGCGCAGCTCGGCCGCTGACCGCCCACCCGAACGGCCGCTCAGCTGAACACGATCATCGACCCCTGCGCCAGACTCCGCGTCGCCGCCGCGTGCAGCCCGAGCCAGACGTGCCGCTCGCGCGCGAAGGGGCTGGAGTCGTACGGCGCCGGAACGGCGGGCTCCTCCAACTCCGTCGGCCCGGCCGGCGGTTGCGGAGCCAACGGCGGATTGGCCGGATCGATGCCGATCGACGGGGCCACGAACTCCAGTTCCCGCAGCAGGGACTGCGCGGAACCCAGGGGTCCGCCGCCCGCGAGGAGCTCGTCGTTGGACAGCGGCTGCGGGAAGTCGACCGGAACATAGGCGCCCGCGTGGTCGTAGTGCCAGACCAGGTGCGACTGCTGGGCCGTCGCCTCGAACATCTCCAGGAGCTGCTCGTAGTCGCCGCCCAGCGCGTCCACCGGCGTCACCGGCAGCCCGCACACCTGGAGGAGGTAGGCGCGGCGCAGGAAGTGCAGGGCGTCGTAGTCGAAGCCGGCCACCGGGGCGACCTCGCCGGACAGCCCCGGCATGTACTGGTACACCGGCACGGGCGGCAGACCCGCCTCGGCCAGCACCTTGTTGTACTGGGCGAGTTCGTCGGCGAAGGGATTGTCGGGGGTGTGGCACAACACGTCGACGAGTGGCACCAGCCACAGGTCACAGGCCAAAGAGAGCTCCTCACTCAGTACGTTGACCGGTCAGGGAAGACTAGTCGGTGCGACCCGCATCAGCTCCCCCTGTGCAGATCCCATACCCACACTCCGGCCACCCGCCTACCCGGTCGGCCGACCAGCTTCTCCACCGTCTCACGCAGCCGGTCCTCACGCGGTTGCGGGGCCAGCACCAGCGCGCCCGCCCGCCAGTACGCGAGGTCCTCGCGGGTCTCGGCCCGCGCTCGGGCGTCGATCACCGGGACGACGCCCGTGTACCGCACGTCCCGCAGCAGACCCGCGGTGAAGCGCAGCGGGACACCGTAGACGCCGGTGCGGTCGCCGTCGCCGTACGGTCCGTTGAAGTAGCCGCCGGGCATCCGGAAGCCGAGGCCGGCCGCCGTCTGCCAGTGCAGCGCCTCGGCGTCCTCGGGTTCGGCGAGCGGCACCGGGACCAGGGTCTCGTCGCCATGGACGTACGTCTTCCAGGTGCCGTCGGTGAAGAAGGCGGGCACCTCGGCGCGCGGCTCGGACCTCAGCGGGGCGGGGACGAGGGGGAGCAGGGCGAGGCAGACGGCGAGCAGACCGGCGTACTGCGTGCCCAGCCGGCGGGCCTGGGCGAGGTGGTCGACCGCCAGGGCGAGCAGCATGCCCAGCGGCGGGGCGCAGACCAGCGCCACCCGGCTCTCGATGACCGAGTCGAAGAGCGGCAGGCCGGCCAGCGCGGCCCAGGGGCCGGGGACGGTGGTGCCGGTGAGCGGGAGGGGGATGCGCGAGCCGAGCGACAGCACGGCCGCGGCCGCCGCCGTACCGGCCAGCGCCTTGACCGCCGGCCGCCGCCGGAGCCCCACCGCGATCGCGAACGCGAGCAGCGCCAGCGGCCAGCCGTAGAAGGCGTTCTGCTCGGTCGGGTTCAGGGAGAGGGCGTCGGCGCGGTGGGCGTCGCCCGCGATCAGGGAGCGCTCGGCGAAGGAGAGCAGCGCCCGGACGGAGTTGGCGACGCCGGGCGCGGTGCCGTGGTCGATGCCGGTGTAGCTCTGCGGGCCGGAGAACTGCCAGGCCAGCGGATAGACGACAAGCGGGAGACAGACGGCGGCGGCGACCGCCAGACCGTTCAGCAGGGGCCGTACGGCATCGCGCGCGAGGTCGGGGCGTACGGCTGCGTAGGCGACCGCGAACAGCAGCATGCCCATCGCGGCGAGCAGCAGCGGCTCCTCGCCGAGGAAGAACTGGCAGGCCGCCATCAGGCCGAGGACGACCCCGTTCCGGGTGACGCGTTGACCGGCCGTGAGCCGCAGCGCGCGGTCGATGATCGGCGGGATCATGAACAGCACGACGAAGTTCGGGTGCGCGTTGGCATGGCTGACCATGGGCGGCGCGAACGTGGCCAGCGCGGCTCCGGCGAAGGCGGCCGCACGCTGGCGGACGAGCCGTTTCACGATCAGCCGGTACCAGGCGACGGCCGTCGCGGCCAGGCCCAGCGTCATCACCAGACTCAGCGTGACGGCCGGCCCGAACAGCAGCGTGACGGGCGTGAGCGGGACGGACAGGCCCAGCATCACGGTGTTGGCCATCAGGTTCACGCCGTCGGGGGCGCCCTGGAGGCCGGTGAACAGGGGATTGCGCAGGTGAGCGATGTTGTCGGCGGTCACCGCGAAGAACCACTCCCACTGGTTCTGGTCCTGGAGGGAGTCGGTGAGATAGCGGTGGGCCGGGTCGAGGACGCGGCCTGAGTAGAGGGCCACCGCCATCGCGAGGAACAGCAGCACGGCGACGACGTCCGCGGGTCTCGGCACCGGGATCCGGAGCCGGACCAGGTCGCGCAGGACCCGGAGGTAGTCCGCCGGACGGACCTTCGAGCCGGGCTGGTGCGACCAGTGCACGGGCACCTCGGCGACCGGCCAGCCGACCCGCTGGAAGTGGCGCAGCACCTCCACGTCGATGGCCCAGCCGTTGAGACGGGAAGCGGCGAAGGCGGCACGGGCCTTGTCGCCGTCGAACAATTTGAACCCGCACTGGGTGTCGCGCGTCCCGCGCAGGGTCGTCCTGCGTATGAGCAGGTTGCCCACCCGGCCGGCGAGTTCGCGTATCCGGTGCTGGCGGTCGCCGAGGGTCGCGCCGGGTACGGCCCGCGAGCCGATCGCCGCCGCGTTGCCGTCCGCGAGCGCCTTCTCCAGGCGCTCCAACTCCTCGACGGGAGTGGCGAGATCGGCGTCCATGACCAGTATCCGGCGGCCCCGGCCGGCGGCGACACCGCGGCGCAGGGCGTGGCCCTTGCCCCGGTTGCCGGAGCCCGCGACGAGCTTCACCCGGGGGTCGCGGCGGACGGTGACGAGCTCACGGGTGGCGTCCGTGGAACCGTCGTCGGCGACCAGGATCTCCCAGGTGCTCCAGCGGCTCCCGGTCGCGTCGAGGTAACGGGTGACGGCGTCCAGGGTGGGGCCGAGCCGGCGCTCCTCGTTGAAGGCGGGGATGACGACCGAGAGTTCGATGGAGAGTCCGACGGGCGCGGTGCGGTGCACGGGAGCGGACGTGCCGGGAGCGGACGTGCCGGTAGGGGGCGTGCCGGGGGCGTGCGGGCCGGGGGCGTGCGCCCTGCTCACTCCGCCGCCAGTCGCTCGATCAGTGCGATGGAGTCGTCGTTGTACGCGGCGAGCATCGCCCGGGCGGTGGCGGTGTCGCGGTCGTACAGGGCGTCGACGAGTTCGGTGTGGCCGGACCACAGGTGGCCGCGCAGATCGGTCGGCCGGCGCAGTTGCTGGACCGTGCACACCCAGGACTGGAGCCGCAGCCGGTGCAGGAAGTCGGCGAGATAGGGGTTGCCGAACAGGGCGCTCAGCTCACGCCAGAAGCGCAGGTCGTAGCCGATGAGGACGGTGAGGTCACCGGCGGCCGCGGCGCGCTGCGCCTCCTCGCCGCGGCGGCGCACCCCCGCTATGGCGGCGGCGGTCCGCGGGTCCTCGTAGTCGTGGTGGCGCTGACGGCCCTCGTCCAGGGCGAGGAACATCCCCTCGATGATCAGGCTGCGCGCCTCGATCATGCCCCGGAAGTCCGCGACGGAGTACTCGTGGACCCGGAAGCCCCGGTGCTGGTCGGCCTCCAGGAGGCCCTGCGCGGAGAGGTCGACGAGGGCCTCGCGGACGGGGGTCGCGGAGACGCCGTACTGCTCGGCGATCTCCTTGACGGTGAACTCCTGGCCCGGCTGGAGTCGTCCCCCCAGCACCTCGTCGCGCAACGCGTCGGCGATCTGCTGTCGCAGGGTGCTGCGCGTCACGGCTCCGTTGCCGGTGCTGCCGGGCATCGTCGGGGCGTCTCCATCGTCAGGTGCGGGAAAAACGGCGTGCTCGTCGGTATGTACGAGCACGCCACCTTACGCGTTCGACGAAATCAAGACCTTGGACGATTGCCGCGTTTGTCGGGTGCGGGCCGGTGGGGGCCGGTCGCGCAGATCCCCGCGCCCCTGAGGGGCGCCCGGTGCCCCGACCGACCTCGCCCCGCCTCGCCGCACCACCGACCCACCGAAGCGCGGAGACCGGCCCTCGGCGGGCCCCGGTGCGGTCCCGGTGCGGCCTTCGGCCGGTGCCCGTCGGCCCGGGGTGCGATCCCGTCCGGCCCCCGTGCGGTCCCGTCCGGGCCCGGGGCGGCCCCTGCGGCCGTCGCCAGCCCCGTCCGGTCTCCGGCCAGCCCCCGTCCGGTTCTAGTCCGTGTACTCGTCGGCCACCGAGAGTGCCGTGTCCAGGGCGGCGAGGCCCTCCTTGATCTCGGACTCGGAGACGTTGAGCGGGGGCACGAAGTGGGTGCGGTTCATGTTCACGAACGGCCATACCCCGGCCTTCTTGGCGGCCGCGCTGAACGCGGCCATGGCCGCGTTGGCCTCGCCCGCCGCGTTGTACGGCACGAGCGGCTCGCGGGTCTCCCGGTTCTTCACCAGTTCGAGGGCCCAGAACATGCCGACACCGCGCACCTCGCCGACGCATCCGTGCCGCTCGGCCAGTTCCCGCAGCCCCGGCCCGACGACCGAGGCGCCCAGGTTCTTGGCGTTCTCGACGATGCGCTCCTCCGCCATGACGTTGATCGTCGCGACGGCGGCCGCGCAGGCCAGTGGGTGCCCGGAGTACGTCAGACCGCCCGGGTAGGGCCGCCTGGCGAAGGTCTCCGCGATCGCGCCGGAGACGGCCACCCCGCCGAGCGGCACATATCCGCTGTTCACGCCCTTGGCGAAGGTCATCAGGTCGGGCGTCACGTCGAACAGGTCGGCCGCGAACCACTCACCGGTGCGACCGAACCCGGCCATGACCTCGTCCAGGACGAAGACGATCCCGTACTGGTCGCAGAGCTGCCGCACCCCGGCGAGATAGCCGGGCGGCGGGACCATGATCCCGGCGGTGCCCGGGACGGTCTCCAGGATGATCGCGGCGATCGTCCCGGGCCCCTCGAAGGCGATCGTCGTCTCCAGGTGTTCGAGCGCCCGCGCGGTCTCCTGCTCCTCCGTCTCCGCGTAGAAGCGGGAGCGGTACAGGTACGGCGCCCAGAAGTGGACGACCCCGGCCGTCGCGCTGTCGGAGGCCCAGCGGCGCGGGTCGCCGGTGAGGTTCACGGCCTGCTGGGTGCCGCCGTGGTACGAGCGGTAGGCGGACAGCACCTTGGCGCGCCCGGTGTGCAGCCGGGCCATGCGCACGGCGTGCTCGACCGCGTCGGCCCCGCCGTTGGTGAAGAAGATCTTGTCCAGGTCGCCGGGGGTCCGCTCGGCGATCAGCCGGGCCGCCTCCGAACGGGCCTCGACGGCGAAGGCGGGCGCGAAGGTGGTCAGGTGTGCGGCCTGCTCCTGGATCGCGGCGACGACCTTCGGGTGCTGGTAGCCGATGTTGGCGTAGACGAGCCCGCTGGTGAGGTCGAGGTACCGCTTGCCGTCGTAGTCCCAGAAGTACGACCCCTCCGCGCCGGCCACGGCGAGCGGGTCGATGAGCTCCTGGGCGGACCAGGAGTGGAAGACATGCGCGCGGTCCGCGGCCTTCACGGCGGCGCCGGCCTGGGGGCTGGACTGAGGGGTCATGCCAGTGAGCGTAAATGTCCGCGATGCGGAAGCGGTATCGGCGTCCTGTTCCGTGGACGGGGCGATTCCGCGACAGGTTGTCGGGCGTGGGAGGGGCCCGGGGAGTCTCGGTCGGTTGACAGTCTGCTGTCGAAATGACAGTCTGCTGTCATCCCGTCGTTACGGGGACCCGCTCACCGAGGAGAAGCCATGAGCCGCAAGCCGGTGCATCTCGCCGTGTACGACACGCTCGCCGACTGGGAGACGGGGTTCGCGACGGCGTACCTCGCGCGCAACGGGTACGAGATCCGGACGGTCGGCGGGTCCGGGGAGCCGGTGGTCAGCACCGGCGGACTGCGGATCCGGCCCGACCTGGCGCTGGACGCCGTACGGCCCGAGGACAGCTCCCTGCTGATCCTGCCGGGCGCCGACCTCTGGGACACCTCCGACGACCTCGCGCCCTTCGCCCGCACGGCGCGCGCGTTCCTCGACGCCGGGGTGCCCGTCGCCGCGATCTGCGGGGCCACCGCGGGACTCGCCCGCGAGGGCCTGCTCGACGACCGGGACCACACCGGTGCGGTCTCCTTCTACCTGGCGGCGACCGGCTACGCGGGCGGCGACCGGTACGTCGAGGCGGACGCGGTCACCGACTCGGGCCTGATCACCGCCGGCCCGACCGAGCCGGTCGCCTTCGCGCGGGAGATCTTCGGGCTGCTCGGCGTGTACGAGGGCGAGGTGCTGGACGCCTGGTACCGGCTGTTCCACGACTCCGACGCGACGGCGTACGAGGTGCTGGAGAAGGCGACGGCCGGCCGGTGAGCAGGGAGCGGCAGGATCTGCTCAGCCGCAGCGCCCTCGGCGTGTTCCGGCTGAACGGCCAGTTCCTCACCGTGGCGGAGGAACTGGCCGGGCCCGCCGGGCTCACCGCCGCCCGGTGGCAGGTGCTCGGCGCGGTGCTCGGCGACCCGCTGCCCGTGTCCGGCATCGCCCGCGCCATGGGTATCACCCGGCAGAGCGTCCAGCGTGTCGCCGACCTGCTGGTGGAGCACGGCCTCGCCGAGTACCTGCCCAACCCCGCCCACCGGCGCGCCAAGCTGCTCGCGCCCACGGAGGCCGGGCGGGCCGCGGTCGCCCGTATCGATCCCGGGCACGCGGCCCTCGCCGACCGGCTGGCGGAGGCGTTCGGGCAGGCGGAGCTCGCCGAGGCCGTCCATGTACTGGAACGGCTGTCCAAGGTGCTGGACGGCCTGGAGTCCGCTGTTACGCAACCGTAGACACCGCACCGCACCACTCCCCGAACCGCCGGATTATTCTCGGCTGGGTTGCACATGTCTCGATCACACATGTGCGGGAAAGGCGGCGCTGCGATGGAGAAGCTGGGCCAGGGGGACCCGCAGCGCATCGGCGGCTACCGGCTGCTCGCGCGGCTGGGCGCGGGAGGCATGGGGCAGGTCTACCTCGCCCGCTCGGACCGGGGGCGCACGGTCGCCGTGAAGCTGGTCCGGCGTGAGCTGGCCGCGCGCGAGGAGTTCCGGGCGCGGTTCCGGCAGGAGGTGCGCAACGCGCAGCGGGTCGGCGGCTTCTGGACCGCGCCCGTCCTCGACGCCGACACCGAGGCCGCCGTGCCCTGGGTCGCCACCGGCTATGTCGCCGGGCCGAGCCTCCAGCAGGTGGTGAGCCACGATCACGGTCCGCTGCCCGAGCGGTCGGTGCGCATCCTCGCCGCCGGGCTCGCGCACGCGCTGGCCAACATCCACGCGGCCGGGATCGTCCACCGTGACCTCAAGCCGTCGAACGTGATGGTCACCATCGAAGGGCCCCGGGTCATCGACTTCGGCGTCGCGCGGGCGCTGGAGAGCGTGACCGGCGACAGCCGGCTGACCCAGACCGGCGCGGTGATCGGCTCGCCCGGCTTCCTGGCCCCCGAGCAGCTGCGCGGCGACCCGGTCACGCCCGCCAGCGACGTCTTCTGCCTCGGTTCGGTCATCACCTACGCCGCGACCGGCAGCCTCCCCTTCGGCTCCGCCGACAGTGCGCCACACGCCCTGATGTTCCGCATCGCCGAGGACGAACCCGACCTCTCGGGTGTCCCCGAGGGCATCGCCGACCTGGTCCGCGCCTGTCTGCGCAAGGACCCGGGCGCCCGCCCCTCCCTCGACCGCGTCCTGGAGCTCACCGGCGTCGACGACACCGTCTCCGACGGCCGCTCCCGCGACCCCTGGCTGCCCGGTGCCCTCGTGGCACAGCTCGGCCGCCACGCCGTGCGACTGCTGGAGGTGGAGGACCCGGAGGGTGCGACCCCGACCTCCTCCGGCCCCGGGGCGCGCCCCACCCTCCTCGACCACCCGGCGAGCGCCCCCGAGGCCTTCCCGGAACACTCCGGCCCGCGCGGCCACGCACCCTCGCCGGACCGCCGCCCCACCCTGGTCGCGGGCGCCGACGGCATCCCGGCGCAGCCCCGTCCGCCCGGCGGACGGTCCGCCCCGGCCCACCCGGTGTACGGCTACCCCCAGCAGCATCCGCAGCAGGCCCCGGCCGCCTACGGCCACCCGCAGCAGCCGTCGGCCGCCTGGTCCGCGGCGCCGGGCGGGCCGGCGCCGTACAACCCGTACGCGGACGGAATCGCCGGCCCCGGCGCCGCTCCCGCGCACGACCCGTACGGGCCGGCCGGCCCCGCAGGCCCCCAGGAGCCGCCGCGCCGCAGCGGTCGGACGACCGCCGTGCTCGTCGCTGTCGCCCTGGTGGTCGCGATCGCCGCGGGCGGCTCGGTGTACGCGTTCATGAACGGTGACGACGACGCTGCCGCGAACGCGGCGCCCACCACGTCCGGCGGCTCGACGTCCTCCTCCGCGAAGGCCTCGGAGCTGCCCCCGCCGGACTCGTCGCCGTCCCCTTCCGCGTCCCCCTCCGCGTCCTCGGCGGACGGGGTGGTCCCGGCGGCCTACCTCGGCACCTGGACCACCACGATCGAGAACGAGAGCGGCACGAACACGCGCCGGCTGACCCTCGCCCAGGGCAAGGTGGGCGACGCGGTGCTCGCCCTCGTCGCCGACGGGGACGGCTACCACTGCGAGTTCAGCGCCGCCCTTTCCGAACGGCCGGGCGGTGAAGGCCCGTTGAGGATAGGCCCGTCCAAGGTCACCACCGGCGAACCCCTCTCCTCGTGCAGCCCGGGCACCGCCTCCGAGGTCACCCTGCTCGCCGACGGCACGCTGCGCCGGGTGAACACCGGCACCGGGGAGAAGCTGACCTACACCCGGCGGTGACCGTCGCGCGAACGTCAGCCGACCGATCCGGAATGTCCCGTCGGACAGCCGTACGGTGACCCCCTACGAGCCGGTCGGCGGGAGTGGCGGGGGCGCCCACAGTGGAGTGGCTGAACGCGGAGAACGTGGTGGCCGTGGGGACGGCCTTCGTCGGTATCGTCGCGTCCGGGATCATGGTCTGGTACGAGCGCCGGGTCCCGCGCCGCAAGCGGGTCGGCTACCGGGTGCAGATGGACAACCCGATCGGCGACGACGTCAGATCCGGCCGCCCCAACCGCCGGCTCGGCCTCTTCGACGAGGCCCCCGGCATGTCGGACGCGACGCTCGTCCTGCTGCGCATCGAGAACGACGGCTCGCAGGGCATCGCCCGTGACGACTACACGGGCCCCGAACGCCACGGCCTGACCGCCGTCTTCACCGACCGCACCATCCGCGGGGTGTCGGTCACCCAGCCGACCGACACCGACCACCTCATGGACCACTTCACCGCGGACCGGGGCTTCGGCTACGAGGACAACACCCTGCGCATCCCGCGCGTCCCGCTCAACCCCCGCGAGCACTTCAAGCTGCTCGTGCTGCTGTCGGGCGGCGACGTCGGCCGGGGGATACGGCTCTACGGCGGGCTGCGCGACGGCGAGGTGCACCCCAACCGCAGCGCGACCCCGGACGACACCCCGCCGCTGTTCAGCCGGGCCGCCCGGCTGATCTCCATCCTGCTCACCGTCTGTGTGGTCACCCTCGCGACGATCGTCGTCGTCCGGGACGCCCCGCCCCCGGTCGGCTGCGAACGCGGCACGCTCACGGTCACCGGCTCGACCGCGTTCGCGCCGGTGGTCCGGGAGGTCGCGGCCAAGTACGAGCGCGACTGCGAGGGTTCGTCGATCACCGTGGACCCGCACGGCTCGACGGCCGGGATCCGTGAGCTCGCCGCCGTCGCGGCGGGCAGGAAGGGCTCGCCGCCGGTCGTCGCCCTCTCCGACGGCCCCAAGTCCGCCGGCCTCGACGCACTGCGCGAGAACCGGGTCGCCGTGTCCGTGTTCGCGCTGGTCGTCCACGACGACGTCACGCTGAAGAACCTCTCCACGGCGGACGTACGGCGGCTGTACCTGGGGCAGATCACCAACTGGGACGAGGTCGGCGGGCCGCACCTGCCGGTGGTCCCGGTCAGCCGGGACGCCAACTCCGGGACCCGGCAGGTGTTCCAGCGGCGGGTGCTGGGCCGCGGCGAGATCGCGAACTCGTCCGTCGACTGTGTCCACAAGGACGACCCGACGGCCCCGTCGTCCGCTGCGAACTCGACTCCACCGACCAGGTGCTGTCCACGGTCGCCGCCACCCCCGGCGCGATCGGCTACAGCGAGCTCAACCTGGCCGAGCGCGCGAAGGGCCTGCACCCGCTCGACCTGGGCGGCGACCCGCCCTCCGTGGACGCCATCGAACACGGCACGAGCGACTACCCGTACCGCGAGATCGAGTACGCCTACACCTACGGCCGCCCCCCGGCCGACTCCCTGGCCTCGAGCTTCCTGACCTACCTCACCCGGGGCAACGGCCAGGACGTGATCCGCACCCACGGCCACCTGCCGTGCTGGACCCCGGAGGGCATGCGCGCCTGTGCCGATGAGCCCGTCCGGCGCTTGAGGACGAGGCCGTCCAGGCCGAAAGGGGGGTCTGGGGGGACAGCCCCCAGGGACGGGGAAGGGAAGGGGCGGCGGGGGTGAAAAACGCGGCGAAGCCGCCCTCTCACCGAGGCTCGGGCGGCCGCTGCCGAGGCATGTTCGGCCGCGCGTTCGCCCCCGGCGGCATCGGGAACCGCCCGTACCCCCCGCCCACGTCCGCCCGCCCGCCGGAGGCGACCGCCCCCTGGATCCCCATGGGCGCCGGCCCGGTCCGAAACTCGACCATCCAGTCCGCCGTCTCCGTACGCACCAGCTCCGAGACGTCCTCCGAGAACCGCCGCAGCACCGCCAGACACCGCTCCGCGGCCTCGCTCGCCGTACCCTCCGCCGGGCCCAGCACCTCCCGGACGCTTTCCGAGGCCCAGTCGAACTGGAGCACCTGGAGCCGGCGCTGCACGGCCTGCGCGGTGGCCACGTCCCTTATCCAGCCGGAGGTCACCCCGAAGAACCGGTCCGCCGCCGCACACGCCACCGCGACCAGCAGCGCCAGATATCCCCAGGGAGCGATACCGCCCAGCACCCGGGTGAGGTCCAGCAACGGCAGCGCGGCCGCGCACACCGCCCCCGTCGCCGCCCCGGTGCGCAGCACCCGGGCGCCCCGCCGCTTCCACACCCGGTCCGCGAGGTACCAGGCGGCGGTCTCCAGCGCCCCGCGCTCCACCCACCGGTACAGCTCGTCCAGCCGCTCGGCTGGCTCACCCCAGTCCCCGAGCGGAAACGTCCGCCCGGCCAGGTCGCCCGGCCGCAGCCCGGCCGCGCCCTCACTCCGCCCGTCCTGAGGCGGACCCTCGGGCTGCATCTCCGGCTGCTGACCCACCCGGCACTCCCTACTGATCCCGACCGATGGAACCCGACCGATCCCGACCGCTCACGTTGCGTGACACCCGTGACGCCTGATGCTGCTGCGCCGGACCTTTCCTACCTCCCAATGGGTGGCGAAGAGGAAGGTTTCATCTCTTTTACGCCCGGAAGTGGGCCTTGATCAGGTATAGGCCTCACACCTGACTCACTCGAAAGAGTGCTGGGGCGACACCCGCACAGACCACGTAGGCTCGTGCCGAGCGGGAAAAAACCCGCCCGAAGGCACGCCCGACAGTCGTAGGACACAGGAGCTGATCGTGATTCCCGGTGGTGGCCAGCCCAATATGCAGCAGCTGCTCCAGCAGGCCCAGAAGATGCAGCAGGACCTGGCCCGTGCCCAGGAGGAGCTGGCGAACACGGAGGTCGACGGACAGGCGGGCGGCGGCCTGGTGCGGGCCACCGTGACCGGCTCCGGCGAGCTGCGCGCCCTGCGGATCGACCCGAAGGCGGTGGACCCGGACGACACCGAGACCCTCGCCGACCTGGTCGTCGCGGCCGTCCACGCGGCCAACGAGAACGCGCAGACGCTCCAGCAGCAGAAGCTCGGCCCGCTGGCCCAGGGCCTGGGTGGCGGCGGCGGCATCCCGGGACTGCCTTTCTAGGACCGGTCCGCCTTTCTAAGACCGGCCTCGGCCAACTACCGTACGTACCGCAAGGAACCCCAGGAAGGACGGCAGTCCGTTGTACGAAGGCGTGGTCCAGGACCTCATCGACGAGCTGGGGCGACTGCCCGGCGTCGGTCCCAAGAGCGCGCAGCGGATCGCCTTTCACATCCTCCAGGCGGAACCGACGGACGTACGGCGGCTCGCGCAGTGCCTGATGGAGGTCAAGGCGAAGGTCCGCTTCTGCGCGACCTGCGGCAACGTGGCGCAGGAGGAACTCTGCGGCATCTGCCGCGACCCGCGCCGCGACCCGAGTGTCATCTGCGTCGTCGAGGAGCCGAAGGACGTCGTGGCGGTCGAGCGCACGCGTGAGTTCCGCGGCAGGTACCACGTCCTGGGCGGCGCGATCAGCCCCATCGAAGGTGTCGGTCCCGACGACCTGCGTATACGAGAACTTCTCGCGCGGTTGGCCGACGGGACGGTCACGGAGCTGATCCTGGCCACCGACCCGAACCTGGAGGGCGAGGCGACGGCCACGTACCTCGCCCGCATGATCAAGCCCATGGGCCTGAAGGTCACCCGCCTGGCCAGCGGCCTCCCGGTGGGTGGCGACCTGGAATACGCGGACGAGGTGACCCTCGGTCGCGCCTTCGAGGGGAGACGACTCCTAGATGTCTGACGCCACGCTGCACGCGACCGACCACAACCCGGACGATTTCGTGGTCCAGATCGCGGATCAGGTCGAGAGCTTCCTGGTAGCCGTCACGGAGGTCGCGAAGGGCGACGAGCCGGGCCTGGCGGTCCCGTTCCTCCTCCTGGAGGTCTCCCAGCTGCTCCTGGCCGGCGGCCGCCTCGGCGCCCACGAGGACATCGTCCCCGACGAGCGCTACGAGCCCGACCCGGGCTTCGAGCCGGACGCCGACGAACTCCGCGAGAAACTCGCCCGCCTCCTGGAGCCGGTCGACGTCTACTCGGAGGTCTTCGACCCGTACGAGCCCCGCAAGGCGCCCGTCCCGGCCCGGATCTCCGACGACCTCGCCGACGTCATCGCCGACCTGCGCCACGGCATGGTCCACTACCGCGCGGGCCGCACCACGGAGGCCCTGTGGTGGTGGCAGTTCTCCTACTTCTCCAACTGGGGCTCCACCGCCTCGGCGACCCTGCGCGCCCTGCACTCGGTCCTCGCCCACATCCGCCTGGACCAGCCCCTCGAGGAACTGAACGGCCTCGACACCGACCAGTCCACCCTGGGCGACGAGACCCTCGAGTTCGAGGCGGGCCGGGTCATGGAGGAGGAGATCGGGGCCCCGCTGCGCCTGGGGCAGGCGCAGGAGTAGCCCTCCTCACGGGTCTGACCGCACGACCAGGCCGGGCACCAGCGGGAGCGCGGCTCGGACCGTGTGCCGGACGCGGTCGAGATCGACGTCCAGGCGTCCGAAGCACTCGACGAGCCCATCGCGCCACTCACCTACGCCCATTGCGTCCCGCTCAGCTCCGGGACGCCGTTCGCCGCGACGCGACGAGAAGGCATTCACGATGACGCTGTAGAACCGCGCGTTCGGGACGAACTCCCGTACCGTCCAGCCCGCGTTGACGGCGTACAGGGAGATCGGCGGGCCGCCGACGCCCGCCGCCGAGTTCATGAAACCGCCCGCCGCGCCGGCCACGACCGCGCCCCGGGTGCCGCGCGGGGCCGGGACGCGGGCGCCGCGCATGACCAGCAGGACGGCCACCGTCACCAGTCCGCCCGTCACCAACAGCGTGACGGAATCCGGGAGTCGGCGGGTCAGCCAGGTCCCCCGCCGGGACCGTGCAGGCGGCGGCCACGCACAGCGGGACCATCGCGGCCGGGCGTACCCGGCGCCAGCCGCCCGCCAGGCCCACGACGCTGATCGCGCCCGCCGCGCAGTTCGCCAGGACGGCCCCCTGGGCCGGTCCGAGCAGCAGCACCGGCGCGGGGACGGCGACCAGGGCGAAGCCCATCCCGGTCAGCCACTGCACACCGGAACCCAGCAGCACGATCCCCGCCGGCAGTGCCTCACGCGTCCCGCTCGTCATGGTGTACCTGCCTCCACCACGCCTTCGGGAGTGCGCTCCCTCGTTCGCGCAGGTCCGGGACGGGATCGTTGATCTCGCAAGCGAAACCCCGGATCGATCTCGATCGACCTGAAGCTGTCCGGGGCCCACCCCCTCCAAGGAAGGCCGTCATGAAGGCTCTGCTCTCCTCCCGTCCCGTCCTGTGGTTCCTCTTCCTCTTCAACCTCGCGGTCGCCGCCGTCGCCCCCTTCGTGGTCGACGGATCGCAGGGCGTGCTGACGGCCGTCGGGATGGGCGTCGTCTCGTTCGGGGCCGGCCTCAGCCTGGTCCGGGACCGGGGGCGGCGGACCGCCTCCTGAGGAGGGGTGGAATCCGCAGAATTGGCAGGGTGTTGGACGTCCCCTGTACGCGGGCTGCACGGGCGCTAACCGGCCGGACGCGAGTCTTGGGTCATCCCAACAGCAGCAAGCCGCACAGGAGTTGCGATGACCCGCAAGACCCGCATACGCGCCGCCCTCGTCACCGCCACTGCCGTCGTCACCGCCGCCACGGTGTCGGTCGGAGTCAGTGCGGCCGGCGACAGCAGGCCCTCGAAGCCTTCCAAGAAGCAGGTCGCCGCCCTCTTCGACACCTGGAACGCGGCGCTCCGGACCGGTGACCCGGAGAAGGTCGCCGACCTCTACGCCGACGACTCGGTCCTGCTGCCCACCCTCTCCAACACGCCGCGCACCGACCGCGCCGGCCTGATCGACTACTTCGAGCACTTCCTGGCGAACAAGCCGGTCGGCAAGAAGATCGAGACCCACATCAACGTCCTGGACGCGAACTCGGTGCTGGACGCGGGCCTCTACCAGTTCACGCTGACCGACCACGACACCGGCAGGAAGAGCGTCGTCAAGGCCCGTTACACCTACGAGTGGGAGAAGCGGAACGGCGTGTGGAAGATCGTCAACCACCACTCGTCCGCGATGCCCGAAGGCTGATCCTCACCGAGAGCCCGCCCCCGGGCGCGTCCGCCAGGGCCACCGTCCCGCCGTCGTCCGTCACCAGCTGTTTGACGACGGAGAGGCCGAGCCCGGAACCGGAGCGGCCGGTCAGGCCCTGGCCGCGCCAGAAGCGGTCGAAGGCGCGTGACTTCTCCGCGTCCGACATGCCCGGTCCCTCGTCCGCGACGGACAGGACCACCTCCCTGGCCCCGGCCTCGGTCCGGACGGTGATCGTCCCGCCGTCGGGTGACACCTCCAGGGCGTTCGAGAGCACGTTGTCCAGCACCTGGTCCAGATGACCGGGGCTGGCCAGCACAGACGGCCGGTCGTCGACAACACTCCCCCTGAGCGCGATGGTGACTCCGCGCTCGTCGGCGGCCGGCCTCCACACCGACAGGCGTTCCGCCACGATGTCCGTCAGGGACAGCGGTTCCGCCGCGGTCACCTTGGCCTCGGCACGGGCCAGCACCAGCAGGCCGTTGACCAGCCGGCTCATCCGCACCACCTCGGCGGTGGCCTGCTCCACGTCCTCCCGCACGAACTCGTCGTCGACACCGTCCGCGATGTTGTCCAGGGAGAGACGGAGCGCCGTCAGCGGGGTCCTGAGCTGGTGCGAGGCGTCCGCCACGAAGATGCGCTGCGAGGCGATCAGTGTGTCGAGGCGTTCGCCGGCCTGGTTGAGGGTGCGGGCCAGGGTCCGGGTCTCCTGGGGGCCCGTCACGGGGGAGCGGGCCGTCAGGTCGCCGTCGCTGAACTTGCTCGCCATGTCGTTCAGCTGGCGCAGGGGGCGGGTGATGCGGCGGGCGACGACCGCGCCGATCAGCGCGGCCACGCCGAGCACCGCCACGGCGAGGCCCGCCCGGAAGCCCCAGATCGTCCACAGCCTGTGGGTGAGTCCCGAGGTCGAGTAGACGATCCGTACGGCGCCGACGACCTGGCCGTCGTCTTTCGCGGGGACCGTGATCACCAGCTCGCGGCCCCAGATGAGGTCCGACCCCCAGTCGGTGGTCGGCCGGCCCCGCTCCAGGGCGCGGGTCAGTGCCGGGTCCCGCTCGGGGCGTGGCAGCGCCGGCGTGCACCGGGCGGTGCTGGTGGCCTGTACCTCGTCCTCGGTCTCCACGGCGTACGCCCTGGCCATCTCCTCCAGCGCCTGGCAGGAGGCGGTGTCGCCGTTGCCCAGCAGCAGCGCCATGGTGGTCGCCTCGCGTTCGATGGACACCTCGGTGTCGCCGCGCAACTGGGCGGTGAGGGTGAAGGCCACCGGCACGGTGAACAGCAGGATGGCGACGGCCACCAGCAGCACATAGCTGCGGATGAGTTGCTTGATCATGACGCCGGGCCGACCGGGCCGATCGGACCGCCAGGGCCGCTCGGGCCGGCGGGAGCGGTTGCGCCGACGATCTCCAGCCGGAAGCCCACCCCCCGCACCGCCTCGATCGCGACGACCCCGGCGAACTTCCGCCGCAGCGCCGCCACGTGCACGTCCAGTGTCTTCGTCGGCCCGAACCAGTTCGCGTCCCAGACCGCTTCCATGATCTGCTCGCGCGACATCAGCGCGCCCGGCTCCTCGGTGAGGAAGGACAGCAGGTCGTACTCCTTCGGCGCGAGCGCGATCTCCGTGCCGTCCACGTGGACGCGGGCCGCCTTGCGGTCGACGGTCAGCCGGGAGCCGTAGCGGTCCGGGCCGCCGGTCGTGCCGTCTTCCGCCGTCCGCGGCCGCACGCGCCGCATCACCGCTCGTATGCGCGCGATGACCTCCCGCACCCCGAAAGGCTTGGACACGTAGTCGTCGGCGCCCAGCTCCAGGCCGACCACCCGGTCCGTCTCGTCGCTGCGGGCGCTGATCACGATGATCGGGACGTCGCCGCGCTCGCGCAGGGCCTTGCACACGTCCAGGCCGTCGGTGTCGGGCAGGCCCAGATCCAGCAGGACGACGTCGTAGGGGTCGGAGTGGGCGAGCGCGGCGGCGCCCGTGGTGACCCAGTCGACCTCGAAGCCGTAGCGCTTCAGCCCGCGCCGCAGCGACTCGGCGACCGGTTCGTCGTCTTCCACGAGAAGTACGTGCACAGCCGCACGATAGTGCTTGAAACTTAATTCACAGCTATCACTTCGGCGTCAGTGGGAAGGGAAGACCCGACGACGGGCGTCCGGACCCCTTTCCGGCCTCTTCCGCGAGTCTCGCCGAGTCTCACCATGCGGTACTCGGGAGGTGGTTTTCGGGCGCTCGTTAGACTGAGCCGACCCGCAGTACAAGGGCGTATGTGCGGAAACAGACAAACTGAGCGAGGAGCGCACGTGGGCCTTGTCGTGCAGAAGTACGGAGGCTCCTCCGTAGCCGATGCCGAGGGCATCAAGCGCGTCGCCAAGCGGATCGTGGAAGCGAAGAAGAACGGCCACCAGGTGGTCGTGGTCGTTTCCGCGATGGGCGACACGACGGACGAGCTGATCGATCTCGCCGAGCAGGTATCCCCGATGCCCAGCGGCCGGGAATTCGACATGCTGCTGACCGCCGGAGAGCGGATCTCCATGGCCCTGCTGGCGATGGCGATCAAAAACCTGGGTCACAGCGCCCAGTCGTTCACCGGCAGCCAGGCAGGCGTCATCACCGACTCGGTTCACAACAAAGCCCGGATCATCGACGTCACGCCGGGGCGCATCCGGACCGCGCTGGACGAGGGCAACATCGCCATCGTCGCCGGGTTCCAGGGTGTCAGCCAGGACAAGAAGGACATCACCACGCTGGGGCGTGGCGGGTCCGACACCACGGCCGTCGCCCTCGCCGCCGCGCTCGACGCGGAGGTCTGCGAGATCTACACCGACGTGGACGGCGTGTTCACCGCCGACCCGCGCGTGGTGAAGAAGGCGCAGAAGATCGACTGGATCGCCTTCGAGGACATGCTGGAGCTCGCGGCCTCCGGTTCCAAGGTGCTGCTCCACCGCTGTGTGGAGTACGCCCGCCGCTACAACATCCCGATCCATGTCCGCTCGTCCTTCAGCGGACTCCAGGGCACGTGGGTCAGCAGTGAGCCACTCGTTCCGAAGACACAGCAGCAAGGGGAAAAGCCGGTGGAGCAGGCCATCATCTCCGGTGTCGCGCACGACACCTCCGAGGCCAAGGTCACGGTCGTGGGTGTGCCGGACAAGCCGGGCGAGGCTGCCGTGATCTTCCGGACGATCGCCGACGCCGAGATCAACATCGACATGATCGTGCAGAACGTGTCCGCGGCCTCCACCGGCCTGACGGACATCTCCTTCACGCTGCCCAAGGCCGAGGGCCGCAAGGCCATCGACGCCCTGGAGAAGAACAAGGCCGGCATCGGCTTCGACTCGCTGCGCTACGACGACCAGATCGGCAAGATCTCCCTGGTCGGCGCCGGGATGAAGACCAACCCGGGCGTCACGGCCGACTTCTTCAAGGCCCTGTCCGACGCGGGCGTCAACATCGAGCTCATCTCGACCTCCGAGATCCGCATCTCGGTCGTGACGCGCGCCGACGACGTCAACGAGGCTGTGCGCGCCGTGCACACCGCCTTCGGGCTCGACTCCGACAGCGACGAGGCCGTCGTCTACGGGGGCACCGGCCGCTGATGGCCAGTACCGTGCGGCCGACCCTCGCGGTCGTGGGAGCGACCGGAGCCGTCGGCTCGGTCATGCTCAGGATCCTCTCCCAGCGGGCCGACATCTGGGGTGAGATCCGCCTCGTCGCCTCCCCGCGCTCGGCCGGCCGCAAGCTGGCCGTGCGCGGCGAGGAGGTCGAGGTGGTGGCCCTGTCGGAGGCGGCCTTCGACGGGGTCGACGTCGCCATGTTCGACGTGCCCGACGAGGTCGCGGCGCAGTGGGCGCCGGTCGCGGCCGCCAAGGGCGTGGTCGTCGTCGACAACTCGGGCGCCTTCCGGATGGACCCGGAGGTGCCGCTGGTCGTCCCCGAGGTCAACGCGCACGCGCTGCGGACCCGGCCACGCGGGATCGTCGCCAACCCCAACTGCACGACGCTGTCGATGATCGTCGCCCTGGGCGCGCTGCACGCCGAGTACGGGCTGCGCGAGCTGGTGGTGTCCTCGTACCAGGCGGTGAGCGGGGCGGGGCGGGCCGGGGTGGAGACACTGCGGCGGCAGATGTCGCTGGTCGCCGGCACCGAGCTGGGGACCGGCCCCGGTGACCTGCGGCGGGCCGTCGGCGACGACACCGGGCCGTTTCCCGAGCCGGTGGCGCTGAACGTCGTCCCGTGGGCGGGGTCGCTGCGCGCGGACGGCTGGTCGTCGGAGGAGATGAAGGTGCGGGACGAGTCCCGCAAGATCCTCGGGCTGCCGAAGCTGCCGGTGGCGGTGACCTGTGTGCGCGTCCCGGTGGTCACCACGCACTCCCTCACCGTGCACGCCCGTTTCCAGGACGAGGTCACCGTGGACGGCGCCCGCGAGATCATCGCGACGGCGCCCGGTGTCGTCCTGTTCGACAATCCGGCGGCGGGGGAGTTCCCCACGCCCGCCGACGTGGTCGGCACCGACCCGACCTGGGTGGGCCGGGTCCGGCGGGCTCTCGACGACCCGACGGCGCTCGAACTGTTCGTGTGCGGGGACAATCTGCGCAAGGGGGCCGCGCTGAACACCGCGCAGATCGCGGAGCTGGTGGCGGCCGAGTTGTCCTGAGGCGGCCGCACCGGCGTCCGGCGATTTGCTACCGGGAGTAAAAGCGCTGGCAGGGCTTGGTGGGTTTGTAGGATCTTCAGTGCAATGTGAGCGGGTCGATGGTCCGAACCACTTGTATCGGACACCTTTGGCATCCGAAGATTTTCCTCCCCGCTCTCCGCAACCGTGCGCAGGGCGGGGAGCGTCTTTGCAGACACCCTGCGGGGTGTGCGCAGACGTGTGAACGATCACAGCGTTCGGGGACGCGGTGATCTGGGCGTGGGGACGCCCGTTCATATGGCATATAGGGGAAGAGCGGGACACATGAGACGGGTGCGCGGGGCCTTGGTCGACGCAAAAGTGACGCCGAACGCGTACAACCCCCACGGGGGGAAGTGTGTCCAACTGGCGTGGCAGAGGTACTCGAACTCCCAGTGGCGCCCCGCGGCGCGGCCCTTCGGCCGCCGCGAGCCGTCCTCCGACCCCGCATGCCCGGCGCGCCCGGCGGCGTGCCGGTGATCGCGCCCATGCCCGCAGCGCGGCCCGCCCGCGTCCCCAGCCAGCGTGACGGCGCCGAAGCCGCCGAAGCGACCGTCGCCGCCGAGACCGCCGAGGCGGCCGGCACCACCGTCGACCACCTCACCGAGACCTACCGGGCGCACTACCGCTCGCTGCTGGGTCTCGCCGCCCTCCTCCTCGACGACACCGCCTCCTGCGAGGACGTCGTCCAGGAGGCCTTCATCCGCGTCCACTCCGCGCGCAAACGCGTCCGCGACCCGGAGAAGACCCTGGCCTACCTGCGTCAGACGGTCGTCAACCTCTCCCGATCCGCCCTGCGCCGCCGCATCCTCGGCCTGAAGCTGCTCTCCAAGCCGATGCCGGACATGGCCAGCGCGGAGGAAGGCGCCTACGACCAGCTGGAGCGCGACTCGCTCATCAAGGCGATGAAAGGCCTCCAGCGCCGGCAGCGCGAGGTCCTCGTGCTGCGCTACTTCGCCGACATGACCGAGGCCCAGGTCGCCGCGACCCTCGGCGTCTCCCTCGGCTCGGTCAAGGCCTACGGCTCGCGCGGTATCGCCGCCCTGCGCATAGCCATGGAGGCGTCGGCGTGAGCGGGGAAGCCGAAGGGCAGGGCTCACACGGCGGTCACGACAGTCACGAGCGCCACGAGCCGTTCGCGTGGCACGAGCCGACGTCCTCGTCGTCCACACAAGAGCCGAAGCAATCGCACGCTGGGAACTCAACCGTGAACCACCACCTCGACGAACAGAGCCCCGACGGGTTCGACTCGGACGAGCTGGCACTGCGCCGGATGCTGCACGACGCCGTCCAGGAGATGGAGCCGCGCGACGGCTCGCTGGACCACCTGCGGCGGGCCGTCCCCGTCCGGCGGGCCCGCAAGCGGCAGGCGGCCGTCGGCATGGCGGCCGCGGCTCTCTTCCTCGGCACCGCCGTCCCGGCCGTGCTGCACGTCTCGAACTCCGGCGGCTCCGATGCCAACCCTTCCATCGCCGGCCAGGCCTCACAGGCGCAGGGGGGCACGGATCAGGGCAAGGACCCCGACGGCGGCTCCTCGGGCAAGGTCGGCGACTCCTCCGGCAAGACCGGTGAGCAGGGCAAGGGCGGCGCCACCGACTCCGGCCAGGGCAAGGAGTCCGAGGGCGGCACCGCCTCCAGCGGCACCGGCCCCACCTCCGAGTCCGCGGCGAGTGCGACCGCCTGTACGGCGGACCAGCTCGATGCCGGCACTCCGAGCGTCGACGTCCCCGACTCGGCCGGCACCGTCTACGGCACCTTCCGCGTCCAGAACGCCTCCAGCGCCACCTGCACCGTCAGCGGCGCCGTCTCCGTGACCTTCGGCGCCCAGGGCGCCGCCGACGCCTCGAAGATCACCGTCGTGGAGCACGCCGCCGGGGACGTGGCGGCCGGCCTGCCCGACCCCTCCCTCTACGTCTCCCAGCACGCGCTCGCGCCCGGCTCGGCCTACGAGGTCAAGTTCGCCTGGGTGCCCTCCGAGACCTGCCCCACCACGGGCGGCAGCAGCGGCGGCGACAGCGGCGGCTCGGCGTCCCCGTCCCCGACTCCGACCGAGCAGTCGAGCACGACGGGCGAGACCACCTCCGGCACCTCGGCCCAGCTGTACACCGAGGACGGCACGGTCGACGGCAGTGTGAACGTGTCCTACACGGCCGAGAGCGGTTCCCCGACGAGCGTGGTGACGGTGTCCGACGCGTGCGCCGGGACGATCTACCGGACGGGCGTGCTGGCGTCGTCCTGAACCCGCTCGGGGCGATCGGCCGAACCGGCGCCGGGCTCCCCGGGCTCCTCGGGAAAGATGCCGAGCTCCGCGTCCCGGGCGAACTCCACCTCGCGGCGCAGCAGCCGGAACCACATGAACACCACGAACCCGGCGAAGACGAACCACTCGCCGGTGTAGCCCAGGTTCTGGAACGCCTTCAGGTCGAGCCCCGTGTCGGCCGCCGCGGTCGCGGGCACCGCCGTCATCCCCGAGTCGGCGGTGTCGAGCGTGACCCACGCGTCGTAGAGGTCGTACGGCACCAGATTGACCAGTGACGCGGTGCTGATCGCCGAGGTCTGCCCGGCCGGCAGGCCGCCCTGGGCGCTCACCCCGTTGTCGCCCGGCGTCTCGGAGGCCTGGAGCGTGCCGGTGACGGTGACCTGGCCGGCCGGCGGCTTCGGGGCCTTGGCGGAGTCGGCGCCGCCGGGCAGCCAGCCGCGCACCACGGGCAGTGCCTTGCCGCCGTCCGTGCGCAGCAGGGTCAGCACGTAGTACCCGTCCCTGCCGTCCAGCTGCCGGTCGGGCACCAGCAACTGCTTGCCGTAGCGCCCGGTGGTGGTGGTGCGCCGGCCGGAGGTGGACTTGTCCACGGGCAGCAGTTCGGCGAGCGGCCGCGCGGCCTGTGTACGGGCGGACTCGGCCTGCTCCTTCGCGCTGCGGTGGTCGTCCACCCGCGCCTCGAACCGGCTCAGCTGCCAGGACCCCATGAACACGCAGAAGGGGATGGCCAGCAGCACGAAGACGTTGATCCCCCACCAGCGGGGCGTCAGCAGGAACCGGTACACGCCCTCCACGGTACGGGGCGGGCGCCGGGCGCCGACCCGCGGGGTGAGGGTCGGGCGGGACGCCGGCGAGGGTCGGGTGGGGCTCGGGTGGCGCTCGGGCGGGGCTCATTGGTGGGAACGAGGTGCGAAGTCGGTGGGAAGTTATCCACAGCCTGGGGACCTTGGCGTCCCGTTGCCCTCGCGGGCAGGCAGTATGGGGTCATGACTGAGAGCAACGGGTCCGCCGCACCCGAGCAGTACGAGGAGATGCCGGACTGGGAGAAGCGCTTCCGGGCGCCCCGGGTGTCGCTGCCCGACTGGGCGGAGGACGCGCCGGACCGCTCCCTGTTCGTTTCCAATGCGACGGGGACGTACGAGCTGTACGCCTGGGACCGGGCCACGGGCCACCAGCGCCAGGTGACCGACCGGGCCAACGGCACGACGGACGGCGTGCTCTCCCCGGACGGCGCGTGGATCTGGTGGTTCGACGACAAGGACGGCGACGAGTTCGGCGTCTGGCGCCGTCAGCCCTTCGGCGGCGGAGCCGACGAGCCCGCCACCCCGGGCCTGGACGCCTCCTACCCGGCGGGCCTGGCCCTCGGCCGCGACGGCCGTACCGCGGTGGTCGGCCGCTCCACCGACGAGGAGGGCACGACGATCCATGTGGCGCGGGTCGGCGAGCCCCCCTTCGAGCTGTACCGCCACCGGGAGTCCGCGGGCGTGGGCGACCTCTCCCACGACGGCTCCCTCATCGCCGTCGAGCACACCGAGCACGGCGACGCGATGCACTCCGCGCTGCGGGTCCTGCGCCCCGACGGCTCGAAGGTCGCCGAGCTGGACGACACGAAGGGCGGTGTCGAGGAACTGGGCCTGGAGGTGCTGGGTTTCGCCCCGGTCGACGGCGACACCCGGCTGCTGATCGGCCACCAGCGCCGCGGCCGCTGGGAGCCTCTGGTCTGGGACGTGGCGACCGGCCTGGAGACGGACCTGGACCTGGACCTGCCGGGCGACGTCAGCGCCGAGTGGTACCCGGACGGCTCGGGCCTGCTCATCGTGCACAGCTTCGAGGCCCGCAGCGAACTGTTCCGTTACGACCTCGCGAGCGCCGCGCTGGAGCGGATCACGACTCCGCCCGGCACGGTCTCCGGGGCCACGGCCCGTCCGGACGGCAGCGTGGAGTACCTGTGGTCGTCCGCGGCCCGGCCGCCGGCGGTCCGCTCGACGACGGGCGAAGTGGTCCTGGACCCGCCCGGCATGAAGTCCCCCGGCTCGGTCCCGGTGGAGGACGTGTGGGTGGAGGGACCCGGCGGCCGCATCCACGCGCTGGTCCAGCGGCCCGCCGGTGCCACCGGCCCGCTGCCCACCGTCTTCGACATCCACGGCGGCCCGACCTGGCACGACAGCGACGCCTTCGCGGCGGCCCCGGCGGCCTGGGTGGACCACGGCTACGCGGTCGTCCGCGTCAACTACCGCGGCTCCACCGGCTACGGCCGCGCCTGGACGGACGCCCTGAAGCACCGGGTGGGCCTGATCGAGCTCGAGGACATCGAGGCGGTCCGGGAATGGGCGGTCAGCTCCGGCCTCTCCGACCCCGCCAGGCTGATCCTCACCGGCGGCTCCTGGGGCGGCTACCTCACCCTCCTCGGCCTCGGCGCCCAGCCCGACGCGTGGGCCGTGGGCATCGCGGCCGTCCCCGTCGCCGACTACGTCACGGCCTACCACGACGAGATGGAGGCCCTGAAGGCGATGGACCGCACGCTGCTCGGCGGCACCCCCGAGGAGGTCCCGGAGCGCTTCGAGGCCTCGTCCCCGCTGACGTACGTCGACAAGGTGCGGGCCCCCGTCTACATCTCGGCCGGCGTGAACGACCCCCGCTGCCCCATCCGCCAGATCGACAACTACGTCAGGCGCCTGGAGGCGAGAGCAGCGGTGCACGAGGTGTACCGCTACGACGCGGGCCACGGCTCGCTCGTGGTGGACGAACGCATCAAGCAGGTACGACTGGAACTGGAGTTCGCAGAACGCCACCTGCCCCGCTGAGCCCGGCTTCCACCCCGGCTCCACCCCTGCCCCTGCTCATTTGTCAGCCCCTCCGGCGTTCGAGGAGCGGGGGTTCGGGGGCGGAGCCCCCGAGGACGGGAAGGGTAGGGGCGGCGGGGGCGAAAACCCTCCGGGCGGCAGCCGGTCCACGACGGGCGGAAGCGGGGCGCCCCCGGGCGGGAGCGGCAGCCCAGAGGGGCGGGGGCGCGCCCAAGTGGGTGGGGGGCTAGCCCCCCGACCCGCCTCGCCCCCTGCGCCGCAGCAACTCCGCCAGCCCCCGCCGCGTAGCAGCCAGCACCACCCGATCCGAGCCCCGCAGGACATACGCGTCCGAGAGGTCCCACACCAGCCCCGACCCACCCTGCCCCTCCCGCCCGGTGTCCAGCGCCAGCACCCGCCAGTACCCCGCCCGAAACGCCTCCCCGACCGTCTTGCCCTCCAACTGCGCATGCCCCCCGACCTGCAACGCGGCGAACAGCAGCACCCGCCGCTCCACCGGGATCGCCCCCAGGATCTGCCGCCCCATCATCGCCCCGGCGAACGACGGCGCCGCGAGGTGCGTCACGCTCCGGCTCCGGGTCAGCGCCTGCGGATGCGCGGCCCGCAGGGTGCGGTAGACGGCGGTCGCGAAGTCGTCGTCGTACAGCCGCAGCACCACCCGTAGATCGGGCCGCAGCGACCGCGCGTACAACGCGGCCTCCAGGTTCGTCGTGTCGGAGCTGGTCACCGCGAGCAGCGCATGCGCACGGTGGATCTTCGCGGCCTCCAGCACCCCCTCCTGCGTGACGTCCCCCAGCACCACCGGCACCCGTAACCGCCGCGCCACCGCGAGCCCGCGCGCCTCCGGCCCGGCCTCGACGCACACCACGGGGATGTTCAGCTCACGCAACCGGATCAGCACCCGCGTGCCGATCTTCCCCAGCCCGAGCAGCACGACATGCCCGCCGAGACCCCGGGGCGGCCGGCGCAGGGCCCCCGCCCCGCGGAACGTGCCGAGCGCTTCCAGCACCGCCGCCAGCAGCACCGGCAGCAGCAGCAACCCCATCAGTCCGGAGAGGAGTTGAAGGACCTGACGTTCGGTGGTGGCCCCGACGGCCGGGTCGTTGATGGCGAACAGATCCAGCAGCGTCAGATACAGCGCGCCCAGCGGATGGATGCCGGTCGCCAGCCACAACGCCACCGCCAGCGCGAACACACACCCGACAAGGCCGGCCAGCGACCACCGCAGCCGCCGCGAGAACAGCGAGGCGAAAGGCACCACCACCCCGACGCCCCGCCCGGCCGGCAACGCGGGCCCGGCGGAGTAGGAGACCTGCTCCAGGACGACGGACCCGCGCCTCCCGGACGCGGCCGCCTCCCGTACGGCCGCCGCGTCGGGCAACAGCAGCGGCCCCTGCTCACCGCTGGCCTCGGAACCGTCCGCGAAGGCCGGGTCGCTGCCGAGCGCGGAGAGCAGCGCGAGCGTGGGCAGGCCCGGCGGGTCGGAGTCCCCGGGGCCGGCCGGCGGCCGCTCCACGGCGCGCAGCAGCAGCCCGTCCGTCTGGACGACCTTGCTGGTGCCGACGACGGCGGTCGCGGCGAGCGCGGGGGCCGCGGTGTCGGCGTCGGACAGCACGGTGGTCGAGGCGTCACCGGGGGAGACGTCGTAGGCGTCCCCCGTCGCGCCCGCGCTCTCGGCGGCCAACGCGGCCGCCTGGTCGAGGAGTTCCTCGATGTGCTGGCCCAACCGCCGGTTGTAGAGCCGCAGGACGAGTCGCAGCCGGGGGTTGAGCCGGCGGGCGGTGAGGGCGGCGCGGATGTTGGTCTCGTCGTCGTCGTACACGAGCGCCAGCGCGGCGGCCCGCTCCACACCCGCCTCGGCGAGCACCGCCTCGGTGGCCTCCATGGCCTCCAGGGTCCGCTGTCCGCCCGTGGGTTCGCTCGGGGCGGCGGGTGTGCCGTTGCCGGCCGCCCGGTTGACGGCCGCGCTCACCACCCGGTCGAGCAGCGCCGCCGACACGGCCCGGGCCCGCCCCACGACCGGCGGCCGTACCGTCCGTTCGGCGGGCGGCACGACGAGCGTGACCTGCTCCTCGTACACCCCCCGCAGTTCGGCGGCGAGCCGGTGCGCGAGACCGTCGTCACCGCACACCACCATGTGCGCGCCGGTGGTGCCCGGCGGCTGACCCTGATTCGGAACGCTCCCCACGAGGGAGAAGACTGCCTCACCGGGACGGGAGGTTCCACGGATGAGGTGAACACCCCGTACGGAACTCTCGTATGAAAGGGGAGGGAATGCGAGAAACAGGCATCAGGGAGAACACGGAAGCCGGAGGTGCGCGACCCGTGGCCATCACCAGAGCGGCCCCGCACGAGGAGGACGCCCACCGGGACCGTCCGCAGGCACCTCCCGCGCCGTCCTCGCCGCCCGACGAGCCCGGGCGGCTCACCTCGCCCCTGGTCCTGACCATGCTGCTGCTCCTGATGGTGCTGCTGCAGAGCCCGATCCGCCGCGCGCTGTCCGCCCCGGTGATGCAGAGCTGGATGACGGTGTTCGTGGCGGTGGTGGTGCAGGCGCTGCCGTTCCTGGTGCTGGGGGTGCTGCTGTCGGCGGCGATCGCGGTCTACGTACCGCCCTCCTTCTTCGCCCGCGCCCTGCCGTCCCGCCCCGGACTCGCCGTTCCGGTCGCCGGGGTCGCGGGCGCGCTGCTGCCCGGCTGCGAGTGCGCGTCGGTCCCGGTGGCCGGCGCCCTGGTCCGCCGGGGCGTGACCCCGGCCGCGGCCCTCGCGTTCCTGCTCTCCGCCCCGACGATCAACCCGATCGTGCTGACGGCGACGGCCGTGGCCTTCCCCCGCAACCCCGAGATGGTGCTGGCCCGTTTCGTCGCCAGTCTGCTCGTGGCGTGCGCGATGGGCTGGCTGTGGCAACGGCTGGGCCGCACGGACTGGTTGCGGCTGCCGGCCCACGCGCCGCACGAGGGGGAGAGCAAGGGGGCCGCGTTCTGGGACTCGGTCCGGCACGACGTGATGCACGCCGGCGGCTTCCTGGTCCTGGGCGCGATGGCGGCGGCCACCCTGAAGGCGGTCGCCCCGGAGAGCTGGCTGCGCACGGCCGCGGAGAACCCGGCGGTCGCCGTCCTGACGCTGGCCGTCCTCGCGGTGGTCCTCTCCATCTGTTCGGAGGCGGACGCGTTCGTCGCCGCGTCCCTGACCCAGTTCTCCCTCACGGCCCGGCTCGCCTTCCTGGTGGTCGGCCCGATGATCGACCTCAAGCTGTTCGCGATGCAGGCGGGCACCTTCGGCCGGGCCTTCGCGCTGCGCTTCGCCCCGGCGACCTTCGCGCTGGCCATCGTGTCGGCGGTCCTGACGGGATGGGTCCTGCTGTGAACCGACAGTCCCAGGCGGCCGTCCTCTTCCTCCTCGGCGCGGCCCTGCTGCACGCCGGCACCACCGACCTCTACCTCCGCTACGTCAAGGCGGGCCTGCGCCCGCTGCTGCTGGCGTCCGGCGCGATCCTGATCGTCACGGCGCTGGCGACGGCGTGGTACGAACACCGCAGGACGAAGGCGAAGACGCAGCGCAAGCAGGAGCAGCAGGAGCATGCGCAGCAGCAACTGGAACAGCGGGAACAGGAACAGCAGACAGCGGACGCGGAAACCCCCGCCGCCTCTGAACACGTCCACGCCGAACACGTCCACGCCGAACACGTCCACGCCGAACACGTCCACGCCGAGCACGCCCACCCCGAAACGCGGGTCTCCTGGCTCCTGATCCTCCCGCTCCTGGCGCTGATCCTGGTCGCCCCGCCGGCCCTGGGCTCGTACAGCGCGACCCGCACGGGCACGGCCCTCCAGGAGCCCCTCGCCTACCCGGCCCTCCCCGCCACGGACCCGCTGCCCCTGAGCGTCGTCGACTACGCGGGCCGGGCCGTATACGACCACGGCCGCACCCTCACCGGCCGCGAGGTCCGCCTGACCGGCTTCGTGGCCCTGGACCACGACGGCACGCCCTACCTGGTCCGCATGGCCCTCAACTGCTGCGCCGCCGACGCCCAGCCGGTCAAGGTCGGCCTGACCGGCGACATCCCGCCGGTGCTCCAGCCGGACACCTGGCTGACCATCACCGGCACCTACACCCCTCGCACCACCCACGACCCGGTCAACAACGGCCCCATCCCCTTCATCAAGGTCACCACCGCCACACCGACCCCGGTCCCTCGGGATCCCTACGACGAGTCGTGGAACAACTGAGGGCGTATGCCCCTCGAAACTCGACGTGGCACGGCCGGACGAGGCCCCTCACCGACGGTTCGACCGCTACAGCCCGGTTAAGGCTCCCTCAACCCCTGGTGGCCGGGCGGTGAGCGCCTCATGATGGGGGCCATGACGGCGGCCTCGCGTGCCTTGACACGACTGGCGACCTGGCCCGACCTCGCGGAGGTCCGGCCCAGCTGCGGCACCGGTCGGGCATTGCGCTCGGGCGGGGTCGAGATCGCGCACTTCCACTCCGACCGGAGTGTCGACCTGCATCTCACCGGCAAGGCGATCCACCGGTTCGAGAGGGACCTGAGGCACTCCAGCGCGATCCGGCTGCTGCCCGGCTCGCCCTGGCTGACCGTCCATCTGGAGTGCGAGACCGACATCGACCTGCTCATGACGCTGGTCAGCGCCGCTCTCCAGGCCCACCAGAGGCACCCGGACGTGGACCTCACCGCCCTTCCGCGCTGCAACGAGCACCGGGAAGTGGCGCTCACCCGCGAGAGCGCCGGCGGCATCTAGACCTCCGAGGCCCCCTTCAGCCGGTGCCGTTCGGAGGGTGGAGTCTGTCCTGGAGGCCCCCTGTGGTCGTGCCGGTCGGCAGTCACCCGCCCGGCTGCCCGGCTGCCCGGCGCCCTCGACCTGTCCCGCCCGCCCGGCACCCGCCCCGCCCGTCCGGCGATCCGCCCCGGCCGTCTGGATAGCTGACGGTCCGTCAGTTATGGTCGCCCTGGCGTGCTGAAGCCATCACCCATGCCGACGCCGACGTCGTTGCCGATACGGAAGGGGCGAGCGCCTTGGAGACCGAACCGGATCGTCCGACCCGTCCTCCCCGGAGCCCGCAGCCGCCGGGCGTTCCCCGCTGGGTGGCGATGTTCTACGACCCGGCCTCGACGTCCTGGCGGCCGGGCGCCGAATCCCCCGACCGCACGCCGGTGCTGTACGCGATCGGCGAGATGACGCAGGTCAAACGGGCCCGGGGGGACGAGGTCGCCGTCGCCCTGTGGGGGCCGAAGGACGGTGAGTGGCAGCGCTTCGACCCGTCCCCGGCCGCGGCCGCGCCGGAGGCCGCGCCTGCGCCGCCGGGCGACGGCGCCGCACGCCCCGGCCACGCCAAGCTCGCGGAACGCATGGAGGACCGCCGGCACCAGGTCCTCATGGCGGGCCTGAGCAAGGCGGGCCTCTACGATCTCGCGCCGGACGACGTGACGGCCGTCCGGACCCTGGTCGACCAGGTGGACGAGGCCACGCTGCGCAGGGTCGCCCACTGGATGGCCCTGGCCGGCGGGCCGGTTGAGTGAGGAGGCCGCAGGGCAGACACGTCGTATGACGGTCTCCGTGAACCGCGCACTCTGTTACGGCTCCGGCGAGTGCGCCTTCCGCCTGCCCGCCGTCTTCACCGCGACGGACGACGGCTTCGGAGCCGTCGTCCCGGGACGCGAGGACACGGGCGACGACCCGGAGGTGCGGGAGGTGGCCGAGCGCTGCCCGTCGCAGGCCATCAGCCTCTAGCGGTGCCCCGGGGCGGGTAGCCCCAGCGGAAGGACTCCAGCGCCCGGGTCCGCGCCCCCACCGCCGCCATGCGTGCCTCCCGTTCGGCGGGGTCGACATGCGCGGACCGGCCCGTCACCTGACCGTCCCACTTCCGGTGGAGCAGCCCGGTCCGCGCCGAGAACCAGCCGCGGCTGACCGAGTTGAGCGCCACCAGGACGCCGGTGTCCTCGGAGGCCGGCAGGGCCATCCGGCCGCCGAGCGCGGTCAGCAGGTCGCGCCGTACGAAGAGACTCGCGGGGTGCACCGGCGCGCGGAAGTCGTTCGCCTTCCAGTGGCCGAGCACGGCTCCCCGCTCGATCAGCCCCTCGGCGGGATCGCCGGGGAAGCCGATCGTGGAGCCGTCCGGCAGGAGGTCCAGGGCCCTCGAGGTCGCCCAGCCGAGGCCCGGATCGCGCTCCGGGGCGGCCAGATCGCGGGCGAGGGTGCCGGGCGCGAGCCGGTCGTCGGCGTCCAGGACCTTCACGTACTCGCCCTCGGCGTGCGCGAGCGCGATCGTGCGGGCGACTCCGGGCCCGCCCGGGCGCCCCTGACGGAAGTCACCCGGCTGTCGTCGGGCACGCGGGGCGCCACCTCGTCCGTCGTGCCGTCCTCCTGGATCGCCCATTGCCAGTCCCGGCCGGCGGGTAACTCCTGGGTGCGCAGCGACTCGTAGGCCTCGGGCGGTTACCGGGCCGAAGGGGCGTGCACGGCGATGACTATGACGATGCGTCGGCTCGCGACGGCACTCAACATGTTTCCGCACGGGCGGTGTAGGGCGTGGGCATGTCACCAGGCCTGCGACCGCGGTCACCGGCGCCTCATGGAGAGCTCGCCAAGGCGTGACCGGGCAGGGAAAGACCCGGTCGCTGGCGACGGGGGATGCACCAGCGACCGGGCTATGGCCAAGGCTAACAAGGCTGCCGGGTCGGCGGGAGCCGACTTCTCAGCTGCTCTGTCGTTGTGATCGGGATCACTCTCCCGGTCAGTCCTCGCACGGGGGCTCGTAGGAGAGCCGGGGCAGGTACTCGTGCCACTTGTCGGCCGTCAGCACGCCTCGCGTGGTCGCGCAGATACGGCTGATCGCCTCGTCGACGTCCAGGTTCCACAGCCGTACGGTGTCGGCGCCGCTGGAGACACCGAGCATGTGGCTGTTGGGGCTGAAGGACAGGAAGTTGCCGGTCTTGGCGTTCGGGCTCATCGACTGCCCGATGGGGGAGGCCCCGGTCGGGTCGGTCACGTTCCACAGCCGGATCGTGTTGTCGTTGCCGCCGCTGGCGAGGGTGTCGCCGTCCTGGCTGAAGCTCAGCGAGACCACCGCCTCGGTGTGGCCGGTGAGGGGCGAGCCCCGCCGGGACGCCCGCGCCGGGTCGGTCACGTTCCACAGCCGTACCGTGTCGTCGTCGCTGCCGCTGGCCAGCGTGTGGCCGTCCGGGCTGTACACGAGCGCGTTGACCGGGCCGACGTGCCCGGTGAGCGGTTTGCCGACGGGCGTGGTGTGCCGGGGATCGGTCACGTTCCACAGCCGTACGGTGTGGTCCGCGCTGCCGCTGGCGAGGGTGCGTCCGTCCGGGCTGAACACGAGGGCGTTGACGAACCCCTTGTGCCCGGTGAGCGGGGAGCCGAGCGCGGTGGCGTGGGCCGGGTCGCCGACGTCCCACAGCTGGATGGTGCGGTCGTCGTAGGCGGTCGCCAGCGTGCGTCCGTCCGGCGCGAAGGCCAGCGCGTCGGGGCCCAGGAACCGGGTGCGCAACTCGACGGGCGGCCCCGCGGAGACCGGCCGGGCCGGGTCGGTGACGTCCCACAGGTACACCGCCCGGTTGGCCGTCAGCACCGCGAGCGTACGGCCGTCGGGCGAGAACGCGAGCGTGCGCTCGCTGCCGTCGTCGGGCATGAAGGGCGCGCCCAGCGTCACGGGCCGGTCGGGGTCCGCCACGTTCCACAGCCGGACCCTGCCGTCGCGGGCGGCCGTGGCCAGCACCCGTCCGTCCGGCCGGAAGGCGCCGCTGCGGCCGATCATGTCCGCCGTCGGGACGGACCAGAGCCGGACCTTGCTGTCGCCGTTGCCGGTGGCGAGGGTCCGGCCGTCGGGGCTGAAGCCGATGGCGTACATCTCGCCGCTGCCCCCCGCGAGCGGCTCGCCGACCTGCGAGGGGTACGCCGGGTCGCTCACGTTCCACAGGGTGGCCGTGCTGTCCGCGCTGCCGGCGGCCAGCACGGTCCCGGCGGGGTTGAACGCGACCGACCACACGGGCCCGGTGTGCCCGGTGAGCGGCGGGCCGAGCTGGGTCGCCCGGCCGGGGTCGGTCACGTCCCACAGCCGGATCGTGTCGTCCGTGCTGCCGCTGGCGAGGGTGTCCCCGTCGGGGCTGAAGTCCAGCGAGTGCACGGTGTCGGTGTGACCCGCCAGGACCTTGGCGATCCGCTCCGGCCGGCGCGGATCGGCCGTGTTCCACAGCCGGATCGTGTTGTCGTCGCCGCCGGCCGCGAGGGTACGGCTGTCCGGGCTGAACGCCACGGAGCGCACGGCGGCCGTGTGGCCGGTCAGCGCGCCGAGCGCCGTCGGCCGGCCCGGTGCGGTCATGTCCCACAGCCGTACGGTGTGGTCCTCGCCCGCGGAGGCCAGGGTCCGCCCGTCCGGGCTGAAGGCGAGCAGGTAGATCGTGCCGGTGTGGCCGGTCAGGGGCTTCCCGAGCGGGCGCGGGTGGGCGGGATCCCGGACGTCCCACAGCCGGACGGTGCCGTCGTCGCCCGCGCTGGCGAGGGTGTGGCCGTCCGGGCTGAACACCGCGCTGCTCACCCAGCTCCGGTGGCCGGTGAGGGGCTTGCCCAGCGGCTTGGGACGGGACCGGTCGGCGACGTCCCAGAGCCGGACGGTCCGGTCGTAGCTGGCCGTGGCCAGCACCTTGCCGTCCGGGCTGAACGAGGTGAGGTAGACGGCACCGGTATGGCCGAGGAGCGGTGTGGCCAGCGGCGCGTTCACGATCGAGATCAGGCGGTTGTTGGTGCCCGCGTCGCCCGGCCGCAGGTCGTGCGCCACCAGGTCGAGCTGCGCGGACAGCGACGGATCCGTGTACTGGACGCGGTCGGCCTCCGCGACCACCTGCTCGAACACGGCGTCGTTGCGCTGCTGCCAGGCGACCACGGCCGCGCCGACGGCGAGGATCGCCAGCACCACCAGCGCCGACACCGCGCCCCGGCTGATCCACACGATGCGCCTGCGCAGCCTGACCGACGCGGCCAGGAACTCCACCGCGCTGCGGGTCAGGAAGGTGTCGCCGGCGGACTTCGCCCAGCTGCGGGCCTGCTCCAGCCGGGAGCCCCGGTAGAGCAGCGCCGCGTCACGGTTCGAGCTGTCCCAGGCCCGGCCGTCCTCCTCCAGCCGCTGACGCAGCAGATGGTCGCTGCGGTCCTCGTCGATCCAGTCGCGCAGCCGCGGCCAGGCGTGCAGCAGCGCCTCGTGGGTGATCTCGACGGTCTCCGCGTCGAGGGTCACGAGCCGGGCGCGCACCAGAGCCTCGAGCGACTCCTCCGTCTTGCCGGGGTCGGCCGACTCCTCCGCCAGCTGCCGACGGGTGCCCCGGCGCCGGGTGGCCTGGGTGTCTTCGCCGAGCCGGACCAGCCGCATCAGGAGCAGCCGGGCAGCCGTACGCGCCGCCGGGTCGAGCCCGGACCAGGCCCGCTCGGCGGTCGCCGCCACCGCGCCCTGGATGCCGCCCGCCGCGCGATAGCCGGCCAGCGTCAGCCGTCCCGCCTTCCGGCGCTGCCAGGTGGCGAGCAGGGCGTGCGAGAGAAGGGGGAGCGCGCCCGCGTGCGCTCCCCGCGGGCCGTCGACGGTCACCTCACGGATGATCAGCTCCGCCAGTCCGGGCTCGAGCTCCAGCCCCACGGCCCTGGCCGGCCCGGTCACCGCCTCGCGCAGCTCCGAAGTGGACAACGGCCCCAACACCATGTGCCGGTGCTGGAGCGCGTCGGAGAGCTCGGGGTGGCTGAGGCACTCCTCGTAGAAGTCGGCGCGGACACCGAGGACGACGAGGGCGGGGGGTGGTAACGGGGTACCGGCCGTACCGGGGGCGACAGGGGCGGCGGGGGTGCAGATGTCGTGCAGGAGCTGGATGAAGAGGCGCCGGTCCGCCTCGTCGGGACAGAGGGTGAAGGCCTCCTCGAACTGGTCGACGATGATGACGGGGCGAGTGGGGAGGCCGGAGGCGTCGGAGGGGCCCGAAGCTTCGGAGAAGGCGGAAGCGCCGGAAGGCGCGGAAGGGGCGGCAGCGTCTTGTCGCGCCCAGGCGGTGACGGCCTCCCGTACGGCCCGCGCGAAGCCGGGGGTGCCGGGCTTCCCGCCGACGGCAGCGGTAGCGGCTGCGGCTGCGCCTGTGGTCGTGGCTGAGGTCGAGCCAGAGCCAGACGCGGAAGAAGACGCAGAACCAGAGGCAGAGCCAGACGCAGAGGCAGAAGCAGAGGCAGACGCAGAGGCAGAAGCAGCAGTCGACGTGGTGAAAGGGGCGAGTTCGGGGATACGGCTGGTCAGCTCGGCGAGCGGGTCGGCGCCCGGCACCAGTTGCAGGACCCGCGCGGAGTCGCCGGCCTTCGCCGCCCGGCCGCCGCGGTGCCGGTCGGCCGCCGCACCGTTCTGGAGGGCGGGCACGAGACCGGCGCTGAGCAGGGAGGACTTGCCCGCCCCGGAAGCGCCGACCAGCATGACCAGGCCGCCCGTCCGCTCCGCCGCGCGAAGCTGGGCGACGAGGGCGTCCGTGCTCCGCTCCCGGCCGAAGAACCAACGGGCGTCCTGCTCGCGGTACGAGGCGAGCCCGCGGTAGGGGCACACCCCACCGGGGACACCCTGAGCCTCGGCCGCCGGGCGCTCGCCGGCCTCCTCCGTCACCGGGGCGACGGGGACATCGCCGGCGACCGGATCGGCCACCGCCCGCTCCCACAGCCGCTGCCACTGGCCGAGGTCGTACAGCCCGGTGGACACCGGTGCGGGCCGCGCGCGCCGCGCCTCGGGTATCAGGACGTGCAGCACGGCGGCGAGGGCGGCGAACTGGGCGGGTACGTTCCTGGCCCGTCGCCAGTCGCTGATCCGCTGGGTGGACACCCTTACGGGCCGTCCCCGCTCGTCGACCCGCTGGAGTCGGGCGACCGTCTCGGACACGCGCTTGAGCGGAGGGTTGCCGGCCTCCCTGTACAGCAGCGCGAGTCGTTCCGCGAAGGCTGTGCGTGCGCCCGAGTCGGAACTCAAGGCCTCCACCCCTTACTTCCCCCGCACCTGCAATCCGGACCGGAAAAATTACTTTATATGGCTGACCTGCGGTTAAGTGGCTGACCGGACATCGGGTCCTCCTCGGTTCGGGCCTCAGCTGGCAGGATCCGGAGGCAGAAGCGCATGAACCGGGCGTAACGCGGGCGACCGCGCGCTCGGCGCGCGAACCGCGCCGTCATGGCGTGGTCGACTCCGCCCGCACCGTTCGTCACCGGTCCGCACGAGGGGAGGGACCGGTGGCCAACGGTGCGGCGTGTGACGGTCCTCGGGTCTCGACGGAGACGACGGACACGACGGAGACGACGGACACGACGGTGACCGCCCCCCGGCCCCACACCGGGAGGCAGGCCCGTAGCGCGGACACGGACGCTCCCCGCTACCGCTCGGTCGATCGCGACTCGGTCGATCGTGGCTGGGTCGAGCCCGGCTGGGTCGTCGGGATCCGGTGGGTGAAGAACAGGGCGAGGAGGGCGGCGAGCGCGAGGATGGCGAGGGCGGCGCGCAGGCCGTCGAGTCGCGCCTCCGCGTTCGCGTCGAGCGCGGCGTCGGTCACGGCCGCGGTCGCGTCGGTGTCCTCGAGGACGGTCTTGAGCTGGGCGTCCGACAGGAAGGGCACACCGCTCTGCAGCTGTACGGCCGCCTCGCTCTTGACCCGGTCCGGGACCGCCGGGCTCTGTTCGACGCTGGTCAGGAACGAGGTGGTCAGCGTGGCGATCATGATCGACCCGGCGAGGGCCGTACCGATCGAGGCGCCGAGGTTGGTGACGGAGTTCTGGACGCCCCCGACCTCCGCGCTCTGCTCGTCCGGCACCGCGGAGACGGTGACCGAGCCGAGCTGGGAGGCCAGCGCGCCCATGCCGAGACCGATCAGCAGCAGCGGGATCGTGACGATCTCCGCGCCCGCGTCCGCATCGAGCGCGGCCATCAGGATCACCGCCCCCGCGCACATCGCGAGGATCCCGGACCGCACGACCCTGCGCGGTGAGACGTCCGGGAGGAGCCGCGGGATCAGGATCGCGGCGGCCAGCAGGGTCAGCGAGAGCGGCAGGATGCGCGCGCCGGTCTTCAGCGCCGACAGGCCGAGCGCGACCGACAGATAGAGCGGTACGACGAAGAACACGCCCATCTGCACGAGGTACTGGAAGAAGAACATCGTCAGGCCGCCGGTGAGCTGCTTGTTCCCCAGCAGGGCCGGCTGTACGAGCGGCTCCCTGCCCCGTCCGACGAGCCGGGTCTCCCAGCGGAGGAAGACCCAGACCAGGAACAGGCCCGCGAGCATCAGCCAGACGACCGGCGAGACTCCCAGCCAGGAGGGTGCGTCGGGTTTCGGCCGGAACCAGCCCCACTGGGACGAGCGCAGGACGCCGAACACGAAGGTCCCGAGCCCGAGGGCGGAGAGCAGGGCGCCGAAGAGGTCGATGCGCGGCCGCCGGTCGGGCACCGCGTCGGCGACCCGCCGGGCCAGCACCACGATGCCGAGCACGAGGATCACCTCCCCGGCGAACACCCAGCGCCAGGAGAAGTACGTGGTGGCCACGCCCCCGATCAGCGGCCCCAGCGCGATGGCCACCGCTCCGGCGGCGGCGACGAGTCCGTAGGCGGCGGGGCGGCGTTCCACGGCGAAGTTGCCGGCGACGAGCGCCACGATCGCGGGCAGGATCAGCGCCGCCCCGATCCCTTCCAGGAGCGACCAGCCGATCATCAGCACCGGCAGGTTCGGGGCGAGCGACGTGGTCAGCGACCCGCATCCGTAGATGACGCAGCCGATCATGAAGGCCCGCTTGCGGCCGATCAGCGCGCCGACCTTGCCGCCGGGGATCATGAGCATCGCCATCACGAGGGTGTACGCCGTGATCGCGCCCTGGATGCCGGTCACGGTCGAGTCCACGTCCTCGGCCACCGTCGCGATCGACACGTTCATGACGGAGCTGTCGAGCGCCATCAGGAACTGGCCCGCCGCGAGCGTCAGCAGGACGATCCGCGCTGTTTTCGAACTCCCGTGCGCATCCGCTGTGGGGGGCATGGTTGCATTCTCGCCACGGTCACCTGGAACGCGTCCGCGACCCGCCCGGGAGTCAGCCGGGTGGCGGCTCGCCGGACTCGCCGCGACCCGGCCGCCCCGGCTGCCCCGGGGTCAGCGTTCCCGGGGGACCGTGCACAGGGCCCAGATCACGAAGGCGTACAGCGCGATCAGGGTGAGCGACCAGACGGGGTAGTACGGGATCGACAGGAAGTTGGCGATGATCAGCAGTCCCGCGATGCCGACCGCGACCACCCGCGCCCAGGTGGCACGCGAGAAGAGGCCGACGCTCACGCCGATGGCGATCACGCCGAGGACCAGCTGGATCCAGCCCCAGCTCGTCAGGTCGAACTTGAAGACGTAGTTGGGGGTGGAGACGTAGATGTCGTCGTCGGCGATGGCCATGATGCCCCGGAACAGATCGAGGACACCGGCGATGAACAGCATCACGCCGGCGAACGTCACCAGCCCGCCGGCGGTCGCCTCGGACGCGGACGACCTGTGGTGCACCGTGCTCGTGCTCATGGCGGATTCCTCACTTCGTCGGTGATACGCGATGTGCGGCACTGCCTCTCCGAGCAGCCTCTCCGAGCCTGTGGCGTGGCCGGGGCCGGGAGATCACCCGAGGCGGGTGAAGTTTGCGGCGTGGATCCCTGGTGCCCTGGAAGCAGACACACCGGCGTTGCGGCGGGCGTCCGGGCGCTCGCACCGGCCGACGCCGACCGCGCGCCCGCCGAGGCGCGGCCACGAGGACCCGTCGAGGCGCGTGCACGCGGACCCGTCGAGATGCGGGCACGCGGACCCGTCGAGATGCGGGCGCGCGGACCCGTCGAGGCGCGGGCGCGCGGACCGCTCGTGATCGACCGAAGGGAGCCCGCAAGCTCGCCATGGCCATGACCTTCGTCGGCGTCACGGGCGTCCGGCGAGACCACCCCACGGAGCCGCAGCCATGACCGACAACCAACTGGACGGACACGACGTGCGGCACCGCGCCCCGAAGGAGCGGGCCGCGCTCGGCAAGGCCGCGCGGGCGAACACGCCCCGCTCAAGCCACGCCGAGTTCGCGCCCGGACCGAAGCGGCCGGACCCCTTGAAGATCATCGAGAAGCAGTCGGCGACCCGGCTGCCCGGCCTCGTACCGATCCGCTACAGCAGGATGTCCGAGTCGCCGTTCCGGTTCTACCGGGGGGCCGCCGCCATCATGGCGTCCGATCTCGCGAACACCCCGACCACCGGGCTGCGCACCCAACTGTGCGGTGACGCCCACATGTTGAACTTCCGGCTGCTCGCCTCACCCGAACGGCGCCTGATGTTCGACATCAACGACTTCGACGAGACGCTGCCCGGCCCCTGGGAGTGGGACGTCAAGCGCCTGGCCGCGAGCCTCGTCATCGCGGGCCGGGCGAACGGCTTCAGCACCAAACAGCGGGCCTCGATCGTACGGGCCACCGTGCGGTCGTACCGGGAGAGCATGCGGTCCTTCGCCGGACTCGGCAACCTGGCCGTCTGGTACGCCCAGTTCGACGTCAACTGGGTACGGGACCGGTTCGGGGCGGACCTGTCCGCGCGGGGCCGCGAGCGGTGGGCGCAGGCCGTGACCAAGGCGCTCTCGCACGACACCCTCCAGGTCTTCGACAAGCTCACCCATGTCGTCGACGGCAGGCGCCTCATCGCCCCCGACCCCCCGCTCATCACCCGTCTCGACGACCTGCTGCCCGGTGAAGGCCGCGGTGGCGACGTGGAGAAGGGCATCCGCCGGCTGATCGAGCGCTACGGCCAGTCCCTCCAGTCGGACCGGCGGTACCTGCTGGAGCAGTACCGGGTGGCCGACATGGCCCGCAAGGTCGTCGGCGTGGGCAGCGTGGGCACCCGCTGCTGGATCGTGCTGCTGCTCGGCAGGGACGACGAGGATCCGCTGTTCCTCCAGGCCAAGGAGGCCGACGAGTCGGTCCTTGCGCCCTTCGCCGGGGTGAGCGCGTACCGGACGCAGGGCGAGCGGGTGGTCGCCGGACAACGGCTGATGCAGGCCACCAGCGACATCTTCCTGGGCTGGGAGCGCGTCGAGGGCATCGACGGCCGGCGACGGGACTTCTACGTACGGCAGTTGCGGGACTGGAAGTGGGTCGCCGTGGCCGAGGACATGGTGCCCCGCGGCATGCGCACCTTCGGCGCACTGTGCGGCGCGACGCTGGCCCGGGCCCACGCGAGATCCGGCGACCGGATCGCCATCGCCGCCTATCTGGGCGGCGGCGACAGCTTCGACCGGGCGCTGGTGACCTTCGCCGAGCAGTACGCCGACCAGAACGAGCGCGACCACGAGGCACTCGTCACCGCCGTCAAGGAGGGGCGACTGCCCGCCCAAGCGGCCTGAAGGCGTGCGGTCCCGGCCGGGGCGGAGGTGGCGCACAGCCGCACCCCGCACCGGCCGGGTGGCACCAGCCCTGAGCATGAGCAACTGTCGGGCCAGGTCCGCCCCCAGCACCAGGACGTCCTTGCCCCCGCGGTTGCCCGGTACGAAGAGCAAGGGAAAGCTCGAACTCCGCTCCGTCATAGGACGGGTAGCAGCTCACCCCCGAGCCGCCGCAACGGTCGCGGAGCGACAGGCCCCGGTCCGAGGTCCCGGAGCGGGCCGTCGTCATGGACCCGCGTCGTCCTGGGGCGCGGGGGAGTAGGTTGGGGGAGCGAGGATCCTTCGTACACCGGCGTTCAGGCCGGTCTCGTCCTCCTGGTTCGACCACACCGGGTGCTCCGCGCTCGAGGCAGGTTCCGCCTTATGGCAGCCGAAGCCGCTCACCGGTCCGATCGTGCCCCGGCCGCGCCGGGGGTGTCGTCGTACCCGGCGGTCGCCCGGCAGGTCGCCGACGCGCTCCGCTGGTTCTTCGCCTGTGACGACACCGGCAGCTCTCCTCCGGGGCGCGACGCCGACGGCTCGCGCGGACAGCCGTTCATGGACGGCAGAACCCGCTGACCGCCGCCCCCGCGGCACCCCCGTCCCCCTCCGGCAGGGGCAGCGTTTCCCCCGACCGCGCCCTCGCCGGAGGGGCTACCCCCGACCGAGGCCGAAGAGTCCGGCGGATAGCGGATGAAACGCCCACCGAGGCGCAAGGCCCCGTTCCCGGCGGTCCACGCCCACCGACGCACAAGGTCCTGGCGGGCCCGCGCCTGCCGACGCCCAAGGTCCCGGCGGGCCCGAGCCTGCCGAGGCCGAAGGGTCCCGGCCGGTTCGCGCCTGCCGAGGCCGATGGGTCCCGGCGGGTTCATGTCCGCCGAGGCCAAAGAGCTCGCCGCCGTCATCCGCCTACTCGAACGCCTCGACCGCGTGCACGACGTGCGTCTGCCCGCTCCGGCCGACCCAGGCCGACTGCGGCTTGGATCGCCGCCCGCCGGACCCGGACCCGTCCGCCCGAACCCGTCCGCCCGAGTACTGGCCCACCAGCCACTGCCCACCGCCCCACTGATGCGACCGCCGTACGGCAGCCGACAGGAGCAGATATGACCATCGCACTGGAGCCCCCGCTTCCCTCCCACCCCCTCCTCCGCCTGAGCCTGGCGCCCCGCGGCACCATGCCGCGGCCCATCGACGGCGCCTGGTGGCCCCGCTCCTACGACCTGCTCGCCGAACTCCCCCGTCTCCTGGGCGGACTGCCGCCCGAGTGGGGCCAGATCACCAGCGTCACCGTCAGCGGGTCGAAGTGGTCCGCGACGCCCGGCCGGACCCTGGTCTGCAACCAGGTCGTACGACTGCGCAGAACGGTGACGGCATCCGCCCCGGACACCGTCGTCCTGCTCGCGCCCGGCCAAGGCCGCTGGGATCTGCTGGTCGTCCCCCCGGACGCCACCGAGCGGGCCGCGCAGTTGTCCATGGCGGCCGCGGCGGTCGCTCACGCCTGACATCGACCGGCGGACGGCCCGGCGCGACCGACGGCGGCCCGGCGAGACGGACCGGAGGGCGGAGCGGACGGCGGAGCGGCCTGCGGACCGGCCGGGGAAGCCCGTTCGTCTTGTCCGAGGAGTAGCCTGGAATGACCGAGGATATTTCGCGCACCGGCTCTCCTGCCCGTGTCGTTTTCGGCGATTCACTATGCCGGGCCGGTCGCCACCGGCCCGGGGCAGGGTTCGCGTCATGACTGCGACCGTTTCCCTCTCGCCGACACCCGAAGCCGAAGACCGGTCCTCCTCGTCCTCTCCCCGTCTGTCGCTCGCTCCCGCCGGCTCCGCCCCGGCGCTGCTGGACGGTGCCTGGTGGCCCCGGTCCCGCGATCTGGCGGCGGAACTCCCCTCGCTGGCAGCCGTACTGGAGCCGCGGTGGGGGCGGATCACCCGGGTCACGGTGAATCCCACCCACTGGCCGGTCGTCCCGCGCAAGGTGGCGGTCGCCGGGCACGTGGTGAACGTCGGCTGGTTCCTGTCCGAGCAGGACCCGCACGAACTGCTGCTGCTCTCCTACCGCTTGGGCCGCTGGAACCTCCTGGTGGTCCCGCCGCGGACGGATCCCGCCTCGGCCGCCTGGCTGATGTCCGCCGCGAGCGACCCACGGGGCACATCGACCGCGAGCCGGCTGATCGAGGAGGCGGCGCGCCTGCGGACGGCGTCCGAGTCCGACCGGGCCGTGGAAGCGGTCTGGGATTCCGAAGGGGGGCACGAGGCCGGCGACCGGGTCGCACGTCCCCGTGTCCCGGTCGGCACCGCCGCGCGGCCGCATCAGCCGATGGTGAGGTGAGGACCGTGGAGACGTTCGTGACCGTGATCGTGATTCTCGCGCTGATCGCCGTCGGAGTGTTCCTCATCCACCGGCTCAACTCGCAGCACAGTGACCGCATCGCCGCCTTCCACTATGCCCGCTCCGGGACGCCCGTCGCGGGACCGGGACCGGGCCCTGGACTGTCTCCACCGACTCCGGGGAAGACCCGCGGCCGGCGACCGTCACGACGGCGGTCGCGGACGACTCCACCCCCGGCGCCGCACCCCTGAGGTGTCCTCCCCGGGCGCATGGACGCGGGCGGGCCGGGCCGCCCCCCGTCGCCGGTGACGCGGTGCGGTCAGTCCGCCGCCGCGGCCTCCGTCGGTGGGCGGGAGGCCGGCAGAAGACGTGACCGGCTCACCGTGAAGCCCACCGTGGCGCCCCCGCCGGGCCGGGTACCCGCCGACACGGATCCGCCATGGGCCTGCGCGACGTCGTGGACGATGGCGAGGCCGAGTCCCGAGCCAGGCAGACCGCGAGCGCTGTCGGCCCGGTAGAAGCGGTCGAACACGCGCCGCGTGTCGTCGGCGGTGATGCCGGGCCCCCGGTCGTGGACGGTGACCGCCCCCTGGCGGATGTGTACCTCGAGGGGCTCGTCGCCGTCGGCGTCGAACTTGGCGGCGTTCTCCAGCAGATTGCCCACCGCGCGTTCGAGGCCCTGGGGGCGGCCGCGGACCACGCAGTCGTCGGCGTCGACATGGACCAGGCGTCCGGTGCGCCGGTACAGGCGCCGCGCCGCTCGCCGCGCCACCTCGGCCAGATCCACGGATTCCTCGGTCTCCTCGCGGCCGCCCGCCAGGGCCAGTTCGACGAGTTCGTCGACGAGGTGACCGAGTTCGCGCGTCTCGTGCTGGACGTCGTCGAGGAGCCGGTCGCGGGAGTCGGGGGACAGCTCGGCGACGCGATGCAGCACGGTGGCGTTGGCCAGCAGGCTGGTCAGCGGGGTCCGCAGCTCGTGGGCGGCGTCGTGCACCAGCCGTTCCTGGGCCTCGCGGGCGGCGACCATGCGGCCGAGCATCCTGCTGAAGGACGCGGAAAGCCGCCCGACCTCGTCGCGTCCGCCCACCGGTTCCGTGGCGTCGTGAGCGACCCGGCCGTCCGTGCTGACCTCCTCGGCGACCTCGGTCAGCCGGGCCAGCCGTCGGGTGACGCGTCCGGCGAGCAGCCGGCCCGCGGCCGCCGCGACGAGCATGACCGCCAGACTGACCGCCGCGATCTGTCGCGCCATGCCGGCCAGCACCTGGCGGGTCTGGTCGACCGGGACGGCCACCTGCAGGGCGCCACGGCTCTCGCCGAGTGCCGTCGTCAGCAGGCGGTAGCTGTGACCGCCCGCGTCGATCTCGGTGGTGTCCGACTGCCCGGCCTCGCCGGAGGCGGCGAGGGCGCGCGCGGCGTCGGACACCGGCAGCTTCGTCAGCGGGCCGCTCAGGCGGACGGGCGTACCGTCCCGGCCCACGGCCTGCAGGACCGGCTGCGGTGCAGCTTCGCCCCCCGGGGCGGGCAGGTCGAGTCCGGGAAAGGGGGCGGGGGTCCGACCGCTGGGATCCCGGCCGCCGGGGTTCTGGCCGCCCGGGCTTTGACCGACAGGACTCTGGCTGCCGGAGGGTTCTGGCTGACCGGATCGGCCGGAGTCTGCCCCTTGGCGTTTCTCCATGCCACGGGTCAGGGCCACGGTGGTCGACCGCAGCGTCCGGTCGACCTCCGCGAACACGCTGTCGGAGGCGGCGAGGTAGCTCAGCGCACCGACCGTCACCGCCACCACGGCACCGACGGCGGCGAAGGCGAGCGTGAACCGCGAGCGCAGGCTCATGGCCGCCGAGCCGCGTAACCCACGCCGCGTACCGTGCGGATCAGGTCGGGTGCCCCCGCGTCGGTGAGCTTGCGCCGCAGGTAGCCGATGTATCCGGCGAGGTTCTTCGCGTCGACACCGGCGTCGGGACCCCAGACGCTCCGGTAGATCGCCGCATGCTCCAGGACGAGCCCCTCGTCGCGCACCAGAAGCTCCAGCAGGTCGAACTCGGTTCTGGTCAGCCGGAGTTCCGCCGCCCCCCACCATGCGCGTCGTGTACCGGGGGAGATGCGCAGCGACGCCATCCGCAGCACGTCACCTGAGCGCGAGCCCTCCTCGCCCTCGTCGCCCTCCTCGTTCTTCTCGGCCGGCGAGGCGGGCGATGCCGTCAGCACGGCCCGACGCAGGAGCGCCCTCAGACGCGCGAGCAGTTCGGGCACTTCGAAGGGTTTGGGCAGGTAGTCGTCGGCGCCGGCGTCCAGACCGTTCGCCCGGTCGGGGATCCCGGCCCGTGCGGTGAGCATCAGCACGGGGGTGCGGTCACCGTCGGCGCGCAGCACACGGCACACGGCCACACCGTCGATGTGCGGCATCATCACATCGAGGACGAGCGCGCTGAAGGACTCCCTGCGGGCCAGGACCAGGGCCTCCACCCCGTCGCCGGCGGTGACGACGTCGTACCCCTCCAGCTCCAGCGCCCGCTCGACGGCTTCACGGACGGCACGATCGTCGTCGGCGACGAGGACACATTCCGGCATGCGCGCATGCTCGCACAGCGTTCTGTGAGCCCCTTCTCATCCAATTCCGGACTGGCTCCGGCCGCGCTCTGAGACCGCTCTCCCACGATGGAGGACCCCACCACCCTCAGGCCACAGGAGTCCCATGTCCTCCCACACCCGCCCCGTTCTGCGCCGGCCCATGGTGCTCGCCGCGTGCCTCAGCGTCGCCCTCGGTACCGTCGGCTATCTCGCGTTCGACCCGGGGTCCGCCTCGGCGACGGTCGCCAAACAGGCGGTCCCGGCCTCCGCGGCCCGCACCGGAGCCGGTGGCGCCAACACCGCCGAGGTCGTGAAGGCCGCCAACGCCTTCCTCGCGACGCTCTCCGACGAACAGAAGGACGCCGCCCTCTACGACTTCGACGACGCGGCGAAGAAGACCGGCTGGTCGAACTTCCCTACGCCCGTCGTCGAGCGCAACGGCCTGAAGCTGGGCGACCTCACCGAAGCGCAGGACGCGGCGGCCATGAAGGTCATGGAGGCGGCGCTCAGCAAGCAGGGTTACGAGGAGCTCGTCGAGATCCGCAAGGCGGACGACTACCTCGCGTCACTGTCGGACGGCGAGGACACCGGTGACGGCGCGTCGGCCTCCCCCACCGCCACCCGCACACCTCCCTCCGGAGCCCCGACCGATGGCGCCACCGGCGGCCCCGGCGGCCCCGGTGGAGGCGGCGGAGGCGGCGGCGCCAACTTCGGCTCGGAGTGGTACTACCTCTCCTTCTTCGGACAGCCCAGCAGGACCGGGGAGTTCACCGTCCAGTACGGCGGTCACCACGCGGCGTACAACATCACCTACGCCGGGAACAACGTGACCATGTCACCCACCCTGACCGCGGTCGAGCCGGAGGAGTTCATCCTCGACGACAAGGCCTACGCCCCGCTCGCGGACAAGCGGGCCGCCACCATCGGCGCCGTCCAGTCGCTCACCGCCGACGAACTGGCCGCCGCCGAGATCGACGGCAGCTTCGACGACCTCTACCTCGGCCCGGGCAACGACGGCCCCTTCCCGACCGAACCCGAGGGCGTCCTCGTCAGCAGCCTCACCAAGAAGCAGCAGGCGAAGGTCACCGCGATGCTGCGCACCTGGGTCGACGACCTGGACGAGAAGGCCGCGGCGCGGCTCCTGGCCAAGTACGTCGCCGAGTACGACGAGACGTACATCGGCTGGAGCGGCGGAACCACCATCGACAACGACCAGACGTACGTCCGTCTCGACGGGCCCTCCGCCTGGATCGAGTTCTCCAACCAGCCCGGCGCCTCGACCGACGAGATCCACCAGCACACGATCTTCCGGGACGAGACCTCCGACTACGGCTGGGAGTGACGTCCGTGCGCCGTCTCGTCTCCGCCCTGCTGCTCTCGGCGTTCCTGCTGGTCGGCGGCCTCGCGTCGCCGGCCGCCGCCCATCCGATGAGCACCTCGGCCGTCCTGCTCGACATCCGTGAAGACCGGGTCGAGGGCGAGGTACAGCTGCCCATCGACCGCCTGGCGATCGCCGTCGCCCGCGACCTCACCCGCACCAGCGTGCTCGGCGAGGACCGGACCTTCCTCAAGCGCTATACGGCGCGGCACATCAGCGCCGTCGGCGCGGACGGCGCTCCCTGGACCGTGGGGCTCGGCACGGGGTCGGTACGGACGATCGACGGGACGGCGCACCTGGTCTACCCGCTCACCATCCGCCCGCCGGACGGACAGGTCACCGACTTCCGTCTGCGCTACGACGTCATCGTCGAGGAACTCCTCACCCACAAGGTCATCGCCACCGTCCGGTACGACTTCGACCGCGGCATCCTCAAGACGGACGACGCCGAGACCCTCGGCGTCCTCGACTGGGACACCAAGAGCCTGCGGGTCCCGGCCGACGAGGGTTCCTGGCTGAAGGGCTTCGTCACCACCGCGGGGCTCGGCATCGAGCATGTCGGTGAGGGCGCGGACCACCTGCTGTTCCTGCTGATGCTGCTCATCCCCGCCCCGTTGGTGGCCACCGCCGGCCGATGGCGCACCGGAGACGCCGGAGCCACCGGAGTCACCTCGCCGCGCCGCAGTCTCGTACGCGTCGTGCACGTCGTGTCGGCGTTCGCCCTGGGTCACTCGCTCACCCTCGCCCTGGCCGCCTCGGGAGTGATCCATGTCCCGTCACGGCCGGTCGAGACGCTGATCGCCTTCTCCATCGCGGTCTCGGCGGTCCACGCGATACGGCCGCTGGTGGCGCGCGGCGAGGTGCTCATCGCCGCGGGTTTCGGGCTCGTCCACGGCCTCGCGTTCGCCTCGCTCATCGGCGACCTCGGCCTGGACCGCGGGTCGCTCGTGACCACGCTGCTGGGCTTCAACCTGGGCATCGAACTGACCCAGTTGCTCGTCGTCGCCCTGATCATGCCGTCGCTGATCCTGTTGTCCCGCACGACCGTCTACCCCGCGTTCCGCGTCGGGGTGGCCGTCATCGGGCTCGTGTTCTCGGTGTCCTGGATGCTCGAACGCGCGAAGCTGACCACCGGCGACCCGTTCGAGGGCACGCAGACATGGCTGGTAGGGCACCCTCTGCTCGTCGCCGGCGCGGTCGCGACCCTCGCCGTCGCGGCCCGCCTCCGGTGCGGGGCGCCCTGGACGGCGACCGGAAAGTAGGCGCTGCCCGCGCGTTGCGTCGAAGCGCTCCGACAGCGATACGAAGGTCAGGGCCGGCCCCGGCTCGCCAGCACTCTCCACGTCAGTTCGCCGCGTGACCTTCCGCGTCACTCGTCGCCCCGCCCTTCGACCCGCCGCTCGACCCGCCCTTCGCGGTGGCGGCATCCCAGATCCCCGCCGCCACCCGCTGCGCGAACTCCGTCGGCGACGGCTCGTTCGGCAGCTGCGCGGGCACCGTCGTGCCCTTCTTGCTGCCTGCCCGGTCGGCGAACAGCGCGACCGTCAGGGCGAGTCGGCTGTCGTACCCGCTGGTCCACACGGTCCGCCGAGTGATCCCGCCGCCCGCCCCGGCGCTGGCGAAGCCCTTCACCTCCGAGGATCCTGCGGCGCCACCGCCACCGCCACCGCCACCGCCACCGCCACCGCCACCGCCATCGCCGTCGACCGCGACGGCGACGGGCATCGGTCCGGCCCCCGATCGCGCGCCCGCCACCAGCGCCTCCCTCTCGTCCAGGACCTGCCGCACATCGGGCTGCGCCCGGTAGACGGTGCGGCCGTCCCGTGTGATGCGAGCGACGGTGTACGGGGTGGTGTACCTGCCGTCCGCCGCCACCGTCGCGTAGGCCGATGCCAGGTCCAGCGGGGTCGGCGCCGGCATCTTCAGCAGCTTGCCCAATGGCTCGCCCGCGTGCTCCACCTTGCTGAACGGATCCAGTGCCGTCCCCGCCTCCACCGCCCCGCTCACCGCGTCGTTGAACGACTGCCGCGCGTAGTCCGAGCCCCCGTACAGCACCCGCACCGCTCCGTCGCCGGGCACCATGCCCACGACGGCGGTGTGCACCCGCACGCCCTTCTTGCCCCCCGGATGCTGCTGTACCAGTTGGGTGGCGCTGTCCTGCAGCGCCAGGTCGAAGGTGGTCGTCACGCTGTAGCCGCCGCTCGCGAGCCGGTCCTCGGTGATGCCGAGCCGGTCGGCGGCCTCCTTCGCGGCGACGTCGATCAAGTACTGCCGCTGCCCCTCGGTCTCGCCCGGGGGATAGAACCGGAACGCCGGGAAACGCGCCGCGGCCCGCTGCTTCGCCGTGATGCTCCCGCTCGCGGCCATCGCGTCCAGCACCCACTCCCAGCGGTTCTCCAGCTTCGCGGTCACCTTCGGATCGGAGCCCGCCTTCTCGTAGTACGAGGGGATGTTGAGGATGGACGCCAGCGCGGCACCCTGCGCGACCGTCAGGCTCTTCGCGTCCACGCCGAAGTAGTTGCGCGCGGCGGACTGGATCCCGGCGGCACCCCGCCCGAAGTACACGGTGTCGAGATAGCCCTCGAGGATCTCGTCCTTGGTGCGGGTGCGGTCCAGCTTGATCGCGATGAGCGCCTCACGCGCCTTGCGGGCCAGCGAGTGTTCCGGGCTCAGCAGCGCGTTCTTCACGTACTGCTGGGTGATGGTGGAGCCGCCCTGCGGGTCGCCGCCCGTCAGCGTCGCCAGCGTCGCCCGTGTGATGGCCCGCGGCGAGATCCCGCTGTCCGTACGGAAGGAACGGTTCTCCGCGGCGATCACCGCCTCCTGCACATGCCGGGGGACCGCGGACAGCGGGATGTCCTGCCGGTCGACCGGCCCGCGCCGGCCCAGATAGGAGCCGTCCGCGTCGAGGAACACGGTGCTCTGGGTGACGGTCTCCGGGTGTGGCTTCGGAATGGACGTCAGGTGGTACGCCACGACGGCCGCCGCGCACAGCGTCGCGAGCAGGGTGAGGAAGGCGTAGAAGAGCCGGCGAAGCCGCCGGCCCCGGTTGCGCCGGAACCGGATCCGCAGCGGCGCCCGCTCACGGTGCCGACGCCCCGAGAGCATCCCCTTCCCCTTCCCCTTCCCCTTCGCCTTCCCCTTCGCCTTCGCCTTCCTCGGCCGCCGGGCCGCGCGCCCCGGTCGCGGCACCCTGTCCGGCCCGCCCCCGATCCCGTCCCCGCCCCTGCCTGGGCCTCCGTCCTCGTTGCCGTCTCCGTCCCCGTTCCCGCCGCCGTTGCCGTCCTCGATCAGGTTCATATCCGCCACCACTCGCGGTCCGACCGTGCGGCGACCCTGCCCGAGGTGTCGTACACCGTGACGATCCGATCGTCGCCGTCCAGGGAGAGGAGCGCCTGCACGTCCTTGCTGGGCAGCGGCGTGCTCGCGTACCAGATGCCCCACCCCGGACTGCCCGCCAGGACGAGGACCTTCGCGATGGTGCTGCCGCCGTCGCCGGTTCTCACCTCGACGCGGCCCGGCTCGCCGCTCAGGCCGTGGAAGAGGCCCGACAGGAAGAACCCGCCGGTCACGCTGTCCACCCGGAGGGAGACGCCCGGTTCGTCGAGGGGGCGGTCGCTGTCGTTCCCGGGGAGGGGCACCGACCAGTGCGCGCCGTCGGCCGTCAGCCAGATCCGTATCCCCGCCCCGGCGGTCACCCGCTCGCCCGGCGCCACGACCCGGATCGGGCTCGTGGCCTGACGACTGCCGTCACCCGGCCGGGCTCCGGACGTCCCGTCCTGCGCACCACCGCCCCCGGGACGGTCGGCGGCGAGGAGGACGACGGGTGTGAGCAGGGCCGCGCAGGCGGCCGAGGCCACGGCAAGGCGACGTCGTCGTCGGATGCGGCCCCCTGCCTGGATGTCGGCAAGAGGCACCTCGGACGGGACGAGGTTCCGGGCGGCGGCACGGGTGAACACCTCGCGCAGCTGCCCGGGGTCGGTGCCGGCCTCCTTCAGACCGTGTCTGGCATGGGCCCGCACCGCCCCCACCGAGCAGCCCAGCAGCTGGGCGATCTCCGCGTCAGCCAGCCCCTCCCAGACCCGCAGCACCACAACGGCACGTCGGCGCGCGGCCCGTCGTCCGCGCAGCCGGCGCAGGTGGTTGCGCACCAGACAGCGCCGCACATGGAAATCCACGTCGTTGCGCGGAACGCGTCGCCACCGCGCGCACATCCGCACCAGCGTTCTCCGCACCAGGTCCTCCGCGGCACCGGGATCGTCGGTGAGCAGCCGAGCGGTCACGAGCAACCGGGACCAGTGCGTCCGGGCGTACGCGGCGAAGTCGTGGCCTGCGGCGGCGAGTTCTACGGGACGGACGGAGTGGACGGGGTGGGCGGGGAGTACGTCGGGGGTCGGTGGCACGTGGGCGGTCCTTCGGCTCGGGAACTCGGTCGTGGCCGGACGCATGGGGCCGTCCGTCCTGGTCGGGCAACCGTTCGGTCGTGCAAGTAGGTTGAGCAGGCACTGAGCCAACGCCGTCGGGGAGAGGGAGCCTGGAACCCGTGTACGCCCTCTTCCCGGTGGGGTTGCGCTTCGCCGGCTGCGACCTACGCGACCTGTACGCACGACGGAGGTGGCGAGGTTGCAAGGAAAGGGCAGAGATTCCGGTGGGGGCATGACCGAGGACGAGTTCGACGCTTTCTACGCGACCGCGTTCCCCCGGCTGACCGGACAGCTCTACGCCTTCACCGGAGACCACGGCGAGGCCCAGGACGTCGTGCAGGAAGCGTTCGTACGGGCCTGGGACCGGCGACAGCACTTCCTGTCGGACAGCGCTCCCGAGGCGTGGATCCGCACGGTGGCCATGCGGCTGGCGGTGAGCCGCTGGCGGCGCGCGAGGCGCTGGCTGGAACTCGTACGGCGCACTGCGCCACCCGAATCCACCCCGGGCCCGGGCCCGGAGCACACCGCGCTCGTGGCCGCCCTGCGCGAACTGCCCCAGGCCCAGCGGATGGCGATCGTACTGCACCATTTGTGCGACCTGAGTGTGGAGCAGGTAGCCTCCGAGACCGGCGCGCCCGTGGGGACGGTCAAGGCGAGGCTGTTCCGGGGACGGGCAGAACTGGCGAAGCGACTCGCGGAGGACGACGCCGAAGGACGCGTCGACGAGGCCGACGGGCCGGTCCGAAAGGAGAGCCGCCGTGTCCGATGAACTTTCCGCCGCGCTACGTGAGTTGGCCGCCGCCCGGGCGACCGCTCCGATCGTCGGCGGCCCGGCGACACGTGCCCGGGCGATGCGCCGCAGGCGCCGCCGCCGTGCCGCCGCGACCCTGGGCGCGGGGACCGCGGCCCTCGCGCTGCTGGGGTTCGCCCTGACCCTGCGTCTCGGCGAGGACCAGGACCACCCGGCCGGACGCGGAACCTCCGCCGCGGCGTCTTCAGGTTCCGCCCCGTCGTCGGTGGCCACCCCGGTACCCGTCTCCGGCACGCTCGACCTGCCCGGGGGCGATCTCAGGTTCGGCGACCGGGAGATGCCGATCCTCTCGACGTTCGACCTCTCACCCGCGCCCACGAGCACGACCCCGATGACGGTGGTCGCGAAGCCGGTCCGGATAGCGCTGGCCGCCGACCTGCCCTCCAAGGGCGCCACTGTGGTGAACGTCGCGTACGCGGTCCGGCTGCGCGACGCGAAGGGCGGCCTGCTCTACGTCGGCGCCTTCGCCCCGGACATCGAGGCCCGCGGGGACTACGACGTCACAGCCGGCGTGATCGCCCTCAGCACCGAGGACGCCCAGTGGTTCTACGCCCGGATCCCCCTCGGCACCAGCATCACGGTAACCACCGGCCCCACACCGACAACCACCCCCTCGTCCCCCGAGGCCCCAGCGTCCCCCTCCGCCGAGGCCCAGATCGCACCCCCCGCCCGCGCCCCGACGTCCGCCGCGGAAGGAACGGGTTAGGCCTGCGCCGAAACCCGCACAACGACTCGTCCCGACACCCCGCCCTGCCCGACGGTCTCGCGCCGCCGCCACGCGCTACTCGTCAGGCAGCAACGCCAGAGGGCCCTTACCGATTCGGTAAGGGCCCTCTGATCTGCTATTTGGCTGTCGGGGTGGCGGGATTTGAACCCACGACCTCTTCGTCCCGAACGAAGCGCGCTGCCAAGCTGCGCTACACCCCGATGTCGCTGCTTGTCCTGCTTGTCGCGGCGACGTCGTTTACTTTAGCCCACCGGTGGCCCGAGACGAAATCCGGTTTTGGCGCGGTGGCTGATCGGGTTCGGGCGGGCGTGGTCGAGGGCCACGAGGAGGACCGCGAGGGCGTAGAAGGAGAGGCCGAGGAGGAGGGCGTTGGCCAGGGCGTGTTTGTAGCCGTGGGTCTCGGCGTCGAAGAAGGGGTAGAGGTAGCGGCCCGGGGTGCCGGTCGGGATCAGCTGGGCGCGGGCGAGGGAGAAGGCCAGGTAGGCCACGGGGTAGATCATCCAGGTGGCTGCCCGGCGCAGGCGCAGTCGGCCCGGGGGTGTCAGCAGCAGCCAGTCAAGGACGGCGGCTGTCGGTGTCACCGTGTGGATGAGGTGTCCGGCGACCAGGTGCCAGCCCGTGGGGGCGGCCGTCGTGCCGGTCACCGAGAAGGGGGTCGCCGCGTTCGTCAGGAGCAGGTGGTAGACGAGGCCGGTGATCGTGACGTAGAGCAGTGCGGCCCCGGTCAGGGCGGCGGGGAGGGGGCGGCGGGCCGTCCACGCGCGGCGGGCGGACAGCAGCGCGACCAGTGCCAGCAGGATGTTGCTCTGGATCGCGAAGTGGCTCAGAACCCGCACGGGGCTGCCGAGCAGGAGGGCGAGCGTCACGCCCGCGGCCGCCGTAGCGGCCAGCAGCAGGCGCAGGACGGCGGCCAGTGGACGGCGCACGGGGGCGACCACCGCCGAGGCGGGGACGGAGGAGAGCAGTAGCGCGTGGGTCCGCGGGATCGCGGGCAGATCCGGGATGTCCCTGGGTATCGGCGCGGTCATGCCCTCAAGCTAGGCAACCGTGACAGAAGGGGCGATATGGGTGGGCCGTTCGGGGGAACCTCCGCCGCCCCTTCTCGCTCCTCGCCCTACTCCTTCTACTCCTTCTCGACCAACGTCAGCAAGGTCACCTCGGGCGGGCACGCGAACCGCACCGGCGTGTAGCGGCTCGTTCCGCATCCCGCCGACACGTGCAGGTAGGAGGTGTGCCCCTCCGCCGTGTGCGTGGACAGGCCCTTCACGCGTTCCGTGTCCAGGTCGCAGTTGGTGACCAGGGCGCCGTAGAAGGGGATGCAGAGCTGGCCGCCGTGGGTGTGGCCGGCCAGGATCAGGGGATAGCCGTCCGCCGTGAAGGGGTCCAGGACCCGCAGGTACGGCGCGTGCACGACGCCCATCGAGAAGTCGGACGACGCCGACGGGCCACCGGCCACCCGCGCGTAGCGGTCGCGCTTGATGTGCGGGTCGTCCACGCCCGTCAGCTCGATCGACGCACCCTCGACCTTCAGCACGCCCCGGGTGTTCGTCAGGTTCAGCCAGCCCGCCGCGTCGAAGCTGTCACGCAGGTCCTCCCACGGGTTGTGGACCACGTCGACGGCGGGCGCGTTGCCGTTCAGGCCGTGGCGTCCCTGGGCCTTCTCGAAGAGGTAGCGGGCGGGGTTGCGCAGCGTCGGGCCGTAGTAGTCGTTGGAGCCGAAGACGTACGCGCCCGGGAACTCCATCAGCGGGCCGAGAGAGTCCAGTACCTCGGGCACGGCCTCCGGGTCGGACAGGTTGTCCCCGGTGTTGATCACGAAGTCGGGGCGCAGGCCGGCCAGGGAACGCAGCCAGCGCTGCTTCTTGCGCTGGCCGCCGACCATGTGGATGTCGGAGACCTGCAACACGCGCAGGGGGCGCATTCCGGCGGGGAGGACGGGGACCGTCACCCGCCGCAGGCGGAAGGAGCGGGCTTCGAAGCCCGCCGCGTACACCAGACCGGCGGCGCCGGCCGCCGCAATGGACAGGGGAACTCCGTATCGCGCGCGCATACGTCCATCGTGTCAGACGCCGTCAGAAGCCTTTGCCCCGCCGCCCCTTAAATCGGCGGGCGTGCGGCCACCGACACCTGCGACAATCAAACCCATGACCACGCTCAAGTCGAAGCTTCAGGAAGACCTCAACGCCGCGATCAAGGAGCGCGACGAGCTCCGCTCCTCGACGCTCCGGCTCACGCTCACCGCGATCACCAAGGAGGAGGTCGCGGGCAAGGAGAAGCGCGTGCTCTCCGACGACGAGGTGCTCAAGGTGATCACCAAGGAAGCGAAGAAGCGCCGTGAGGCCGCGGACGCCTTCGCGGCGGGTGGTCGGGCCGAGTCGGCCGAGCGGGAGAAGGCGGAGGGTGAGCTGCTCGCCACCTACCTGCCCAAGCAGCTCAGCGACGAGGAGCTGAACGACATCGTCGCCCAGGCCGTCGCGGAGGCGAGGGCGGCCGGCGCCGAGGGGCCCCGGGCGATGGGCGCCGTCATGAAGATCGTGAACCCGAAGGTGGCCGGCCTGGCCGAGGGCGGCCGCGTCGCCGCGGTCGTCAAGAAGCTGCTCGCGGGTTGACGGCCTGACCCCGTCCATGTGACGGCCACGCGCCTCCGCGCAGCGTCAGCCTCCGCCGAGCGTCACCGGCCCCGCACGACGAACGGCCCCTGCCTCTCCGTACGAGAAGAGTTCCCGTACGAGAAGCAGGGGCCGTTCGCTATGTTCCCTACCGCCGGACCGGCCGGCGTCGACCGGACTCAGCCGCGTCCGCCGCCGTTGCCGTTTCCGTTGGTCTGGCCCTGGAAGAACGTGCCTCCGTCGGTGCCGCCGGTCGAGTTCCCGCCGTTCGTCGTGCCGTTGGTGAGCAGACCGGTGAGGAAGCCGTCGTCGTTGCCCCCGGTGTCGCCGTTGTCGTCACCGTTGTCGTCATCGTCGTTCTCGTCGCCGCGGTCCTTGTCGGGCGGCTTCGGGATGTTGACGAGGTTGAAGGACGGGGCTTCCTTGCCCTCGAGCGCGCCGGTCATGGCATCGCGCCAGATCGGGCCGGGGGTGTCACCGCCGTAGACCTGGGAGTGGTAGACGCCGCCGATGGTGATGTTGTTCATCTCCACCTTCTGGGTGGCGCTGCCGACCCAGACGGCGCCGGCGAGGTTCGGGGTGTAGCCGACGAACCAGGCGTTCTTGCGGGAGTCCGTCGTACCCGTCTTACCGGCGTTGGCGCGGCCGGACAGACCGGCCTGCTTGCCGGTACCGGAGTCGGTCACACCGCTCAGCAGCGTGTTGATGGTGTCCGCGGTCTTCTCGCTCATCGCGCGCGAGCAGGTCGACTTCGGCACCTCCAGCGACTTCTTCGTGCCGCCCACGGTCTGGGTGATCGACTCGATCGCGACCGGGGTGCAGTACATGCCCCGGCTGGCGAAGGCCGCGTACGCGGTCGCCATCGTCAGGGGGGAGAGGCCGGTGGAGCCGAGGGTCATCGACGAGGGCACCTCGGGGACCTTGTCGCCGTTGCCCTGGACCACGCCCAGCTTGTCGGTCATCTTCACCACGGGGCACATGCCGATGTCGGCGAGCATCTGCACGAAGTAGGTGTTGACCGACAGCTCCATGGCCTTCTTCAGCTGGTACGGGCCCTTCTCGGACTCGCTCTCGTTCTCCAGCTTGTCGTTGCCCTGGTTGGTCCACGGCTTGCTGCTGCACGTCTGGACCGTCTCCGGGTACGGCATCTCGTACGGCGCCGGGTAGCTCTGGTTCGCCGGGCGACCCTCCTCCAGCGCGGCCGCGGCCACGAACGGCTTGAAGGTCGAGCCGGTCGGGAAGCCGTAGTTCGAGCCGCCCATGGAGGCGTTGACGGAGTAGTTGTACTCGGTCTCGTTCTTGCCGTAGCCGTACGGCTTCGACTGGCCCATGCCGAGGATCTTGCCGGTGCCGGGCTCGACGAGCGTGGCGGCCGCGGCGACCTTGTCCGACTTGTAGACGTGGTCCTTGAGCGAGTCCTGGACGGACTTCTGGGACTGCGGTTCGAGCGTCGTCCGGATCGTCAGGCCGCCCTGGTTCCAGAGCTTGGCCCGCACTTCCTTGGTCTTGCCGAAGACCGGGTCGCTGAGGAAGACGCGCTCCACGTACTTGCAGAAGAAGCTGGCGCCCTTCACGGCGGTGATGCAGCCGTTCTTCGGCTGCTTGACCTTCAGGCCCAGCGGCGACTTCTGCGCCTTGGCGGCCTCCGCCTCGGTGATGTCGCCCACCTCGGCCATGCGCTTCAGCACGACGTTGCGGCGGTTGGTGGCCGTGACGTCGTCCTTGACCGGGTCGTAGACGGTCGGGGACTGGACGATGCCGGCCAGCAGCGCCGCCTGGGGGAGGGTGAGGTCCTTGGCGTGCGTGGAGAAGTAACGCTGTGAGGCCGCCTCGACGCCGTAGGCCTGCTCGCCGAAGAACGTGATGTTCAGGTAGTTCTCGAGGATCTTCTTCTTGCCGAGTTCCTCCTCGACCTGGATCGCGTACTTCAGCTCCTTGATCTTGCGGCCGATGGTCTGCTGGGTGGCCTGCGCGACCTTGGTCGGGTCGTCGCCCGCCTCCTCCACGAAGACGTTCTTCACGTACTGCTGGGTGAGCGTGGAGGCGCCCTGGGAGACCCCGCTGCTCTGCACGTTCTTGTTGAGCGCGCGCAGCATGCCCTTCAGGTCGACCGCGCCGTGCTCGTAGAAGCGCGAGTCCTCGATCGCGACGATCGCCTTCTGCATGTAGGGCGAGATGTTCTTGAGGTCGACCACCGTGCGGTCCCGCGAGTAGACCGTGGCGATCTGGTCGCCGTCCGCGTCGAGGATCGTGGTGCGCTGGCTCAGCGGGGGCGTCTTGAGGTTGGCCGGGAGTTCGTCGAACGACTCCACCGACCCCTTGGCGGCGAGGCCCAGCGCGCCGAACGCGGGCAGGGCGATACCGGCCAGCACGGCTCCCGCGAGCACACTGACACCGAGGAACTTGGCGGCCTGCTGCGTTGGCGACAGACCACCGCCCGAGCGCTTCTTTGGCATGAGGGCAGCCTACGTTCTCATTCGCCGGACACGCGTCAATGCCTTGGCCTAAGCTGCTCTCAACTGTCACAGCAGCAGGGCTACGTATCAATACGTCCGGCGACCCCGAATCGTTCCGGAGGTTCCCCGACTTTTTTGGTGGGGACGTGTCCGAATCCGCCTTGTGTGTCACCCGGCGTCCGTTGTGACTCAACTGAACTGTCCCGGTTGCCGGGAAAGTCGCATATGTCGCGGGCTCACTCCCCCGGGTGATCTGCCGCTTACGCATAGTCCGTTCGGGCCATTCAAGATTGGGCCCGAAGGGGGTGTTGCGCTGTGCCCACCTTCCGTAACGTCCTCAACTGGCGGCGGTGAATATGCCGCTGCCGCCGTGGGGGAGCCTCGATTCGGGAGAGGACGGCGCCGGTATGGGCTGGGTAACCGACTGGAGTGCGCAGGCTGCCTGCCGCACTACCGATCCGGATGAACTGTTCGTTCAGGGAGCAGCGCAGAACAGGGCCAAGGCGGTGTGCACCGGATGCCCGGTACGCACCGAATGCCTGGCCGACGCGCTCGACAACCGCGTCGAGTTCGGCGTGTGGGGAGGCATGACCGAGCGCGAGCGCCGCGCACTGCTGCGCAGGCGTCCGACTGTGACCTCCTGGCGCCGCCTGCTGGAGACGGCGCGTTCGGAGTACGAGCGTGGGGCCGGCATCCTGCCGCTCGACGACGACGAGATCTACGAGAACTACGCGGCGGTGGGCTGAGGGAAACCCTCGGCTCAGGCGTCGGCAGCCTCGGGCAGCTCCGGCCGGTTGGCCGCGAGCCGGTTCCCGATGTCCCGCAGCCCCGTGAGGTCATGCACATCGCCGGGCAGTGCGGCCACTTCGGACACCGCCACCTCGGGGTGCAGCGCGGTGAAGCGGTCACGCGTGCGCTGCTCGCGGGAGAGCAGGTGCATGCGTTCCGCGTGCAGCCTCAGCAGGCCTGCGGTGAGGTCGTCCACGGTCCGGTCCGCGTCCGCGCCGGTGTTCCCGTCGGCGCTCGCTGTCCGGTCCGTGTCGGTGGCCGTGTGCCGGTTCGCGCCGGTGGAGGCGTCGCGCTCCGGATCGGTTGCGGGAGATTCTGAACTGCCGTACGCGTTGGGAGAGTTACGAAGACCAGCTTTCCCGCCGTCCTGATCCACAATGCGGGGATCTTCAAGATTTTCCGCCGCCCGTGCAGGGACGAGGTCGAGGTTCTCCGCAGCGGCGAGCGCCCGCTCGGCGGACAGCTGGGCGGCACCGCTGCCGTGCACGCGGTTCAGCACGAGGCCGGCCAGCGGCATGTCCTCGGCGGCCAGCCGCTCCACGAAGTACGCGGCCTCCCGCAGCGCGTCCCGCTCGGGAGCCGCCACCACCAGGAACGCCGTGCCGGGCGCCTGGAGCAGCTTGTACGTGGCGTCCGCGCGCGTGCGGAAGCCGCCGAACATCGAATCCATCGCCGCGACGAACGTCTGTACGTCCTTCAGCAGCTGCCCGCCGAGCAGCTTGCCGAGCGCGCCGGTCATCATCGACATCCCGACGTTCAGGAACTTCATTCCCGCGCGGCCGCCGACCTTGGCGGGCGCGAGCAGGACGCGGATCAACTTGCCGTCCAGGAACGACCCGAGCCGCTTCGGCGCGTCCAGGAAGTCCAGGGCCGAGCGGGACGGCGGTGTGTCGACGATGATCAGGTCCCACTCGTCCCGCGCGCGCAGTTGCCCCAGCTTCTCCATCGCCATGTACTCCTGCGTGCCCGCGAAGCCCGCCGAGAGCGACTGGTAGAACGGGTTGCCCAGGATCGAGGCCGCCCGGTCGCCGTCCGCGTGCGCCTCGACGATCTCGTCGAAGGTGCGCTTCATGTCGAGCATCATGGCGTGCAGTTCGCCATCCCCCTCGACGCCCTTGACGCGGCGCGGGGTGTTGTCCAGCGAGTCGATGCCCATGGACTGGGCGAGCCGGCGGGCCGGGTCGATGGTGAGGACCACCACCTTGCGGCCCCGCTCGGCCGCCCTGAGTCCCAGCGCCGCCGCCGTGGTCGTCTTGCCGACGCCGCCGGAGCCGCAGCACACCACGATGCGGGTCGCCGGGTCGTCGAGCAGCGGATCGAGGTCCAGCACGGGCGCGGGGGAGAGACGGCGCCGGGTGCTTCCCTGGTCGTGAGCCTGGTCCGGACTCATGCGATCCCCTGCTTCCGCAGTTCGTTGGCGAGCTGATACAGGCCCGCGAGGTCCAAGCCCTCGGCGAGCAAAGGCAGTTCGTGCAGCGGCAGGTCGAGTTCGCCGAGGACCGCGCGCTGCTCGTGCTCCAGCGCGTACCGCTCGGCGTACTCCTCGGCCTGCTGGAGGAGTGGATCCACCAGCCGCTCGGCGTGCCCGCCGCGCCGCGCCCCGCCGAGCCCGGCGGCGGACAGCGACCGGGCAACGGAAGAACGAGTCACGGTCCGTACGAGTTCCAGACCGTCCTCGTCCAGCACCTCGGGCCGCACCATGTTGACGATGACCCGCCCCACCGGCAGCTTCGCCGCCCGCAGCTCGGCGATGCCGTCGGCGGTCTCCTGGACGGGCATCTCCTCGAGCAGCGTCACCAGGTGCACGGCCGTCTCCGACGACTTCAGCACCCGCATCACTGCCTGTGCCTGATTGTGTATCGGGCCGATCCGGGCCAGGCCGGCGACCTCGTCGTTGACGTTCAGGAAGCGGGTGATGCGTCCCGTGGGCGGGGCGTCCATGACGACGTAGTCGTACACGAACCGCCCGTTCTTGTCCTTGCGCCGTACCGCCTCGCACGCCTTGCCGGTGAGGAGGACGTCCCTCAGGCCGGGCGCGACGGTGGTGGCGAAGTCGATGGCGCCGAGCTTCTTCAGGGCGCGTCCGGCGCCTCCCAGTTTGTAGAACATCTGGAGGTAGTCCAGAAGGGCCAGTTCGGGATCGATGGCCAGTGCGTATACCTCACCACCCCCCGAGGCGACGGCGATCTTGCGTTCCTCATAGGGCAACGCCTGTGTCTCGAAGAGCTGTGCGATGCCCTGCCGACCCTCCACCTCGACGAGAAGCGTTCGCTTCCCTGCCTTGGCGAGGGCAAGCGCGAGGGCCGCGGCGACCGTCGTCTTGCCGGTCCCGCCCTTACCGCTGACGACCTGGAGCCTGCTCACGTCTTCGAGCGTAACCATTCGGCGCCCGAGGCAATCGGGAGGCTGTGGACAAGGGGGGTCGATATCGGCCACATGGCCTGTGGAACGGGCCCTCGGGTCACAGCGGATACAGTCGGCCCCATGACCAAGTGGGAATACGCAACCGTGCCGCTGCTCGTCCACGCAACGAAGCAGATTCTGGACACCTGGGGCGAGGACGGCTGGGAGCTCGTCCAGGTCGTGCCCGGGCCGAACAACCCGGAGCAGCTCGTCGCCTACCTGAAGCGGGCGAAGGCGTGAGCGCGGTCGAGACGAGGCTCGCCGAGCTGGGGCTGACCCTGCCGGCGGTCGTGCCGCCCCTCGCGGCCTACCAGCCGGCCGTGCAGTCCGGTCCGTACGTGTACACGGCCGGCCAGCTGCCCATGGTGGACGGCAAGCTGCCGATCACCGGCAAGGTCGGCGCCGAGGTCACCCCCGAGGAGGCCAAGGAGCTGGCCCGCACCTGCGCGCTGAACGCCCTGGCCGCCGTCAAGTCGGTCGCGGGCGACCTGGACCGCATCGCGCGCGTGGTGAAGGTCGTCGGCTTCGTGGCGTCGGCCTCGGACTTCACCGGCCAGCCCGCCGTCCTCAACGGCGCGAGCGAACTGCTGGGCGAGGTGCTCGGCGACAAGGGCGTGCACGCGCGCAGCGCGGTGGGCGTCGCGGTGCTGCCGCTGGACGCGCCCGTCGAGGTCGAGATCCAGGTGGAACTCGTCCCGTAGTCGTTCCCGTCCCGTGGGCCTTCGCCCTGTAGGCGCCTTCGCTCTGCAGGCGCCTTGCGGACGCCTCTCCCGGGTGCCGCGCCGGCATCCCGGGGGGTCCCCGCAGGCGCCCCGTGGACGCGCTCTGACCTCGGGTGCCTCTCGAACATTCGCGCACCACGGGATAGCCTCGCGCCCATGGCGAATGGGCAGTGGTTCCCCCAGGACTGGCCGGAACGCATCTGCGCGCTCGCGGACGGCACCCTCACCCCGGTCGTCCCGAAGCGCGCGGCCACCGTCATGCTCCTGAAGGACACCGACGGCGGCCCTGTCGTCCACATGCTGCGCAGACGCGCCTCCATGGCCTTCGCCGGAGGCGCGTACGCCTATCCCGGCGGCGGCGTCGACCCGCGCGACGACGACCTTCACGTCCGCTGGGCGGGCCCCACGCGCGCGTGGTGGGCCGAGCGGCTCGGTGTCGACGAGACGGCGGCCCAGGCGATCGTCTGCGCGGCCGTACGGGAGACCTACGAGGAGGCGGGCGTCCTGCTTGCGGGGCTCACGCCCGATTCCGTCGTCGGGGACACCACGGGCGCCGACTGGGAGGCGGACCGGGTCGCCGTGGCCACCCGTGAACTGTCCTTCGCCGAATTCCTCGACCGCCGCGGCCTGGTCCTGCGCTCCGACCTGCTCGGCGCCTGGACGCGTTGGATCACCCCGGAGTTCGAGTCCCGTCGTTACGACACCTGGTTCTTCGTGGCCGCGCTCCCCGAGGGCCAGCGCACCCGCAACGCCTCCACCGAGGCCGACCGCACGGTGTGGATCCGCCCGGCGGACGCGGCGGCCTCGTACGACAAGGGCGAGCTGCTGATGATGCCGCCCACCATCGCGACCCTGCGCAGGCTCGTCCCGTACGGCACGGCCGCCGAGGCGCTCGCCGCAGCCCCCGACCGTGACCTGACGCCCGTCCTGGCGGAGGCCCGCCTGGAGGAGGGCGAGGTCGTGCTGTCGTGGCCGGGGCACGACGAGTTCACCAAGCACATCCCGATCGGGGCGACCGGCGCGGCCGATGCGACTGGCGCGGCCGATGCGACCGGCGTGATCGACGCGACGCGCGGGGGCACCGCATGACGGACATCCGTGGGCGGACGGGCGCGGGCGGTCATCGAAGCCGACCGCCCGGCGGGGGGCGGGTCCTTCGCGCCCCCCTCGTGCCGCCTGGAGCGCCTCGATGTGCCGCGCCGGCCGTCCGCCGCCGAGGTGATGTTCCGTCCAGCCCTATGGAAGGCCCCTTCGCATGACCGACGCAGCCGCTCTCCCCGGCCAGCCGCGAGGCGGAGTCCTCTCCGGCCCGGCCACCCCGCGCGCGGTCAACGTCCTCGCGCCGAACGCGTCCGCGATGACCCTGGACGGCACGAACACCTGGGTCGTCTCCGAGCCCGACTCCGACCTGGCGGTCGTGATCGACCCGGGCCCGCTGGACGACGGCCACCTGCGCGCGGTCGTCGACACGGCGGAGCGGGCCGGCAAGCGCGTCGCCCTGACCCTGCTGACGCACGGCCACCCCGACCACGCCGAGGGCGCCGCCCGCTTCGCCGGGCTGACCGGCACGAAGGTGCGGGCCCTGGACCCGGCGCTGCGGCTGGGCGAGGAGGGCCTGGCCGCCGGGAACGTGATCACGGTGGGCGGCCTGGAGCTGCGGGTCGTCCCGACGCCCGGCCACACCGCCGACTCCCTCTGCTTCCACCTCCCGGCCGACCGGGCCGTGCTGACCGGCGACACGGTCCTCGGCCGTGGCACGACCGTCGTCGCGCATCCCGACGGCCGTCTGGGCGACTACCTGGACTCCCTGCGGCGGCTCAGGTCCCTCGCGGTCGACGACGGCGTCCACACCGTCCTGCCGGGCCACGGACCCGTCCTGGAGGACGCACAGGGCGTCGTGGAGTTCTACCTCGCCCACCGGGCCCATCGCCTCGCCCAGGTCGAGACGGCCGTCGAGAACGGCTACCACACCCCCGCCGAGGTCGTCGCCCATGTGTACGCCGACGTCGACCGTTCCCTGTGGCCGGCCGCGGAGCTGTCCGTGCGGGCGCAGCTGGAGTACCTGAGGGAGCACGGGCTCATCCAGGGTCCGCTCTAGGACTCCTCCGGCCTGTCGGCCTTCACGCCGTGCACGCGCGCGTACTCCTCGGCGAGCCAGGGGCCGAGGTCGTCGACGTAGGACGAGAGGACAACGCGGTCGCCGCTCGGCTCGTACCCGATGACGGCCGCCGCCCGTAGCTGCTCCGCGCGCTGCGGGTAGTAGGCGCCGAAGGCCTCGGCCATCTCGTGCAGGTCGCTCGTCCAGCCGTTCCAGCGGGGCATGACGAGCGTGAACGCGGTGCGCACGAGGTGGCGGGACATGTACCGGACGAGAGGCCGCAGGACCTCCTCGGATTCGCCTGCCGAGGCGATGCGCTCACGCCAGCGCGGCAGGAGCAGGGCGAGCTCGCCGTTGGTCTCGCGCGCGAGCAGGGAGTCCGGACGGTAGCGGGGGAGCTGCTCGGCGAGGTCCTCCCCGAGCAGCGGCGTGCACAGGCACGCCAGGAACCACCCCAGGTCGTGCCGCTCCAGGTCGCTCAGCACGCGCGCGTGGCCGACCAGCAGAGTGCCGCCGCCGTCGATCTGCGGGAACTCCTTGTCGAGGGCCTCGTCGAGCGCACGGCCGTCGGCCCGGTCGGCGTCGGTCGGCTCCTCACGCAGGACCACCAGAAGGTCCAGATCGCTGCGGCCCTCACGCGCGGTACCGCGCGGAATCGACCCGTAGAGGTACGCGCTGTGCAGCCGGGCTCCGAAGACGCCCGGGATCCGGTCCCGAGCCGCCGCGACGACCGGCCGAAAAGTATCCGCCACGCGCGCGAGGGAGCCTTCGCGGGCGATGTGTCCCTGCGAGTCGAGCCCTCGGGAGGAAAACGCTGCAGTCATGGGACCACTGTGCCAACCAGCCCGCCCGGCGCTTGCGGGCGAGGCTCCTCAGGACGAGCCCCTCAGGGGCCGAAGCGGGGGCCTGGGGGCGCGGTAGCCCCCAGAGACGGTCACACCGCCGGCCCCAGCCCTCGTACAGCGGGCGGCGTCTAGCGGGACCGCTTGGCCAGTCGCTCCACGTCCAGCAGGATGACCGCCCGCGCCTCCAGGCGCAGCCACCCGCGCTGGGCGAAGTCCGCCAGCGCCTTGTTCACGGTCTCGCGCGACGCGCCGACGAGCTGGGCGAGCTCCTCCTGCGTCAGGTCGTGGACGACGTGGATGCCCTCTTCGGACTGCACGCCGAAGCGGCGCGAGAGGTCCAGCAGGGCGCGGGCCACGCGGCCGGGGACGTCCGAGAAGACCAGGTCGGACATGGCGTCGTTGGTCTTGCGCAGGCGCCGGGCGACGGCGCGCAGCAGTGCGGTGGCCACCTCGGGCCGGGCGTTCAGCCAGGGCTGGAGGTCGCCGTGGCCGAGACCGAGGAGCTTGACCTCGGTGAGGGCGGTGGCCGTCGCCGTGCGCGGACCCGGGTCGAAGAGCGACAGCTCTCCGATGAGCTCGCTGGGACCCACCACGGCCAGCATGTTCTCCCGGCCGTCCGGGGATGTGCGGTGGAGCTTGACCTTGCCCTCGGTGACGACATAGAGCCGGTCGCCCGGGTCGCCCTCGTGGAAGAGGGAGTCACCACGGGCCAGGGTCACCTCGCTCATGGAGGCGCGCAGTTCCGCGGCCTGCTCGTCGTCGAGTGCCGCGAAGAGCGGGTTGCGCCGCAGAACGTCGTCCACGAGTTCTCTCCTTGTCGACCTGCTCAGGGGATCTTGCTCCCCCGCTTACCAGGGGACCGTGTTCCCCATTTTGCTGGACGGTCCAAACAGTGTGATCTGTCACAAGGATGCCGCACACGTGTCCCGAGGTAAGCGGCAGGGGTCCAATTGGGGGCCGATCTTCAGGGTCCGGGGCGGATGTCGGTGCCGGGCTTTAGGCTGGCCGAGTGTCCAAATCGCCGGTGAGAGCACAGGCCAAGGGGGCTGGGCGGGTGGTTGTACGTCGCGTTTCCGCTGTGGGCGAACAGGACCCCGGCGGCGGTAGGAAAACGGCAAAGGTGACAAACGAAATGCCTGCGGAGAAAGCGGCCGACGGTGGTAACTCGGCCGACAGCGGGACAGAGGTCGACAGCGGTAAAGCGGCCGACAGCGGGAATGCGGCCGTCGAGAAGGTCGCGGCCGGGCGCGGTGCGAGCAGGGCCCCCGCGGACAAGGAAGCCGTGAGCAAGGGCGCCGCGGGCAAGGGCGCCGCAGGCAAAGGCGCGAGCAAGGGTGTCGTAGTCAGGAAGCCCGAGTCCCACACCGCTCTTGTCCGTCGTGCCCGCCGGGTCAACCGCGAGCTCGCCGAGATCTACCCCTACGCGCACCCCGAACTGGACTTCGAGAACCCCTTCCAGCTGGTGGTCGCCACGGTTCTGTCCGCCCAGACCACCGACCTCCGGGTGAACCAGACGACCCCTGCACTCTTCGCCAAGTACCCCACCCCCGAGGACTTGGCCGCCGCCGACCCCGAGGAGGTCGAGGAGATCCTCCGCCCCACAGGCTTCTTCCGGGCCAAGACCAAGTCGGTGATAGGTCTCTCCAAGGCCCTGGTGGAGGGGTTCGGCGGGGAGGTCCCCGGTCGGCTCGAGGACCTGGTCAAGCTGCCCGGCGTCGGTCGCAAGACCGCCTTCGTGGTGCTGGGGAACGCGTTCGGCCGGCCCGGGATCACCGTGGACACGCACTTCCAGCGGCTCGTACGGCGCTGGAAGTGGACCGAGGCGACCGAGCCCGACAAGATCGAGGCGGCCGTCGGCGCGCTCTTCCCCAAGAGCGACTGGACGATGCTCTCGCATCATGTGATCTTCCACGGCCGCCGTATCTGCCACGCCCGCAAGCCGGCCTGCGGCGCCTGCCCCATCGCCCCGCTCTGCCCGGCGTACGGCGAGGGCGAGACGGACCCGGAGAAGGCGAAGAAGCTCCTGAAGTACGAGAAGGGCGGCTTCCCCGGCCAGCGCCTGAACCCGCCCCAGGCCTACCTGGACGCGGGCGGCAGGCCCGCCCCGCCGCTGGGGGCCGGATGACGGAAGGGCTGACGGAGGCCCGCACCGACCGGGCTGCACGAACCGAACGGGCGGCCCGGCCCGAGCAGGCCGCACGGACCGACGAGGCGGCCGGCCCCGAGCAGGCTCTACGGACCGACGAGGGACGGAGGGTCGGTTCGGGGCACCCCTACCTACGCGTGTCCGCGACCCGTGCGACCCGCAGGGCAGGCACGCCCCGCATGGCTCGTACGACCCGCAGGACACGTACGGCCCGCAGGACACGTACGGCCCGCGCGACCCGAACGACCGGCAGGACACACAGGACACGCAAGACACGCAGGACGACACTCAGGATCCGCGCGATCGCGGGGCGGCCCGCGGAACGATCTGTCGGTTCCCGGGCGTTGGACAGGGCAGAACGGGGGGTGGTGTGGCGATGACACGCGCGAGCAACACGCAGGGCGGTGCGGTGACGCTCAGCAAGGAGGGTCTGCCCGCCTGGCTGGACCCGGTGGTGCACGCCGTGGAGACGGTCCAGCCGCTCCAGCTCAGCCGCTTCCTGCCCCCGGAGAACGGCGCGGGGCGCCAGTCGGCCGTCCTGATCCTGTTCGGTGAGGGCGAACGCGGGCCGGAGCTGCTGCTCATGGAGCGCGCCAGCTCCCTGCGCTCCCACGCGGGCCAGCCCTCCTTCCCGGGCGGCGCCCTCGATCCGGAGGACGGCGACCCGCACGGTGACGGGCCGCTCCGGGCCGCCCTGCGCGAGGCCGAGGAGGAGACCGGGCTCGATCCGGCCGGCGTCCAGCTCTTCGGCGTGCTGCCCAAGCTGTACATCCCGGTCAGCGGCTTCGTCGTCACCCCGGTCCTGGGCTGGTGGCGCGAGCCGAGCCCGGTCGGCGTCGTCGATCCGGCGGAGACGGCCCGCGTCTTCACCGTTCCCGTGGCGGATCTCACGGATGCGGAGAATCGCGCCATGGCCGTGCACCCCAGCGGCCACCGTGGCCCGGCATTTCTGGTCGAATCCGCCCTTGTGTGGGGTTTCACGGCCGGGGTGATCGACCGCCTGCTGCACTTCGCGGGCTGGGAGCACCCCTGGGACCGCGAGAAGCAGGTCCCGCTCGACTGGCGGTCATGACAGGGTGTCCACCGTGCTGTGTCTGCCCGGGGGAAGCTCTGCCCCATCGCCGCTTCGCGGCGGGTCGGACCCCCGGCCGACCTGTGGTGACCGCGAATTGATGAGGCGAGGCGCGAAGCGGTGAACGTGCTGGACATCCTGTTGTTGGTTGCGGCCGTCTGGTTCGCGGTCGTCGGCTATCGCCAGGGCTTCGTCGTCGGCATCCTGTCGGTGATCGGTTTCCTGGGGGGCGGCCTAGTCGCCGTCTACCTGCTGCCCGTGATCTGGGACTGGCTGACCGACAACTCAGAGGTGAGCACCACGGCCGCCGTCGTCGCGGTCATCGTCGTGATCGTCTGCGCCTCGATCGGTCAGGCCCTCACCACCCACCTCGGCAACAAGCTGCGCCGGTACATCACCTGGTCCCCGGCCCGCGCGCTCGACGCGACCGGCGGCGCGCTGGTCAACGTCGTGGCGATGCTGCTGGTGGCGTGGCTCATCGGGTCCGCTCTCGCCGGCACCACCCTGCCCACGCTGGGCAAGGAGGTCCGTAGCTCCAAGGTGCTGCACGGGGTGTCCGACGCGCTGCCCGACCAGGCCGACACCTGGTTCGCCGACTTCTCGTCCGTCCTCGCGCAGAACGGCTTCCCGCAGGTCTTCAGCCCGTTCTCCAACGAGCCGATCACCGACGTCCAGCCGCCCGACCCGGCCCTGGCGAACAGCGCGGTGGCCAAGCGCGCGCAGCGCTCCATCGTCAAGGTCATGGGCACCGCGGAGAGCTGCGGCAAGGTCCTGGAGGGCACCGGCTTCGTCTTCGGCGAGCGCCGTGTCATGACCAACGCGCACGTGGTGGGCGGCGTCGACGAACCCACCGTCCAGATAGGCGGCGAGGGCCGCAAGTACGACGCCACGGTCGTCCTGTACGACTGGAAGCGCGACATCGCCGTCCTGGACGTACCGGATCTGGACGCGCCCGTGCTGCAGTTCACCACCAAGGACGCGGTGAGCAGCGACGACGCGATCATCGCCGGGTTCCCGGAGAACGGGTCGTACGACGTCCGTGCCGCGCGTGTGCGTGGTCGCATCACGGCCAACGGGCCGGACATCTACCACCGCACCACCGTGCGCCGTGACGTGTACTCGCTGTTCACGACGGTCCGTCAGGGCAACTCCGGAGGCCCGCTGCTCACCCCCGACGGCAAGGTGTACGGCGTGGTCTTCGCGAAGTCCCTCGACGACGCCGACACCGGCTATGCCCTCACCGCGGACGAGATCCAGCAGGACATCACCGAGGGGCGTAGCGCGGGCCAGCAGGTGGACAGCGACAGCTGCGCCCTTTGAGAAGCCGTCGGGAGCACGCTCTCCCCTGAGGGGAGTCGAGGGGGCCCGCACAGGGCCCCCTCGGTGATCCTCTGCCGGGTCAGCCTCGAGGGTGACGCAGGCGGACCGAGACCCAGCGGGCCCGGCGGCGCAGGATGCGCGGAATACCCACCCGGAGGTCTGAGCCCGGCAGTTGCGGGTCGGCACCTCGTTGGTGGGGGCTCAGGCCGTTGGCCGAGCGGCGGTTGCGTGGTGCGTCACTGTAGTCGTGCGTCCAGCCCATACACCGACGTCTGCCCCTGCCCCAAGGTCGATAACCGTTCTCAGAGCGGCCAATTGGCCTATGCGCCGGGCATTTGGCCGTTCGTCGTACAGACGTTCAGGACCGGGCGTCGGGCGTGATGGATCGGTCACCGATCGGGCTCGGGATCCTTCAGCCAGTTGACCAGTTCGGTGGAGAAAGCGACCGGATCCTCTTCGTGCGGGAAGTGGCCGAGACCGTCGAACAGCCGCCAGCGGTACGGCGCTTCGACGTACTCCCCGGAGCCGGCCGCGCTCCGGGTGCGCATCACCGGATCGAGCGACCCGTGCAGATGCAGCGTGGGCACGCGCACGGGCCGCTTCATGCGCCGGTAGAACTGGACGCCGTCCGGCCGGGCCATCGAGCGCACCAGCCACCGGTACGGCTCGACGGCGCAGTGCGCGGTGGAGGGGATGCACATGGCGCGCTGGTAGGTCGCCACCGCCTCGTCCTCCGGCAGCCGCGGCCCGGACCAGTCCCGGATCAGCCGGCCCACCAGTTCGCCGTCGTCGGCGGTGAGCTGCCGCTCGGGGATCCACGGCCGCTGGAACCCCCAGATGTGGGAGCTCGCGGTCGTCTGCCGGACGTCGGCGAGCATCGCCGAGCGCCAGCGCCGGGGATGCGGCATCGAGGCGACGGCGAGCCTGCGGACGAGCTTGGGGCGCATCACGGCCGCAGTCCACGCCAGGTAGCCGCCCAGGTCGTGGCCGACGAGCGCGGCGTCGGGCTCGCCCAGGGAGCGGATCACACCGGTGATGTCGAGGGCGAGGTTGGCCGGATCGTAGCCGCGCGGCGTACGGTCGCTGCCGCCCACGCCCCGCAGATCCATCGCGACGGCCCGGAAGCCCGCGTCGGCCAGCGCGACCAGCTGATGCCGCCACGTCCACCAGAACTGCGGGAAACCGTGGACGAGCATGACCAGCGGACCGTCGCCGACCTCGGCGATGTGGAAGCGGGCACCGTTCGCGGCGACCTCGCGATGGGTGACCTGCACGCCGCAGACGGCGTCCGGCCGTACGACCGAAGCGGGCTGGGCCGGAGGAGTAGTGGCGGGGTCCGTCATGACGACGAGCGTGCCACAGCCTCGATGGCCTCCGGGACCCGGTCCTGCGGGAGCTCGGGCCGCGGGTGCGGCTTGGCGTTCTGGAGGACGCCCGCCGACGCCTTCATGGACGCGGCGACCTTCTGCGGTCCCTTGCCCTTCTGCGCCTTCTTCGCGAAGACCACGCCGATCAGGACGAGGACGAGCGCGACAAGCACGTTCGCCGCGAAGGAGAGCAGGAAGCAGATCGCCAGGTTCCAGTCGCTCCAGGTCCGAATGCCGTACGCCAGCGCGAAGTTGAGCATCGGCAGCGAGAACAGCAGAACCGCGCCGGCCACCGAGAACGCCCCACCGCTCGTCGCTCCCCGTTTGACGTCCTGCTTCAGCTGCGCCTTCGCCAGCGCGATCTCGTCGTGCACCAGCGCCGACAATTCGGTCGTCGCCGAGGCGAACAGCTGGCCGATGCTGCGTTCGGCGCCGACCGGGCTGCCGTCGGGTGCGCTCATCGCGTTCTCCCTCTTCTGCTGCGGTGCTGCTTCTGGCTTCTTTTGTACCGTCCCGTCAGATCATGCCGGACGGTTGCCCTCCCCGCCTGCCCCGCCCGTCACTTCGGCAGGCCCGTGGCGCGTGTCGGCTTCTCCCCGGGCTCCCCCTGAGCCTCTCCGAGAGCGTCCTCGCGGCCGCTCTCGCGGGCGATGTCCTCGGCTCGGCGGCGGTGCTCTGCGGCCTTACGGTCGTAGATCTCCGCCATCCGCAGGTGGTAGGCCGGGTCGTCCTCCTCGTACACGTCCGGGATGCCGTCGAGGTCGTCGTCGCGCTCCTCGGCCTCCCACATCCGGCGGTATTCGGCGTTGCGCAGCTTCAACAGGACCGTCGCGAGGGCCGCCGCGATCAGCGAGCCCAGCAGGACGGCTGCCTTGACCTCGTCGGTCAGGGCCGGGTCGCCCTCGAAGGCGAGCTCTCCGATCAGCAGCGAGACGGTGAAGCCGATGCCGGCGAGGGTCGCGACGGCGAAGACGTCCGCCCAGGCGAGGTCCTCGCTCAGCGAGGCGCGGGTGAAGCGGGCGGTCAGCCAGGTCCCGCCGAAGATGCCGATCGTCTTGCCGACGACGAGACCGAGGACGACGCCGAGCGTCTCCGGCTTGCCGAAGACGTCCCCGATCGCGTTCCCCGAGATCGCCACACCGGCGCTGAACAGGGCGAACAGGGGCACCGCGAGTCCTGCGGAGAGGGGCCGGACGAGGTGCTCGATCCGCTCGCCGGGGGAGTGCTTCTCGCCCTCGTGCGTCGTGCAGCGCAGCATCAGGCCCATCGCGACGCCGGCGATCGTGGCGTGCACGCCGCTGTTGTACATCAGCGCCCAGATGACGAGGGCGAGAGGTACGTAGACGTACCAGCCGGTCACGCCCTTGCGCAGCAGCAGCCAGAACACGAGGAGGCCGACGGCCGCGCCGCCCAGCGCCACGAAGTCGATGGTGCTCGTGAAGAAGACCGCGATGATCAGGATCGCGAACAGGTCGTCGACGACCGCGAGAGTGAGCAGGAAGGCGCGCAGCGCGCTCGGCAGGGACGTGCCGATGACGGCGAGCACGGCGAGTGCGAACGCGATGTCGGTGGCCGTGGGCACCGCCCAACCGGCCGACGAGCCACCGCCGCTGAGGCTGGTGAGCGTGTAGACGAGCGCGGGTACGGCCATCCCGCACAGCGCGGCCGCCATGGGGAGCGCGGCGGCCCTGGGATCCTTGAGGTCGCCGGCGACGAGTTCTCGCTTCAGTTCGATACCGGCGACGAAGAAGAAGATCGCGAGCAGGCCGTCGGCCGCCCAGTGCGCGACGGAGAGGTTCAGTCCGAGGGCCGCGGGTCCGAAGTGGAAGTGGCTGACGCTCTCGTAGCTGTCGTGCAGCCCGGGTGCGTTCGCCCAGATCAGCGCCGCGACGGCGGCGACGAGCAGCAGCACACCGCCGACGGTTTCGGCGCGCAACGCCTCCGCGACGAAGTTCCGCTCGGGCAGGGACAGCCGTCCGAAGACCTTGCGGGGGGCGGTGTTGCGGGGGGCGGACACGGTGGGGGCCTCCGGTCGGTGGGCAGCACTGAGCACATGCCGACCAGACTTCCCGGCGCACCTTTTTCTTTAGCCTACCTAAAGTACGCAAGGAGGAGTCCGGTGATCCCCACGGTAAGGGGGAAAAGGGCACCCGGCGCGGTGTCGCCGGGTGCCCTTCCCTGACCTGCTCAGTCCTCGCTGGGTGCGGCGGGGAGCTTCGCCTGGATGAGGTCCATGACGGTGGAGTCGGTCAGCGTGGTGACGTCCCCGAGCTGGCGGTTCTCGGCGACGTCGCGCAGCAGTCGGCGCATGATCTTGCCGGAGCGGGTTTTCGGCAGCTCCGCGACCGGCATGATCCGCTGGGGTTTGGCGATCGGGCCGAGGGTGGTGCCGACGTGGTTGCGCAGGTCGGCGACGAGGTGTTCGTCCTCGGCGTCGGCCGTGCCGCGCAGGATGACGAAGGCGACGATGGCCTGTCCGGTGGTTTCGTCGGCGGCGCCGACGACGGCCGCCTCCGCGACGGCCGGGTGGGAGACGAGCGCGGACTCGACCTCGGTGGTGGAGATGTTGTGGCCGGAGACGAGCATGACGTCGTCGACCCGGCCGAGGAGCCAGATGTCGCCGTCGTCGTCCTTCTTCGCGCCGTCGCCGGCGAAGTACCTGCCCTCGAAGCGTGCCCAGTAGGTGTCGAGGAAGCGCTGGTCGTCGCCCCAGATGGTGCGCAGCATCGACGGCCACGGCTCGGTGAGGACGAGGTAGCCGCCGCCTCCGTCGGGCACCTCGTTGGCCTCGTCGTCGACGACGGTGGCGCAGATGCCGGGCAGCGGCCGCTGTGCGGAGCCGGGCTTGGTGGCGGTGACGCCGGGCAGCGGCGAGATCATCATCGCGCCGGTCTCGGTCTGCCACCAGGTGTCGACGATCGGGGTCCGGTCGCCGCCGATGTGCTTGCGGTACCAGATCCAGGCCTCGGGGTTGATCGGCTCACCGACCGAGCCGAGCACGCGCAGGGACGAGAGGTCGAACTTGGCGGGGATGTCGTCGCCCCACTTCATGAACGTACGGATCGCGGTCGGCGCCGTGTAGAGGATCGTCACGCCGTACTTCTGCACGATCTCCCAGAAGCGGCCCTGGTGCGGGGTGTCCGGGGTGCCTTCGTACATGACCTGCGTCGCGCCGTTGGCCAGCGGCCCGTAGACGATGTAGGAGTGCCCGGTGACCCAGCCGACGTCAGCCGTGCACCAGTAGACGTCCGTTTCCGGCTTCAGGTCGAAGACCGCGTGGTGGGTGTAGGCGGTCTGCGTGAGGTAGCCGCCGGAGGTGTGCAGGATGCCCTTCGGCTTACCCGTGGTACCCGACGTGTAGAGGATGAACAGCGGGTGCTCCGCGCCGAACGCCTCGGGGGTGTGCTCGGCCGACTGGCGCTCGACGATCTCGTGCCACCACACGTCACGCTCGCCGTTCCAGGCCACGTCCTGGCCCGTGCGCCGCACGACGAGCACATGCTCGACGTTGCCCGCGCGGTCGGCGGCGTCGTCGACGGCCGGCTTCAGCGCGGACGGCTTGCCGCGCCGGTATCCGCCGTCGGAGGTGATGACGACCTTGGCGTCCGCGTCCTGGATACGGGTGGCCAGCGCGTCCGCCGAGAAGCCGCCGAAGACGACCGAGTGCGCGGCGCCGATCCGGGCACAGGCCAGCATCGCGATCGCCGTCTCGGGGATCATCGGCATGTAGACGGCGACCCGGTCGCCCTTCTGCACCCCCAGCTCCAGCAGGGCGTTGGCGGCCTTCGACACCTCGTCCTTGAGCTCGGCGTAGGTGATGGCGCGGCTGTCGCCGGGCTCGCCCTCGAAGTGGATGGCCACCCGGTCCCCGTTGCCGGCCTCCACATGCCGGTCGACGCAGTTGTAGGCGACGTTGAGCTCGCCGTCCTTGAACCACTTGGCGAACGGCGGGTTCGACCAGTCCAGCGTCTCGGTCGGCTCCTTGGCCCAGGTCAGCCGACGCGCCTGCTCGGCCCAGAAACCGAGCCGGTCAGCCTTGGCCTGCTCGTACGCCTCCACCGTGACGTTGGCGTCGGCCGCCAGATCGGCGGGCGGCGCGAACCTGCGCTCTTCCTTGAGCAGGTTGGCCAAGGATTCGTTGCTCACGACATCTCCCTCTCGAAGGGTGTCCGTGTCCGTTGTGTCCCAGGCCACAGCTCATCAGACCCAGGGGTCCGGTGACAAGGCCCGACCAAAAATTGGTTTAGACCTATCGGGGCCGCAGCTTCTCGACCCCGATTCATGGTGGCCAGGGGATGCCCCTGGGCCTACCCAGGGGGCATCCGTATCCACGGACACGCAACAGGCGGAGTTCAGCCGGTGTAACGCCTTTCACATCCCCGCCCGCGCCGCGATACATCGGGAGGCGTCGCGCCGGTTCAGGCCGGCACGCCCGCCTCTCCCACATGACCGAACAACTCGCCGTCGCCCGAGGCCGCCTCGGTGAGCAGGTACGTCTGCGCCTCGCCCACGTGGAAGTACAGCCCATGCAGCTCCAGCGCCCCGCTCCGCAGGGCCTGGGTCACCGACTCGTGGGCCCGCAGGTGCTCCAACTGCTGGACCACGTTGGTCAGGCAGAGTTGCTCGACCGCGTCCACCGGCGCCCGCCCGGCCAGTCGGGCGTGGGGGCGCCCGTCGTCGGCCATTCGCTCCAGGCTCGGCACACCGTGCCGCAGCCACCGCTGCAACGGGGTCCGCGCACCGCCCGGTTCGGTGTCGAGCAGTGCCTGCATGGCGCCGCATCCGGAGTGCCCGCACACCGTGATGGACCGCACCTTCAGTACGTCCACCGCGTACTCGATCGCGGCCGCCACCGAGTCGTCCCCGCTTTCCTCGCCGGGCGGCGGCACGAGGTTGCCGACGTTGCGCACCACGAACAGGTCGCCCGGACCACTGGAGGTGATCATCGACGTGACCAGCCGCGAGTCGGCGCAGGTGAGGAAGAGCTGGGTGGGTCGCTGCCCCTCCCGGGCCAGCCGCGCCAGCTCTCCCCGCACGAGCGGTGCGGTGTTGCGCTGGAACGCGCTGATGCCACGCACCAGTTGATGCCCACTCGGCTCGACGGATACCCCCGGCCGCCGTTCCTCGCCCGGCTGGCCTGGCTGGCCCGGCTGTTGAGGCTGGCCAGGCTTCGGCTGTTGCGGCTGCTTCGGCTCTCTTGGCTTCGCTGACTCGGTGGACTCCGTCGTCTCCCCCCTTTGGGCTGTCCCGGGCGCCCCTGTAGCTGTCGCTTCCGCTGGGCGTGCTGCGTCGGTCGACTCTGAAGGCTGCTCTGACGGTGGTGTCGGTGTCGATGCCTGGGGTGTTTGTGGGGTCTGTGGGGTCTGTGTCGTTTCCCGTGGTACTTCGCACTGGTGGTTGCGCCAGGGTGTCCAGGGACGGCAGCGGCAGTCGGCGATCGGAACCTCGCCGGCGCGAGGCGCATCGAGAGCTGGGGAAGCGGTCGAGCCACCTTCTCCGGTGCCGGTGCCGGTGCCGGTGCCGAGGCCGGCGCTGGTGGCGAGGCCGGCGCTGGTGGCGAGGCCGGCGCTGACGCCGGTGCCGGTACTGCTGCGGGAGCCGACGCTTGCCTCGGTGTCCGCCTCGACGTCCGTATCGGTGTCGAGCGCCGTGCCGGAGCGGCGGCCGGTCAGTTCGACGGAGCCACCCCGGGCGGTGTGTGTCTTCTGCCAGTCCTGTAGGGCCTCGTATGCCGCGTGGTCCATGAAGGAGCCGTCCAACTCGACGACGACATGGGTGGCTTGGGGGACGAGATGCAGGATGCGGCTCAGCCGTGGCACGGCGAGGAACGTCAGCTGGCCTCTTACGTGTACGTGATGGACTCCTTCCTTCTCGTGGTGTGTGATCCGGGTGCGGGCGAGGCGGTGCAGGGCGACGGCCACGGCAACGGCGATGCCGAGCGTCACGCCCTCCAGGACGCCGAGGACGACCACGCCGAGGGTGGTGACGGCGTACACCAGCACCTCACGGTGGCGGGTCACCGTGCGAATGTGGTGCAGGGACACCATCTGGATGCCGACGGCCATCACCAGGGCGGCGAGTGAGGCGAGCGGGATGAGATCCAGGATCGGGACCATCAGCAGCGCGGCGACTACTACGAGAACGCCGTGCAGCATCGTCGAGTTCCGGCTCACGGCACCGGCTCGGACATTTGCCGAACTGCGCACGGCCACGCCCGCCACCGGCAGCCCGCCGAGTGCTCCGGAGACGATGTTGGCCGCGCCCTGACCCAGCAGCTCGCGGTCCAGATCGGAGCGGCCGACGCGGGTGGAGCGGGCGCTGAGCAGGTCCGGCCGCGAGGCGATGAGCTTGTCCACGGCGACCGCGCCGAGCAGCGACTGCACGCTGCACACCAGGGTGGTGGTGAGGACGGCGGCCATGAGTCCGAGCACCGGTCCCTCGGGCAGCCCCGCCAGCGCGTGACTGCTCCAGGACGGCAGGTCCACCTTGGGCAGGGTGAGGCCCGCGAGAGCGGCGGTGGCGGTGGCGCCGGTGACCGCGACGAGTGCGGCGGGCACTCGCTGCACCAGGCGGCCGACCCGGCCGGGGATACGAGGCCAGACCAGCAGCAGGGTCAGAGTCAGGACGCTCACGGCCACGGCCGCCGGCTGCAGTCCGGCCAACTGGGCGGGCAGAGCGCGGAGATTGTCGAGAACCGAGCTCTGGGGGGTGCCGCCGAGGACGACGTGCAGTTGGGCGACGGCGATGGTGACGCCGATGCCGGCGAGCATGCCGTGCACGATGGCGGGGCTGACGGCGAGGGCGGTGCGCGCCACGCGCAGACAGCCGAGACCCAGCTGGGCGAGTCCGGCGAGGACGGTGATGGCGCATGTCGTCCGCCAGCCGTAGCGCTGGATGAGGTCCGCGGTGACCACGGTCAGGCCGGCCGCGGGGCCGCTGACCTGGAGCGGCGCACCGCCGACCCACCCGGCGACGATCCCGCCGACGGCGGCGGCGACGAGACCGGCCTGGAGGGGCGCGCCGGTGGCGAGGGCGATGCCGAGGGACAGCGGCAGGGCGATCAGGAAGACCGCGATCGAGGCGGACACATCGGCGCCCGCGATGCGGAAGCGGCGGTGCGGGGACGGTGGGGGGCTGTGGGGCGGCTGGATGCGCTCGGTGCGCGTCGAGTGGGCGGTGCGGGTGGGGGCGCAGGCAGACATGGTTCCCGTCTCCTCCGGGGCAGCGCGGTCGCGGAACATGTGGTCCCCCGGTTGGGGCGGGGGCGGTCGCGGCCGTGGGTCACGGCATGCAGCGGCGGGATGAAAATCAACGCTCGGTAAACAGATCGTAATGCAGAGTAAAGGCCAAGCATGGATTTTTGCGGCAAATGGGGCAGGTAATCACTCCCAAGAATGAAGTGGCCTTTTTATCGGCTTGTCGTACTAATTCCTTTTCGCCTCCATGCGACCTTGACGGCGCTGCCGGCTCGTCCCGGCGCGTCACCAGAGAACGCCCTCGTCGGCGTTGGCCGAGAGAAGGAAGAAGGTGGGCGGAAGATGGCCGCCACCCAGAGGATCGCCGCGGGCGCAGTGGTCGCCGCGGCTGTCGCCGCATCGCTTGCCGGTTGCGCGACGGGAACCGGGGGCTCCCACGGTTCCGAGGAGGGGGTGCCGGGCCCGCAGAAGGCCAAGCCGGCACCCGCCGCTCCCAAGAGTGTCGTCCGCCTGATCGGCGACGGCTCCACCGCGTACACCGGGGCGCAACCCCACCTGCCCCGCCCCGAGCGGCTGAAGCCGGGCCAGAAGCCGCCGCAGTTCGTGGTCTTCTCCTGGGACGGCGCAGGCGAGGACAGCCAGAGGTTGTTCTCTCACTTCCGCCAGGTGTCCAAGGCCAACCACGCGACGATGACGTACTTCCTCAGCGGCGTGTACATGCTGCCGGAGGAGAAGGCCGACCTGTACCGACCGCCGCAGCACTCGCCGGGCCGTTCCGACATCGGCTTCAACGACGAGCAGGGCATCGCCGACACCGTGAAGCAGCTGCGCATGGCGTGGCTGGAGGGCAACGAGATCGGCACCCACTTCAACGGCCACTTCTGCGGAAAGAACGGTGGCGTCGGTGAGTGGTCGGTCGAGGAGTGGAAGGACGAGATCGACCAGGCCAAGCGGTTCGTGAGGACCTGGAAGACCAACACCGGCTTGAAGGACGCGGCTCCGCTGCCCTTCGACTACGACAAGGAGCTCATCGGCGCCCGTACCCCCTGCCTCGAGGGCCAGAAGAACTTCATGAAGGCCGCCCGCGAGCTGGGCTTCCGCTACGACACCAGTGGCGTCAACAACCAGGTGTGGCCCGGCAAGAAGCAGGGCTTGTGGGACCTGTCGATGCAGCTCGTGCCCTTCCCCGGCCACTCCTACGAGCAGCTCACCATGGACTACAACTTCATGGTCAACCAGTCCGGCAGTACCACTCAGGGCGACCCCGACAAGCGGGCGTTCTGGGGGCGTCAGATGCGTGACGGCCTGCTCAAGGGCTTCGACCGGGCCTACTACGGCAACCGCGCACCGCTGATCATCGGCAACCACTTCGAGTCCTGGAACGGCGGCACGTACATGCGCGCCGTCGAGGAGGTCGTCGAGAACGTCTGCAACAAGCCGGACGTGCGCTGTGTGTCCTTCCGTCAGCTCTCCGACTGGCTGGACGCCCAGGACCCGAAGGCCCTGGCCAAGCTGCGCACCCTGGAGGTCGGCGAGTCCCCGAAGCCCGGCTGGGCGTCCTTCCTGTCCGGCAGCCCCGCCCCGGCCCCGAAGGGCGTGCCCGGGGCTCCGGCGGTCAGGCAGTAGACACCCGAGCCGACGGGCGCCGCAGCCGGGTGATGACCCGGCGGCAACTTTCACCGACCGGATCCGTCACACAGGATCCGTCAAACGGAGGCCGTTACACGGAGGCCGTGAGGCTTTCGCCGAGGACGAATCCGGGGTCGACCTGCGCCGCCAGGTCGACTCCGGTCCGTTCATTGCCCCAGGACTCGGCGTTCTTCAGATGGAAGTGCACCATCTGCCGTGTGTAGCGCTCCCAGTCGCGTCTTTCGTACGCCGAGTCGACGGTCGTCCGCAGCAGGCGCAGGGCCTGGCGGTTGGTTTCCTCCAGGAGCTCGAACCGGGTCGGCCGGCCCTTCTCCATGGCGCGCACCCAGTCCGAGTGGCCGACCGTCACCAGCAGGTCGTCCCCGACCTCGGCGCGCAGGAAGTCGATGTCGTCCTTGCCCTGCAACTTGTTGCCGACGACCTTCAGCTCGACGCCGAAGTCGCGGGCGTACTCCTTGTACTGGCGATAGACGGAGACTCCCTTCCGGGTCGGCTCGGCGACGAGGAACGTGATGTCGAAGCGGGTGAACATGCCGGAGGCGAAGGAGTCCGACCCCGCGGTCATGTCGACCACGACGTACTCGTCAGGTCCGTCCACCAGGTGGTTCAGGCACAGCTCCACCGCTCCTGTCTTGGAGTGGTAGCAGGAGACCCCCAGGTCGGCGTCCGTGAAAGGGCCCGTGACCATCAAACGGACGGCGCCGCCGTCGAGTTCCACCGGCCGGGCGCAGGCGTCGTACACCGGGTTGTTCTCGCGCACCCGCAGCAACCGGGAGCCCTCACCGGGCGGTGTCGTCTTGATCATCGTCTCGGTGGAGACGACACGGGGGTTGGAGCCGCGCAGGTAGTCCTTGATCAGCGGCAGCCGGTCGCCCATCGCGGGCAGCCCGGCGGCCTCCGCCTCGTCGAGGCCGAGAGCGGGCCCCAGATGCTGGTTGATGTCCGCGTCGACCGCGATCACGGTCCCCCCGTCGGCGACGAGATGGCGGATGAACAGGGAGGACAGGGTGGTCTTGCCGCTGCCACCCTTCCCGACGAAAGCAATTTTCATGTTCACAAAGGGTAGTGTGGTGATTGCTGTGTGTGGCAGGAGTGCGTGAAGAAGACCACTCCTTCGTGGGGTGTGCGCGCTGGTTGCGTAGGGTCGTACTCATGAGTACGACAGGCGCGTCCGCCGATCCGCTCGCCGCCCTGGGCTCCCTGCCCGGTGTGGCCGAGTCCGTGGAGACCATGCGCAAGGCCGTGGACCGGGTCTACGGCCACCGTGTCATGCGTCGCCGCAGCACCGAGATCACCTCCGAGGCCGCACTGCGCGGCGCCCGTGGCTCGGCGGCCCTGTCCGGCGCGGACTGGGCACTGGAGGAGGTGCGTCGGCGCACCGACTTCGGTGCCGAGGACGAGGCACGCGTCATGGGTGCGGCTCTGCGGCTGTCCGCCGAGGCGGGCCAGTTGCTGTCCATCTGGCGGCAGTCACCGCTGCGGGTGCTGGCGCGGCTGCATCTGGTGGCCGCGGCGACCAGTGGCGACGAGGTCGGCCGCCCGCGACAGGCCGGTGAGACGGTCGACGAGCCGCTGATCGAGCTGCCACTGCCGAGTGCCGCCGAGGTGGCCGGGCGTCTTGAGGGGCTGTCCGAGCTGATCATCGCGGGAGGCTCCGCGCCCGCCCTGGTGACGGCCTCCGTCGTCCATGGCGAGCTGCTGGCCCTGCGCCCGTTTACCTGCCACAACGGCCTGGTCGCGCGCGCCGCCGAGCGAATCGTCCTGATCGGCAGCGGCCTCGACCCCAAGTCGGTCTGCCCGGCCGAGGTCGGACACGCCGAGCTGGGGCGGGCGGCCTATCTGGCGGCCCTGGACGGTTACGTCTCCGGCACTCCGGACGGCATGGCGGCCTGGATCGCGCACTGCGGCAGGGCGGTCGAGCTGGGTGCCCGCGAGTCGACGGCGGTGTGCGAGGCGCTGCAGCGCGGGGCGGCGTGAGCCCCACGCGCGCGTGAGCCCCGGGGTACGGAAAAGGCCCCCTCGCGGGGGCCGTACAAAGGGTTGCGGCGGTACGAGGTCTCGTACCGCCGCTGGCATGCTCACCCGGTTACCAAGCGTCCTCGATATATTGCCCATCAGGCCGGGAACTTCGCCCGTGACCTGGTGCGGCGGCCCGTAATCGACGGGTCGACGTCGCGTGGGTGCCCAGTGGTCATGCGCGGTCCGTGGGGCCAAATGCGTTATTAAGGTGATCCTCTCGGATGTCCTTGGTCTCGCGGGCCGTTAAGTCCTTTGTACTCCTGGACCCCGACAAGCGGAAGTGCCGGCACCAGTTCTTTGCTTTTGCTCCCAAACGGGTTTTAAAGGGGCGTCCCTGAGGGGGATGGGCCGCCCCCACGCGCGGAGCGCTTCAGACGGTCGCCGCCCGGCGTCGGTTCGCGTACCAGACGAGGCCCGCGGTGGCCGCCGCCGCTCCTATCGCCGCCGCCGCGACGAGCGCGGGGCGGGGCGGTACGGAGAACGAGGGAATCCGCTGCTTGAGGCGCACCGGCCGATGGAAGTCGAGAATCGGCCACCCGCGGGCGACGGCCTCGCGCCGCAGGGCCCGGTCCGGGTTCACCGCGTGCGGGTGCCCCACCGCCTTCAGCATCGGCAGGTCGGTCGCCGAGTCGCTGTAGGCGTAACAGCGAGAGAGGTCGTACCCCTCGGATTCGGCCAGCTCCTTGATCGCCTCCGCCTTCGTCGGGCCGTAGGCGTAGTACTCCACCTCGCCGGTGAAGCAACCGTCCTCGCCCACCACCATGCGGGTGGCGACCACGCGGTCCGCGCCGAGCAGTTCGCCGATCGGCTCGACCACCTCGGCGCCCGACGTGGAGACGATCACCACGTCACGGCCGGCCGTGTGGTGTTCCTCGATCAGGGAGGCAGCCTCGTCGTAGATCAGCGGGTCGATCAGGTCGTGAAGGGTCTCGGCCACGATCTCCTTCACCTGTTGGACGTTCCAGCCGCGCACGAGGGCGGACAGGTACTCGCGGGTCCGTTCCATCTGGGCGTGGTCCATACCGCCCACGAGGAAGACGAACTGGGCGTATGCGGTCCGCAGGGCCGCCCTGCGGTTGATCAGACCGCCTTGGTAGAAGGACTTGCTGAAGGTGAGCGTGCTCGACTTCGCAATGACCGTCTTGTCCAGGTCAAAGAAGGCCGCTGTGCGGGGCAAGGAGTGGTTTTCCACAACCATGAGCATAGGGGCAGCCCATTCGGCGTAAGGTGGGCGCGTGGGTTTGCCTGAGAAGGCTCCCGGGTACACCATGGAAGTCACGGATCGTTCGCGACCGTGCTAACGCGGTCCGACTCCTCCCCCCCCCCGAGTCGGCCGTGAAGGCGACCCCCGCTCTCCCCCCCGGCGGGGGTCGTCGCATGTCCGGGCGGGTTTTTCGGTTCTGAACGCGGCTACTGCGCCGCATCGAGGCGGCTGCGGCCGCCTCTTTTGCTTGCCCCCTCGCCGTCACTGTGCGTGGTCGTCGGACTCCTCTGCGGAAGTCGCACAACAGTGGTGCGGGGCTCACCGGTATGGGTGGCAGCGATATTCACAACCCCCCGCTCGTCCACAGTTTTCCACCAAGATCCACACGATTTCCGGGCTCACTGCACCGTGATTCCAACGCGTCCGCTCCGAGCCGGCTTCTCATGGCCGGTTCCGATTGCCGGGGGCGTTCGGCCGGATTCCGTCGGCCGTTCATATGGAGACCGGCTGCCGGTTCTTCACACGTTCGGGAATCGCGGGACCGCAGCGACTGCGGGCCCGCAGTGAAGGGGGATGGAAATCGTGACCGGAGCCGTCACACACGGCCCGCCGCCCACCAACGGAGGCGGACCGGGCAAGCCACTGATCGTCACGGAGGACGCGGAACTCCTCGACGACCTCCTGCGCCTGTGCGCCGCCGCCGGCGCCACACCGGAGGTGCACCACTCGGTGCCCGAACGCCGGGGGAGCTGGGAGTCGGCGCCACTTGTCCTGGTCGGCGACGACGCGGCCCGCCGTGCCCGCGGGGCCGTCCGCAGGCGCGGAGTGGTCCTCGTCGGCCGCGACCAGGACGACTCCGGGGTGTGGCAGCGCGCCGTGGAGATCGGCGCCGACCACGTCCTGATGCTGCCCGACGGCGAACAGTGGCTGGTCGACCGCATCGCCGACGTCGCCGAGGGCGCCGGACGGCCCGCCCTCACCGTCGGTGTCATCGGCGGACGCGGCGGTGCCGGGGCCTCCACCCTCGCGTGCGCCCTCGCCGTCACCTCCGCACGAGAAGGGCTGCGCACCCTTCTGGTCGACGCCGACCCCCTCGGCGGCGGACTCGACGTCCTCCTCGGCGGTGAGAGCACGGAAGGCCTGCGCTGGCCCGCGTTCGCCGCCTCGCGCGGGAGGGTCGGCGGCAGCGCCCTGGAGGAGTCGCTGCCCAGGCTGCACTCGCTGCGGGTGCTCAGCTGGGACCGGGGCGACTGTGTGGCCATCGCGCCCCAGGCCGTACGCGCGGTGCTGGCGGCGGCCCGGCGCCGGGGCGGCACGGTCGTCGTCGACCTCCCGCGCCGCATCGACGACGGAGTCGCCGAGATCCTCGCCCAGCTCGATCTCGGGCTCCTCGTGGTCCCCGCCGAACTGCGCGCCGTCGCGGCGGGCAAGCGCGTGGCCTCCGCGGTCGGCATGGTGCTGCGCGACCTGCGGGTGGCGGTGCGCGGCCCCTACGCGCCCGGACTCGACGACAGCGAGGTGGCCCGACTGCTCGGCCTGCCGTTGGCCGGCGAGGTCCCCGTCGAATCGGGGCTGCTGCGCCCGGACGGCGGCAAGTCGCCGCCGGGCGCGACCCCTCGCGGTCCGCTCGCGCGCTTCTGCAAGGAGTTCTGGGAGCGCGCGCTCCCCGAGGCGGGTGGCTCATGAGCACGCCGGTCGGCCTCGAACGGGCGAAGGCGACGGGGACGCTGCTCGACGGCGTACGGCAGTGGCTTGCCGACAGCGGCGCCGAACCGACACCCGCCCGCGTGGCGCAGGCACTGCGCCAACAGGGGCGGGTCCTCGGGGACGCGGAGGTCCTCGGCGCGGCCGAGCAACTGCGGTCCGAGCTGATCGGCAGCGGGCCCCTGGAACCCCTGCTCACCGACCCCAGGGTGACCGACGTACTGGTGTCCGCTCCGGACCGGGTCTGGGTCGACCGGGGCGGCGGTCTGGAGCTGACCGGCGTCTCCTTCCCGGACGCGGCGGCCGTACGGCGCCTCGCGCAGCGCCTGGCCGCCGTCGCCGGACGGCGCCTGGACGACGCGCGGCCCTGGGTCGACGCCCGGCTGCCCGACGGGACGCGACTGCACGCGGTGCTGCCCCCGGTCGCCGTCGGCTGCACCTGTCTGTCGCTGCGCGTCGTACGGCCCCGGGCGTTCACGCTCGGCGAACTGGTGGCCGCGGGCACGGTGCCGCCGGGCGGCGACAGGGTGCTGCGGGATCTGATGCGGGCGCGGCTGTCCTTCCTGGTCAGCGGCGGCACCGGCAGCGGCAAGACAACCCTGCTGAGCGCGCTGCTGGGCCTGGTCGGGCCAGGAGAGCGGATCGTGCTCGCCGAGGACTCGGCGGAGCTGCGGCCGGATCACCCGCACGTCGTCCGCCTGGAGACCAGACCCGCCAATCAGGAGGGAGCAGGGCTCGTCACGCTCGAGGACCTGGTGCGGCAGGCCCTGCGGATGCGGCCCGACCGGATGGTCGTGGGCGAGGTGCGCGGGCCGGAGGTCGTCCATCTGCTGGCCGCGCTCAACACGGGCCACGAGGGCGGTTGCGGGACCGTCCACGCCAATGCCGCCGCGGACGTCCCCGCCCGGCTCGAAGCGCTCGGCACGGCGGCCGGGCTCGACCGGACGGCGCTGCACAGCCAGTTGGCGGCGGCCCTGTCGGTGGTCCTGCACCTCGTACGCGACCCCGCCGGGCGGCGGCGGATCGCCGAGGTGCACGTGCTGGAGCGGGACCCCTCCGGGCTGGTGCGGACCGTGCCGGCACTGCGATGGCGGGCGGACGCCTTCGCCTGCGAGCGGGGATGGGAGCGGCTGCGGGAGTTGCTGCGGGGCGAGGCGAGCGAAGGGAGGGGCGGGTGTGATGAGTGAGATGCCGATGGCTGCGGCCGTGGCCTGCGCCGGAGCGGCGGCCTGGCTGATGGGCGGACCGTACTCGGGGGCCAAGCGGGCGCAGTTGCTCCTGGCCGGCGGTGGCGTGGCCGGCAGTGGCCCCCCGCCATGGCGACAGCTCACCGGCGAGTTCCGCAAGCTCCGTGGACGATGGCGACCCGAATGGTGGGCACCGGTCGCCGGACTGATCCTGGCGCTGCTGGGTGGTTCGGTGCTGCCGGTCGTCGCGGGGGCGGCCGGGGTACCCCTGCTGCGCCGAGCGCGGCGGGCCGCCGAGACCCGGCGGGCGGGGGAGCGCCGAGGGGACGCGGTGATCGCGCTGTGCGCGGCGCTGGCCGGGGAGGTGCTCGCCGGCCGGCAGCCGGGGGAGGCGTTGCGGCGGGCCGCGCAGGACTCCGGAGGGCTGGGCGCGGCGCAGCCCTCCGTGCTGGCGGCGGCACGGTTCGGCGGCGACGTGCCCAAGGCTCTCGCGGCCGCCGCCCGGCAACCGGGTGCCGACGGCCTGCTGGGACTCGCCGCGTGCTGGCGGGTGGCCGTGGACCAGGGCGCCGGTCTCGCCGCCGGACTCGACCGGCTGGAGGCGGCCTTACGTACGGAGCGCGATCAACGTGCCGATCTGCGCGCCCAGTTGGCCGGTCCGCGCGCCACGGTGGTGATGCTCGCCGGTCTGCCGGTCCTGGGCCTTCTGCTGGGTGCCGCGCTCGGAGCGAACCCGCTGCACGTCCTGCTGCACACCGGAGCGGGGCTGGGCTGCCTGCTCGTCGGCGGAGTGCTGGAGGGCGTGGGGATGTGGTGGGCGCTGCGGATCGTCCGCCACGCGGAAGCGAAGTGAGCGTGACGAGAGGGAGGTGGGTGACGTGGACGGAGGAGGCGTGAGCGTGGAAGTTGTCCACAGGCTGGGGGCGACCGTGGGGATCGTGGTGACCCTCTGGTGGCTGACGCGGTGGTGGGAGACCGGGCGACGCCGGCGCAGGGCGCGGCGGCGGCTGGCCGGACTGCTCGCGTCGGCCACGGCGGCGACCGTCCGAGGAGCCGGGCTCCGGAAGGCCGTACGGCGGTGGCTTCCCGACGCGTTGGTGGTCGGTGCCGGATGGGTGGTGGTCGGTGGCGTCGCCGGTCTCGTACTGGGGCTGATCGGCGCGGTGGTGCTGGGGCGGTGGCGTCGTCGGCAACAGGCGGGGGGTGTGGTGAGCGAGGTCGACGTCCAACTTGCCGCACGTCAACTCCCGCTCGCGGCCGACCTGCTGGCCGCGTGCATCGCGGCGGGTGCCGGCCCGGTGATCGCGGCGCAAGCCGTGGGTGAGGCCCTTGGCGGGCCCGTGGGGGAAGGGCTGGCGCGCGGTGCCGCCGAGGTGCGGCTGGGCGGCGAACCGGCGGTCGCCTGGCGGAGGTTGGCCTCGATACCAGGTGCGGCGGCCCTGGCCCGGTTGCTGGAGCGGGCCGATGTCTCGGGACTGCCCGCGGCCGGACCGGTCGCCCGGCTCGCCGCCGACACCCGGGCCGACTGGGCGCGTGCCGCGACGGCTCGGGCCCGCCGGGCGGCCGTCATGGTCACCGTGCCGGTGGGGCTGTGCTTCCTGCCCGCCTTCATCGCGGTCGGTGTGCTGCCCATCGTGATCGGGCTCGCGGGCGGGGTGCTGGGAGGGGGTGGCCGATGAGGGCGTGGACAACATGAACGCCGCAGCGCGACGGCGCGGGTGCCTGAAGTACCGGCGCGGGTGGCTGAGGAGCCGGCCGTAGGTCGATGGATGGCCGAGGGGCCTAGGGGCCGAGCGGTGACTGGCTGAGCGGGCGAGCGGCGAATGGTCGAAGGCGAGTAGTCGAACCAGAGACAGAGATCAACACAACGGACCTCACGGGGGTTGAGATGTACAAGGCGGTGTGGGCGCGGCTGAGCGCCCTGGTGTGCAGGGCGCGGGTGCGTGCGGCGCGCGGTGACGCGGGGATGGTGACGTCCGAGTACGCGATGGGGATCGTGGCGGCCGTGGGATTCGCGGTGCTCCTCTACCAGGTGGTGACGAGCGAGGTGGTCGCGGCTCAGCTGCAGGCCATCGTGAAGCGGGCGCTCAGTGCGGGGGCGTGAGCGTGTAGGGAAGCCTCGGCGCGCGCCCCGGCGGGGGTGTGCCGGGGACCGGGGGTTCGTGACGGCGGAGTCGGCCGTGGTGCTGCCGGTGCTGGTGGTGTTCGCGACGGCGCTGGTGTGGGGGTTGCTGGTCATGGCGGCCCAGATCCAGTGCGTGGACGCGGCCAGGACCGGCGCCCGTGCGGCGGCCCGGCAGGACCCGGCCGAAGCGGTCCTCGACGTGACCCGCGCGACGGCGCCGCGCGGAGCGGAGGTGACGATCAGCCGAGAGGGCGACCAGGTCCGCGTCGTGGTCGTGGCCAAACCGCCGGCGTTGCGCGGCTTGCCCTTCGAGGTACGGGAGGAGGCCGTGGCAGCGGCGGAGGAGGCCGTGGGGACGGAGAAGTCGGCAGGGGGGACGGGGGAGGAAGCCGTAGGAGAGGCCGAGAACGCCGTGGGGACGGCTGAGGAGGGCGTAGGCGCCGCTGAGAAGGGCGCAGGCGCGGCTGAGAAGGCCTGGGGCGCGCCGGGTGATGCCCGCGTGCCAGGTGTCCCCCGAGGCGCGCCAGATCCCTTCCGCGCGCCAGGCGACCCCCGAGGTACGCCGGCAGATGCCCAGCAGCCGCTGGGAGGTGCGCCGTGAGGGGCGCGAGGCGTGGAGGCAGGGCCATGAGGGCCCGGGTCCGCGCTGGGCGGGCACTCGGTGGGCGGGCCGCTGGTGGGCGGGTCCTGGAAGGGCGTCACGGGGACGGGGACCGGGTTCCGCCACCGTCTGGAGTGTGGGTGCGATCGCCGTGCTGTGCGTGGTGTTCGGGATCGTGCTCGCCCTCGGCCAGGCCGTGGCGGCCCGGCACCGTGCCGCGGGCGGCGCCGACCTCGCGGCGCTGGCGGCCGCCGACCATGGGACGGACGGCGTCTCACAGGCCTGCGACCGGGCGGACCGGGTGGCCCGGGCGCAGGGGGCGCGACTGGTGCGGTGCGTGGTCGTCGGCGGGATCTCGGACGTGACGGCGGCGTCGGGACGGGGGCTGTTCGTGGCCGAGGTCAGGGCGCGGGCGGGGCCTGCGGACGCGGTGCCGCCCCCGCACCTGCCCCCGCAGCCTCACCCGTTGCCGCCCCCGGCCTCGCCCCTGTCCCCGGCTCCGGCCCGGTCTCCGGCGCTGTCGGAGGCTCCGCCTCCCAGGCCTTCTCCGCGGGAGCCTCCCGCAACAGTTCCGTGAGCAGCCGTACGGCTCCTCTCTTGTGGAGCGGGTCGTTGCCGTTGCCGCACTTGGGGGACTGGATGCAGGACGGGCAGCCGGCGTCGCACTCGCAGGAGGCGATGGCCTGGCGGGTGGCGGTCAGCCAGGCGCGGGCCGTGTGGAAGGCCCGCTCCGCGAAGCCCGCGCCGCCGGGATGACCGTCGTAGACGAAGACCGTCGGCAACAGGGTGTCGGGGTGGAGGGGGACCGAGACGCCGCCGATGTCCCAGCGGTCGCAGGTCGCGAAGAGGGGCAGCATGCCGATCGAGGCGTGTTCGGCGGCGTGCAGGGCCCCGCCGAGGATCTCGGGGTTGATCCGGGCCGTGTCCAGTTGGTCCTCGGTCACCGTCCACCACACGGCACGCGTGCGCAGCGTACGAGGAGGGAGGTCGAGCTTCGACTCGCCCATGACTTCTCCGGTGATGACACGTCGACGCAGGAAGGAGACGACCTGGTTGGTGACTTCGACGGAGCCGTAGCACAACCGGCCCTGGCCCCAGGGGATCTCGACGTCCGTCTCCAGGACGGAGATCGACGTCGTGTCGCGGGCCACCGTCGCATACGGGGGGTTGGCCTCCTCGACCAGGGCGACGGAGTCCTCCAGGTCCAGGGAACGCACGAGATAGGTGCGGCCCTGATGGAGGTGGACGGCACCCTCGTGGACGGTGGTGTGGGAGGAGCCCGCGTCGACCGTGCCGAGCAGTCGGCCGGTGCCGACCTCGACGACCTGGACGGGCCGGCCGCCCTCGCCGCGGATGTCCGTGAGGTCGGCGGCGCGTTCCCGGCGGGTCCAGTGCCAGGCCTTGGTCCGGCGGCGCAGCAGCTTCGCGGCCTCCAGCTGCGGCAGCAGGCCTTCGGCCTCGGGTCCGAACAGGGGCAGATCCTCGTCGGTCAGCGGGAGTTCCGCGGCCGCCGCGCACAGGTGCGGGGCCAGGACGTAGGGGTTGTCGGGGTCGAGGACGGTCGACTCGACCGGGCGGTCGAACAGCGCTTCCGGGTGATGGACCAGGAAGGTGTCCAGCGGGTCGTCCCGGGCGACGAGCACCGCCAGCGCGCCCTGCCCGGAGCGGCCCGCGCGGCCGGCCTGCTGCCACAGGGAGGCGCGTGTGCCCGGGTAGCCGGCGATCAGGACGGCGTCGAGTCCGGAGACGTCGATGCCGAGCTCCAGGGCGGTGGTGGCGGCGAGGCCGAGGAGCTCGCCCGAGTGCAGGGCCTGCTCCAGGGCGCGTCGTTCCTCGGGGAGGTAGCCGCCGCGGTAGGCCGCGACACGCCGGGCGAGTGAGCGGTCGACCTCGGCGAGGCGTTCCTGGGCGATCAGCGCGATCAGCTCGGCGCCACGCCGGGAGCGGACGAAGGCGACGGTACGCACGCCCTGGACGGCGAGGTCGGTCAGCAGGTCGGCGGTCTCGGCGGTGGCGGTACGCCGGACGGGTGCGCCCTTCTCGCCCACCATCTCGGTGAGCGGGGGCTCCCAGAGGGCGAACACCAGTTCACCGCGGGGTGAGGCGTCGTCGGCGACCTCGACGACCGGGAGGCCGGTGAGGCGCCCGGCGGCCACCGCGGGTTCGGCGGCCGTCGCGGAGGCCAGCAGGAAGACCGGGGAGGCGCCGTAGCGGGCGCACAGGCGGCGCAGCCGGCGCAGCACGTGGGCGACGTGGGAGCCGAACACGCCGCGGTACGTGTGGCACTCGTCGATGACGACGTACTTCAGGGACTTCAGGAAGGAGGACCAGCGGGGGTGGGACGGGAGGATCCCGCGGTGCAGCATGTCGGGGTTGGTGAGGACGTAGTTGGCGTACTGGCGGATCCACTCCCGTTCCTCGAACGGGGTGTCGCCGTCGTACACGGCCGGCCGGACGGCGTTGCCCAGCGGTTGTGAAAGTTCCTTCACGGAGCGGCACTGGTCCGCCGCCAGGGCCTTGGTGGGGGCCAGGTAGAGGGTGGTGGCCCCGCGGCCGTTCGGCGCCTCGGAGCCGTCCAGGAGGGCAGAGAGGACCGGTACGAGGTACGCCAGGGACTTGCCGGACGCGGTGCCCGTGGCGACGACCACGGACTCGCCGTCCAGGGCGTGCTCGGCGACCCGGGCCTGGTGGGCCCAGGGGTGTTCGATGCCGCAGGCCTGCACGGCCGCGATGACCTCGGGGCGAATCCGGTCCGGCCAGACGGCATGGCGGCCCACACGCGGGGGCAAGTGCTCCGTATGAGTGATGCGCGACGCCCGGTTCGGTCCCGGGGCGAGCCGGTCCAGGACCGCGGCCGGGGACAGGCGGGGCACGGCCTCGGGCGAGGGTCGATCGGATCGGTGATTCTTGGCCATCGGCACCGAGTGTGTCACTGGCGTGACGGACAATGGGGCCAAGGCGTCGTGCACGCCTGCCGGTAAGTGATTGAATGCCATGGCGGCTGGCGTACCGTCCCGGGGACTCCTGCCCAGGTGTTCCGAGGGGCGACCGCTCGATAGCAAGGTGCTGGAGGATCCGTGGACCTGTCTCTGTCGACCCGTACCGTCGGCGATCGTACGGTCGTCGAGGTCGGTGGCGAAATCGACGTATATACCGCGCCCAAGTTGCGCGAGCAGCTGGTCGAGCTGGTGAACGACGGGAATTTCCACCTCGTCGTGGACATGGAGGGCGTGGACTTCCTCGACTCCACCGGGCTCGGCGTGCTGGTCGGCGGACTGAAGCGGGTGCGTGCTCATGAGGGCTCGCTCCGCCTGGTCTGCAACCAGGAGCGTATTTTGAAGATCTTCCGCATTACCGGTCTGACCAAGGTGTTCCCGATCCACACCTCGGTCGACGAAGCGGTCGCTGCCACTGACTGACCACGTCGTCCCGGGCCCGCGCGGCCCGGCACGGCTGGTTGAACAAAGAGGGGGTCCGGGCTTGGTGGCCCGGCCCCCCGACAGCACGCCCGTAGTTCCGAGGGGGACGCATGGCCACCGTTGAACTCCGCTTCAGCGCGCTGCCCGAGCACGTCAGGACCGCCCGACTGGTGGCGGCAGCGGTGGCGCGCAGGGCCGGAGTGGACGAGGCCGTCCTCGACGAGGTCAGGCTCGCCGTCGGCGAGGCCTGCACCCGTGCCGTCGGACTGCATCAGACCGGTGGCATCACCGCGCCGGTGAAGGTGTCGCTGATCGAGGAGGAGAAACAGTTCTCCATCGAGGTCGGCGACGAAGCGCCGCGCTCGGCGCCCGGTGACCGGGCGCCCGGCTCGGGCGCAGGCGTCGACGTGGAGGCCGAGGAGGACGAGATGGGCCTGGCGGTCATCAGCGGCCTCGTCGACGACGTCGAGGTCTCCGCGGGCGAGCACGGCGGGCTGATCCGTATGACCTGGCCGACCACGCCGGCGACCGCGACGCTGTCCTGACCCGAACCTCGCGATTCATTCACCCGAAGGGCCCTACCTCATAGGGCCCTTCGGCATGTGCGGACCTCGGCGACCGCGCTTACAGTGGTTCCGTGAAATGAATCTTGGAATCTCGGTGCAGCGAATCTTGGTGAAGTGAATCTTGCCGCGAATATCGTGAATCAATTCACGAACCTGAATGCCTTGAAGCCATTACCGAGCGAGATCGTGCGGGTTTTGCGTGCGAAGGCGAATTCCGCTTGCCGCACACTGTTTTGATCAGGTTCCGGTACCTACAATCCGTCCACATCTTGAGCTCAGCCCAAGCGTCAAGGAGGACGAATGGCGGGGCTTTCTACCCCTCATCGGTTGGACCACTCCACAACCTTCGCAGCCGCAGTGCTGACCGACGGCAATCGCCTGCTCGTGGTGGTCATCGCGGTCGTCGCCCTGGCCGCACTCGTGGTCGCGGGCGTACTGGTGCGCCAGGTGCTCGCGGCAGGCGACGGCACCGACAGCATGAAGAAGATCGCGACAGCGGTCCAGGAAGGGGCCAACGCGTATCTGTCCCGGCAGCTGCGCACGCTCGGTGTTTTCGCCGTCGTGGTGTTCTTCCTGCTCTTGCTGCTGCCCGCGGACGACTGGAATCAGCGCGCCGGACGATCGGTGTTCTTCTTGATCGGCGCGGGGTTCTCAGCGGCCACCGGCTATATCGGCATGTGGCTCGCCGTGCGCGCTAATGTCCGCGTCGCCGCGGCGGCCCGGGAAGCGACTCCGGCGGAAGGTGAACCGGAAAAGGATCTCACCGCCGTCTCGCACAAGGCAATGAAGATCGCATTCCGCACGGGCGGCGTCGTGGGCATGTTCACGGTGGGGCTCGGTCTGCTCGGCGCCGCCTGCGTGGTGCTGGTGTACGCGGCCGACGCGCCGAAGGTGCTGGAGGGATTCGGACTCGGCGCGGCCCTCATCGCCATGTTCATGAGGGTGGGCGGCGGCATCTTCACCAAAGCCGCCGACGTCGGCGCCGACCTGGTCGGCAAGGTCGAGCAGGGCATTCCGGAGGACGACCCGCGCAATGCCGCGACCATCGCCGACAACGTGGGCGACAACGTCGGCGACTGCGCGGGCATGGCGGCCGACCTGTTCGAGTCGTACGCCGTGACCCTGGTCGCCGCGCTGATCCTCGGCAAGGCGGCCTTCGGCGACGCCGGGCTCGCGTTCCCGCTGCTCGTTCCCGCCATCGGGGTGCTCACGGCCATGGTCGGCATCTTCGCGGTCGCCCCGCGGCGCACCGACCGCAGTGGCATGACCGCGATCAACCGGGGCTTCTTCATCTCCGCGGCGATCTCGCTCGTGCTGGTCGCGGTGGCCGTCTTCCTCTATCTCCCCGGCAAGTACGCCGACCTCGACGGCGTCACCGACGCGGCGATCCACGGCAAGAACGGCGACCCGCGCGTCCTCGCCCTCGTCGCGGTGGCGATCGGCATCCTGCTGGCCGCGGTCATCCAGCAGTTGACGGGCTACTTCACCGAGACCACCCGCCGGCCCGTGCGCGACATCGGCAAGTCGTCGCTGACGGGCCCCGCCACCGTCGTCCTCGCCGGTATCTCCGTCGGTCTCGAATCGGCCGTCTACACCGCCTTGTTGATCGGCCTGGGGGTGTACGGGGCGTTCCTGCTCGGCGGTACCTCGATCATGCTGGCGCTGTTCGCGGTGGCGCTGGCCGGCACCGGCCTGCTCACCACGGTCGGCGTGATCGTCGCCATGGACACCTTCGGGCCGGTCTCCGACAACGCGCAGGGCATCGCCGAGATGTCCGGTGACGTCCAGGGGGCGGGCGCGCAGGTGCTCACCAACCTCGACGCCGTCGGCAACACGACCAAGGCCATCACCAAGGGCATCGCCATCGCCACCGCCGTCCTGGCGGCGTCGGCGCTCTTCGGGTCGTACCGGGACGCCATCACGACGGGTGCGCAGGACGTCGGGGAGAAGCTCTCCGGCCCGGGCGCCCCGATGAGCCTGATGATGGACATCTCGCAGCCCAACAACCTCGTCGGCCTGATCGCGGGCGCGGCGGTCGTCTTCCTGTTCTCGGGGCTGGCGATCAACGCGGTGTCGCGGTCGGCGGGTTCCGTGGTGTTCGAGGTGCGGCGGCAGTTCCGCGAGCACCCCGGGATCATGGACTACAGCGAGGAGCCGGAGTACGGCAAGGTCGTCGACATCTGCACCCGGGACGCCCTGCGCGAGCTGGCCACCCCCGGACTGCTCGCCGTGCTGGCCCCCATCTTCATCGGGTTCACCCTCGGAGTCGGCGCACTCGGCGCGTTCCTGGCGGGCGCCATCGGCTCCGGCACGCTGATGGCCGTCTTCCTCGCCAACTCCGGCGGCGCCTGGGACAACGCCAAGAAACTCGTCGAGGACGGTCACCACGGCGGGAAGGGCAGCGAGGCCCATGCGGCCACGGTGATCGGGGACACGGTCGGCGACCCGTTCAAGGACACCGCCGGCCCCGCGATCAACCCGTTGCTCAAGGTCATGAACCTCGTGGCGCTGCTCATCGCGCCCGCCGTGATCAAGTTCAGCTACGGCGAGGACAAGAGCATCGGCGTACGGATCCTGATCGCGGTCCTGGCGCTCGCGGTCATCGTGGTCGCCGTGTACATCTCCAAGCGGCGCGGGATCGCCGTGGGTGACGAAGACAACGCCGATTCTCCGTCCAAGTCCGCCGATCCGGCGGTGATTTCGTAGACCAGCCCACCGGGGCCCAGCTCAAGGGGCGGGCGGGTGACGCGCGTTGTCGCGTCGCCCGCCCGTTGTGTTGAGTATGTGCCCGAGCCGTGAGCCTTCTCTCTCCTGGTACAAATGGCTTTAATAATCCACATGGCGGACATTCGTTCTGGGGTTCTCGCCCGGTTGCCGTGTATGTTCCGGGGCCGAGAGCCATGGAAGGGACCAACCCGGTGAACAAGAAGCTCGCGGCCGTGATGTCCGGCGGTGCGGTACTGGTACTGGCGCTGACCGGATGCAGCAGCGGCGACGACGGCAACAAGGAGCTCGACGCCTGGGCCAAGCAGGTCTGCGACGCGCTGCCTGCCCAGGACGCGAAGGTCGACGCGGCCAACGCCGCCATCAAGCAGGCCGCCACGGACAACAACGCTCCGGCGAACGTCCAGAAGACCGACTCGCAGGCCTTCCAGGACATGTCCGACGCCTACGGAGCACTCGCCCAGGCCGTCCAGAAGGCCGGGACGCCGCCCGGCGTCGACGACGGCGAGAAGAAGCAGAAGGACGCCGTCTCGGCGCTCACCACTCTCTCCACCTCCTACGCGGGCCTGAAGAAGCAGGTCGACGCGCTGGACACGAAGGACCAGGCGAAGTTCGCCGACGGTCTCCAGGACATCGCCACCGACCTCGGCGAGCTCAGCAAGAGCGGCAACACCGCGCTGAAGAACCTCGAGCAGGGTGACGTCAAGAACGCCATGGCCAACCAGGCCAGCTGCAAGAAGGTGGCCACCTCCGCCTCGGCGCGCGCGACGACCAGCTGAGGCCGCGCGGCTCGGAACGATCCGGGGGAACGCGCCCCGAGTGGTGACGGGAGACAATGGGGGGCGTGAGTAACGCCACCCTCTCCCCCCTGCCCTCCGCCGACCGCCCCGACGTGGCCGCCCGGCTGCGCGAGGCGCTGCTCGCGGCCTCCTTCACCGCGGACGGTCTCCTCGACCTGCTCGGCGCGCCTGCCTACGCCGCCCTGGCCCGCAGCGAGACCGTCCCCGCGCTGCGCGCGACACGCGGGGACACGCCGCTGGAGACACTCGTCCGCCTCTTCCTGCTCCAGCAGCCCGTGCCGTACGCGCGCGTGGAGGAGTTCCTGCCCGTACACGCGTGCGTGGAGAGCGGCTGGCTGGTCCCCACGGGTGAGGACGAGGTCGCCGCGACGGTGGACGTACGGCCGTACGGCGGGCCGGACGGCGAGGACTGGTTCATCATCTCCGACCTCGGGTGCGCGGTCGGTGGCGCGGGCGGCAGCGGGAGCGAAGGCGGCCAGGCGGACACCGCTGTCGTCCTCGGTGTCGGCGGCGCGTCGACGACCCTCGCCGGTATCACCGTGCGCATGCCCGTCTCCGCCGCCCTCGATCTCGGCACCGGCTCCGGCATCCAGGCGCTGCACGCCGCCCAGCACGCCACGCGCGTGACGGCGACCGACCTCAACCCGCGCGCGCTGCACATCACCGCCCTCACGCTCGCGCTGTCCGGGGCTCCGGCCGCGGACCTGCGCGAGGGCTCGCTCTTCGATCCGGTCCGGGACGACGAGACGTACGACCTGATCGTGTCGAATCCGCCGTTCGTGATCTCGCCGGGCGCCCGGCTGACCTACCGGGACGGCGGGATGGGCGGGGACGATCTGTGCCGCTCGCTCGTTCAAGGAGCGGGGGAGCGGCTGAGCGAAGGCGGGTTCGCGCAGTTCCTCGCCAATTGGCAGCACGTGGAAGGGGAGAACTGGCAGGACCGGCTCAGGTCATGGGTGCCGCACGGGTGCGACGCGTGGATCGTGCAGCGTGAGGTGCAGGACGTCACGCAGTACGCGGAGCTCTGGTTGAGGGACGCCGGTGATCACCGTGGCGACCAGGCCGAGTACCAGGCGCACTACGACACCTGGCTGGACGAGTTCGAGGCACGCAAGGTGAAGGGTGTCGGCTTCGGCTGGATCACGCTGCGCAGGACGACGGCCGCGGAGCCCGTCATCACGGTGGAGGAGTGGCCGCACCCGGTCGAACAGCCGCTGGGCGACGCGGTCCTGGCGCACTTCGGACGGCTGGACTATCTGCGTGCCCATGACGACGCGGCCCTGCTCGCCGGGCGCTTCCGGCTGGTCACGGAGGTCGTCCAGGAGCAGGTCGGGCTCCCCGGCGCCGAGGACCCGGAGCACGTCGTGCTGCGCCAGCACCGCGGTATGCGCCGGGCCACCAAGGTGGACACGGTCGGCGCGGGCTTCGCCGGCGTGTGCGACGGCTCGCTGAGCGCAGGCCGCATTCTCGACGCCATCGCCCAACTGGTCGGCGAGGATCCGGTGTTGCTGCGGGACCGGACTCCGGCCCAGATCCGCCTTCTGGTGGAGCAGGGCTTCCTCGAACCGGCGGAGTGACCCGAGCGGGTCCGGCCGGGTCCGGCCGGACCCGGCCCCCCGGATGGCAGCCGGTCGCCCGGACCGGCGGAGCGGGCCACCGGCTGCCATCCGGGGCGTCACTCGGGGCGTCCCTCACAAGGGATCACGTGGGTCGTCACTCGGGTCGTCACTCGGGATGTCATCCGGAACATTGCCCGCGGTGCCGCCCGGAACATTGCCCGCGGTGCCGTCCGGAACATCACCTGCGACGTCATCCGGGAAGCCCTCTGGGGCGTGATCCGGGACATCGTCCGGAACGTTTTCTGGTGCCCGACCTACTCGTGCCGCGCCGGCTGCGCCGCCCCGTTCTTCCCCGCTCTCCATGTTTTCTTCGCGCTCGGCGCCGATTCGTCAAGATCGTATGCAATGTGAGGCGATCGACAACGAGGACACCGCCTACGGTGCCGGCAACGCCGAAGACGGCGAAGTCGGCCGGATAAGCCCGCACCCGGTTCGGTGTGCTCCACCGCGCTCCGGACCGGCCGGGCCCCGCTCCGGCTCCGTCCGCTCCCTCCCGGACGACGGCTCGCCGGGCCCCGGCCCCATCCGTGATCCTGGCGTTCACCTCGGGTTCGCCGGGGCGCCGCCCGCGCGTGACAGCCTCCCGTGGCCGGGGCAGGCGCGGGCCGAGCGAAAGGGGCGTGGACGATCATGGAGAGCGGGCCGACGATCTTCACGGGAACGGTGTTCGCCCTGTTCGGGGCCGCGCTGCTGATGTGGACCGCGATCCGGGTACGACACCGTGAACCCGTGGCCCAGGATGTGAGCCCCGTCGCATCGGCGACCCTGGCGACCCTGGCCTCCGTCGGCGCGCTGGCCGTCGGAGTGTGGTGCTTCGCCCGGCTCTGAAGCCACCTCCGTGACCACCTGCACAAGCGCCTACGAGGCCGACTCCGAGGCCGCCTTCGCGGATCTCGCCGGAACCTCGTTCGAACCGCGTGAACGTGGCCGCGCCGGTAAAGGGGAAGACGCGTTCCGGTCGTACGGAAAAGGGCCGGTCGGTACTCCGGGCGGCAGGAATGGCGGTAGTCGGGTTACCGTTCGAGTGGCCGTTGCGGGCTTTTCCCGTTTGACACGGGGGCGGGATGTACCGTCACACTCCGCAGCGTCACCATGACCCGACCCCGGGAGCAAGGCCTGGGTGAGGCCCCAGCGTCGACCGGAGAGATGAGCGAAGTTGTCCCCGACCAGCGAGACCGCGAAGGGCGGCCGCCGACTCGTGATCGTCGAGTCGCCTGCCAAGGCGAAGACGATCAAGGGTTACCTCGGCCCCGGCTACATCGTCGAGGCCAGCGTCGGGCACATCCGTGACCTTCCCAACGGCGCCGCGGAGGTGCCGGACCAGTACACGGGCGAGGTCCGCCGTCTCGGTGTGGACGTCGAACACGACTTCCAGCCGATCTATGTGGTCAACGCCGACAAGCGGGCGCAGGTCAAGAAGCTGAAGGACCTCCTCAAGGAGTCCGACGAGCTCTTCCTCGCCACCGATGAGGATCGCGAGGGCGAGGCGATCGCCTGGCACCTCCAGGAGGTCCTCAAGCCCAAGATCCCGGTCAAGCGGATGGTCTTCCACGAGATCACCAAGGACGCGATCCGGGCCGCCGTCGCCAACCCGCGCCAGCTCAACCAGAAGCTCGTCGACGCCCAGGAGACCCGCCGCATCCTCGACCGTCTCTACGGTTACGAGGTATCGCCGGTCCTGTGGAAGAAGGTCATGCCGCGCCTGTCGGCCGGCCGTGTCCAGTCCGTCGCCACCCGCCTCGTCGTGGAGCGGGAACGCGAGCGCATCGCGTTTCGTTCTGCTGAGTACTGGGACCTGACGGGCACCTTCTCGACCGGTCGCGCCGGTGACGTGTCGGACCCGTCGTCGCTGGTCGCACGCCTCCAGACCGTCGACGGCAGGCGAGTCGCGCAGGGTCGCGACTTCGACTCCGTGGGACAACTCAAGAGCGCGAACATCCTCCACCTCGACGAGGCGAACGCCCGCGCCCTGGCCGTCGCCCTGGAGAACACGCGGTTCGCCGTCCGCTCCGTCGAGTCGAAGCCCTACCGCCGCTCGCCGTACGCCCCGTTCCGTACGACGACGCTTCAGCAGGAGGCCAGCCGCAAGCTCGGTTTCGGCGCCAAGGCAACCATGCAGGTCGCGCAGAAGCTGTACGAGAACGGCTACATCACGTACATGCGTACGGACTCCACGACGCTGAGCGAGACGGCGATCTCCGCCGCCCGCGCCCAGGTCACGCAGCTGTACGGCGCCGACTACCTGCCGCCCCAGCCGCGCACGTACCCCGGCAAGGTCAAGAACGCGCAGGAGGCGCACGAGGCGATCCGCCCCTCGGGTGATCGTTTCCGCACGCCCGCCGAGACGGGTCTGACCGGCGACCAGTTCAAGCTCTACGAGCTGATCTGGAAGCGGACGGTCGCCTCGCAGATGAAGGACGCGACCGGCAACAGCGTCACGGTGAAGATCGGTGGCGGCGCGGCCGACGGCCGGGACGTCGAGTTCAGCGCCTCCGGCAAGACGATCACCTTCCACGGCTTCCTGAAGGCGTACGTCGAGGGTGCCGACGACCCGAACGCCGAGCTGGACGACCGTGAGCGCCGGCTGCCCCAGGTCGGCGAGGGTGACCCGCTGACCGCCGAGGAGATCACGGTCGACGGGCACGCCACCAAGCCCCCGGCCCGCTACACCGAGGCCAGCCTGGTCAAGGAGCTCGAAGAGCGCGAGATCGGCCGCCCGTCGACGTACGCGTCGATCATCGGCACGATCCTCGACCGCGGTTACGTCTTCAAGAAGGGCACGGCACTCGTGCCGTCCTTCCTGTCCTTCGCCGTGGTCAACCTCCTGGAGAAGCACTTCGGCCGACTGGTCGACTACGACTTCACCGCCCGCATGGAGGACGACCTCGACCGCATCGCCCGCGGTGAGGCGAAGGCCGTGCCGTGGCTGAAGCGGTTCTACTTCGGCGAAGGCGCGGGCCACGGCGGCGCGGCCGAAGCCGGCAACGGCGACGGGGACCACCTCGGCGGCCTCAAGGAGCTGGTGACCGACCTGGGCGCGATCGACGCCCGCGAGGTGTCGTCGTTCCCGGTGGGCAACGACATCGTGCTGCGGGTCGGGCGCTACGGCCCCTACATCGAGCGCGGAGAGAAGGACGCCGAGGGTCACCAGCGGGCGGACGTGCCCGAGGACCTGGCCCCGGACGAGCTGTCCGTCGAACTCGCGGAGGAGCTGCTCGCCAAGCCGAGCGGCGACTTCGAGCTCGGTGCCGACCCGGAGAGCGGCCACCAGATCATCGCCCGGGACGGCCGCTACGGCCCGTACGTCACCGAGGTGCTCCCCGAGGGCACCCCGAAGACCGGCAAGAACGCCGTGAAGCCGCGTACGGCCTCGCTGTTCAAGTCGATGTCGCTGGACACGGTGACGCTGGCGGATGCCCTCAAGCTGATGTCGCTGCCGCGTGTCGTCGGCGCCGACGCGGAGGGCGTGGAGATCACCGCGCAGAACGGCCGCTACGGCCCGTACCTGAAGAAGGGCACGGACTCGCGGTCCCTCCAGACCGAGGACCAGCTCTTCACGATCACCCTCGAAGAGGCGCTGGCGATCTACTCCCAGCCCAAGCAGCGTGGCCGGGCCGCCGCCAAGCCGCCGCTGAAGGAGCTGGGCGCGGACCCGGTCAGCGGACAGCCGGTGGTCGTCAAGGACGGTCGCTTCGGGCCGTACGTCACCGACGGGGAGACCAACGCGACCCTGCGCTCCGGTGACAGCGTCGAGGAGATCACCCCGGAGCGCGGCTTCGAGCTGCTCGCCGAGAAGCGGGCCAAGGCGCCGGCCAAGAAGACGGCCAAGAAGGCGCCCGCGAAGAAGGCGACGGCGAAGAAGGCGGCCCCGGCGAAGAAGACGGCCGCCAAGAAGACCGCCGCGAAGACGACCACGGCCAAGAAGACGACGGCGAAGAAGACGGTCACGAAGAAGGCGACAGCTTCTTCCCCGACGGCTTCCCCGGCTTCGTCGGAGGACTGATCGGACGGCCGGCACCCGGCGGGCAACCCACGGATCGGGTGCCTGCCGGTACGGCCGGCCGGACGCCTGATCGGCGACCGAGCCCGTCACCGTTCCTCAAAGGCGGTTCGTCAAACCAACGCCCCGGCATCACTTTGGTGTCGGGGCGGTCGCGCGCGTGGACGGGGGCGACAGGGTGTCAGTCGCGGCCGATAGGCTGAAAGCATGACGCGAGCCGAGCAGCCAACGGCCCACCACCCGGCACCGGACGACGCCTTGGTGGCGGACTCCCGCGAGCGCGCTGTGCGCGCCCTGTTGCGCGAGCCGCAGCTCAAGCGGCTCTGGAGCGCACAGCTGGTGAGCGGGGTGGGAGACACCCTCGCACTCCTGGTGTTCGTCCTCCTCGTCCTCCAGGCGGCCATCGTGGAGGGCTCCTTCGGGGGCGGCTACCGCGGCGTGGCCTTCGCTGTCGCGACCGTCTTCGCGGTGCGGATTCTGGCCACCCTCCTCTTCGGTGCCGTCCTCCTGGGCCCACTGACCTCACTGACCTCGCCGGACGGCCCGCTCGACCGCCGCTGGACCATGGTCGGCGCGGACGGCGTGCGCGCCGCGCTGCTGATCGTCGCGCCGCTGTGGATCGACTGGACGCCGGACGACGCGCTTGCCCTGCTGCTCGTCACGGTGTTCGTGACCGGGGTGGCCGAGCGGTTCTGGACGGTCGCCCGCGAAAGCGCGTCCCCGGCCCTGCTGCCCGCCCCGCCGCTGGAGGGCGCGACCGTCCGGCCGTTGCCGGACCACATGGACGCCCTGCGCCGCCTGTCGCTGCGCACCGGCTTCGTGACGATCCCGCTGGGCGCGGCCACGCTGGTCGTCGCGGCATTGTTCAACAATCTTCTGGGTGCCGGGATCGACTGGTTCGGACAGCACCAGGCGGCCCTCGCCTCGTATGTCGCCGGGGGGCTCTTCGCCGGGTCGCTGTCCATCGTGACCTTCCTGGAGCTGCCCGGACTGCGCACCCCGCGCGCGCGGTCGCCGCTCGAGGGGCTGCGCCGACCGAGGACCGCCACCGGCGTCGAGGCGGGCCGCACCGGCGCGATCCCGCTGCTGATCCTCGCCTGCGCGGCCGTGGCCGGGGCGATCGCCGCCGCCGTCGCCGTGGCCGTGCTGCACGCCAAGGACCTGGGCGGCGGGCCGGTCATGTACGGGCTGTTCGTGCTCGCGCTGACCGGTGGAGTCGTCATCGGCGTCCGTACGGCGCCGAAGGTGCTGGCGTCGCTGTCGCGGCGCCGGCTGCTCGCGCTGGCCATCGCCTTCACCGGCGTGGCGCTGCTGGCCGCCGGGCTGGTGCCGGACGTCACCAGCGTGCTGCTGATCCTGGCCCTGGCCGGCGTCGGCGCGGGCGTCGCCGCCAACACCGGGCACGCCCTCCTCGACCAGGAGACCGAGGAACACCGCCGGGCGCGGACGACGGAACACCTGCACGCCGTCGTACGAGTCGTGGTGGCGCTGGGCGCGGTGATCGCCCCGCTGGTGGCGGCGCTCATCGGGCCGCACCGGCTGGAAAGCGGCAAGTTCGTGTTCGCGCACGGCGGGGCGGCGTTCACTCTGATGCTGGTCGGTGCGCTGCTGCTGCCGGTGGCCGCGCTGGTGCTGGCCAAGGTCGACGACCGTTCCGGCGTACCCCTGCGGCAGGACCTGCGGGACGCGCTGCTCGGCGGCGACGACCCGGTGCAGACCTCGGTCGGGACCGGCTTCTTCATCGCCCTGGAGGGCGGTGACGGCGCCGGCAAGTCCACGCAGGCCGAGGCGCTCGCCGAGTGGATCAGGGCCAAGGGCCACGAGGTCGTCCTCACGCGTGAGCCGGGGGCCACGCCCGTGGGCAAGCGGCTGCGTTCGATCCTGCTGGACGTCTCCAGCGCCGGGCTGTCGCACCGCGCGGAGGCGCTGCTGTACGCGGCGGACCGCGCGGAGCACGTCGACACGGTCGTCCGGCCCGCCCTGGAGCGCGGCGCGGTCGTCATCACCGACCGGTACATCGACTCGTCCGTGGCCTACCAGGGCGCGGGCCGCGACCTGTCCCCGACCGAGATCGCGCGGATCTCGCGCTGGGCGACGAACGGCCTGGTCCCGCATCTGACGGTCCTGCTGGACGTGTCGCCGGAGGCCGCCCGCGAGCGGTTCACGGAGGCGCCGGACCGGCTGGAGTCGGAGCCGGCCGAGTTCCACACGCGCGTGCGCTCCGGCTTCCTCACACTGGCCGCCGCCGACCCGGGCCGCTACCTGGTCGTCGACGCGGCCCAGGAGCCCGAGGCGGTCACGACCGCCGTCCGGCACCGGCTCGACCAGCAGCTGCCCCTCTCCGAGGCCGAGATCAAGGCCCAGGAGGAGGCGCGCAAGAAGGCCGAGGAAGAGGCCCGTCGCAAGGCCGAGGAAGAGGCCGCCCGCAAGGCCGAGGAGGAGCGCCTGGAGCGCGAGCGCCAGGAGCAGCTCGCCAAGCTGCGCGCCGAGGAGGAGGAGCGCAAGCGGCGCGAGCTGGAGGAGGCGCAGCGGCGCGAGGCCGAGCGGCAGGCCGAGGAGGCGCGGCTGCGCGCCGAGGAAGCACGCAGGCGTGCCGAGGAGGAGCGGGTCCGGCTCCTCGCGGAGGAGAAGGCCCGCGCCGAGGAGGAGGCCCGCCGCAAGGCGGAGGAGGAGCGGCGCCGTCGGCAGGCCGAGGAGGAGGCGCGGCTGCGTGCCGAGGCCGAGGCCCGGCGCCTGGAGAAGCAGCGGAAGGCCGAGGAGGCGCTGGTGCGGGCCGAGCAGGCCCGACGCGCGGCCGAGCAGGCCGCCGCCGCGGCACGGGTCGGACCGAAGCCGGTGCGCCCCACGGCGACCGCGGCTTCGGCGGTCCCGCCGGAGGCCGTGACCGTGCCGACGCCGGTGGTGACCCCGACGAACGCGTCGGGCGGGCCGGTGGACGAGACGGCGGTGCTGCCGCCGATCCGCATGGACAAGGAGCCCGAGCAGCCATCCAAGGCGTCCGGGAACGCGTCCGGATCCGGGAAGCAGCAGGGTTCCGCGGGCGGGGCCGACGCCGAGGTGACGGCCGAGCTGCCGCAGCCCTCGATTCCGCCGGGGTCCGCGGACGAGACCGCGGTACTGCCTCCGGTGCGCCGCGACAGCTCCGAGGACGAGACCTCCGTACTGCCTTCGGTCCGGGACGAGAACCCTGCCGACGAGACGGCCGTGCTGCCTCCCGTGCGGGGCCGGAACCCCTCGGGCCGGAACCCCTCGGGCCGGAACCCCTCGGACCGGAACCCCTCGGACCGGAACCCCTCGGACCGGGTGCCGCCGGGGTACTTCCGTGACGAGCGGGGCGAGCAGGGCGGGGCGCGGCCGGACGGGGCCGACGACCGTACGCGCGAGCTGCCGCAGGTCGACGAGGACGGCACGCCCCGGCAGCGCCCCCGGCCGGACTGGGCCGAGGAGACCCCGCTGGACGATCTACCGACGCTGGCGGACGAACTGCTGGGCCCGCGCCACGACGAGGACGGGAACGACGAGGGCCGTGGGCGGGGCCGACGCCGCTGAGCGTTCCGGCACCGCCGGTCGTCCCGCCGTCGGTCGGCGGCGGGACGCCGACACCACCCGTGGCTCGATTGTCAGTGGCTCCCCGCACAATGGAAGCCGCAACGCGAAACGTGACGAAAGGGCGGCGTGACGCATGACCGTGTGGGACGACCTCGTCGGGCAGGAGAAGGTGAGCGAGCAGCTCGCCGCTGCCGCTCGGGACGCCGACGCGCTCGTCACCGCGGCCGGCACGGCCGCCCCGCCGCCCGAGACGTCGAAGATGACGCACGCCTGGCTGATCACCGGTCCGCCCGGGGCCGGTCGCGGCCAGGTGGCGCGGGCCTTCGCCGCCGCCCTCCAGTGCGTGAGCCCGGACCGGGCGCTCGGCGGCGTCCCGGGCTGCGGGTTCTGCGACGGCTGCCATACGGCGCTCATCGGCACCCACGCCGACGTCAACACCGTTGCCGCGGTCGGTTCGCAGATCCTCGCCGAGGACATGCGTGACACGGTCCGCAAGTCGTACACCTCGCCCGCCACGGGCCGCTGGCAGATCATCCTCGTCGAGGACGCCGAGCGGCTGAACGAGAAGTCCGCCAACGCCGTCCTCAAGGCCGTCGAGGAGCCCGCCCCGCGGACGGTCTGGCTGCTCTGCGCGCCCTCCCTGGAGGATGTGCTGCCCACCATCCGCTCCCGCTGCCGGCACCTGAACCTGCGCACGCCCTCCGTGGACGCCGTCGCCGACATGCTCATCCGGCGCGAGGGCATCGAGCCGGCCGTCGCCGCGGCCGCCGCCCGGGCCACGCAGGGGCACGTCGACCGGGCCCGCCGGCTGGCCACCGACCCCGCCGCCCGCGAGCGCCGCGCGGCCGTGCTGAAACTGCCCCTGCGTGTGGACGACGTCGGCGGCTGTCTCCGTGCCGCCCAGGAGCTGGTCGACGCGGCGACCGAGGACGCCAAGCAGCTCGCGGAGGAGATGGACGGCAAGGAGACCGAAGAGCTGAAGGCGGCGATGGGCGCGGTCCAGGGCGGCCGGATGCCGCGCGGTACGGCGGGTGTGATGAAGGACCTGGAGGACAAGCAGAAGCGCCGCAGGACGCGTACGCAGCGCGACAGCCTCGACCTCGCGCTCACCGACCTGACCGCCTTCTACCGCGACGTCCTCGCCTTGCAGCTCGGCTCCCGCGTCGCGATCGCCAACATGGACGCCGAGGACGCCCTAGAGCGGCTCGCCCGGGGCAGCAGCCCGGAGTCCACCCTCCGCCGTATCGAGGCCATCGCCGGATGCAGACAGGCCCTCGACCGCAATGTGGCTCCGCTGCTGGCGGTCGAAGCGATGACGATGGCACTGAGAGCGGGCTGACGCCCGACGACGACGGCAGGCGGACCGGTACCGACCACCGGGCTGGTACCGACCACCGGGCCGACGCCGGTTGCCGGGCCGACGCCGACCCCGGGCCGAGGCCGGTCGCCGGGCCGACACTGAGCGCCCGGCCGGCGCCGACGTCGATCTTGGGTTGACGGCGTCACTCGTCCGTGTCCGTTCGCGTACCTACCGCGTTCGTGACATTGCGCAGAGTTACGCTCGCTGGATGTACATGAGGCGCTCTCTCCGCAGGTCCCGTACCGGCGTCACCCTCCTCTCGCTCGCCGCGCTGCTCGTCTCCGGCTGTTCCGCCGCGGAGTCGACGAGCTCCGCCGGTTCCACGGCGGTGGCGGCACTCGTCGCGCTGCCGCGGGCCACGCCGTCGGCGCTCGCGCCGTACTACGGGCAGAAGCTGAGCTGGCGCGGCTGCGGTGTGCCCGGCTTCGAGTGCGCCACCCTGAAGGCGCCGCTCGACTACGCCGACCCGGGCGCGGGCGACGTCCGGCTCGCGGTCGCCCGCAAGAAGGCGACGGGGCCGGGCAAGCGGCTCGGCTCGCTGCTGGTGAACCCGGGCGGACCGGGCGGCTCGGCGGTCGGCTACCTCCAGCAGTACGCCGGCATCGGCTACCCCGCCGGAGTCCGCGCCCGCTACGACATGGTCGCCGTCGACCCGCGGGGCGTGGCCCGCAGCGAGCCCGTGGAGTGCCTCGACGGGCGCGCGATGGACACCTACACGCAGACGGACACGACCCCCGACGACCAGCGGGAGACCGGCGAACTCGTCGACGCGTACAAGGAGTTCGCGGAGGGCTGCGGCGCGCACTCGGCACGGCTGCTGCGGCACGTCTCCACCGTGGAGGCCGCCCGCGACATGGACATCCTGCGGGCGGTCCTGGGCGACGGGAAGCTGACCTACGTGGGGGCGTCGTACGGGACGTTCCTCGGCGCGACGTACGCGGGGCTCTTCCCGAACCGGGTGGGCCGGCTCGTCCTGGACGGGGCGATGGACCCGTCGCTGCCCGCCCGCCGGCTGAACCTGGACCAGACGGCGGGGTTCGAGACGGCGTTCCAGTCGTTCGCGAAGGACTGCGTCACGCGATCCGACTGCCCGCTCGGCGGCAAGGGCACGGCTCCCGCCAAGGTTGGCGAGAACCTCAAGGCCTTCTTCCGCAAACTCGACGCACACCCGATCCCCACCGGCGACCCGGACGGCCGCAAGCTCGGCGAGGCCCTCGCCACCACCGGCGTGATCGCGGCGATGTACGACGAGAGCACCTGGGAGCAGCTGCGCGAGGCGCTGACCTCGGCGATCAAGGACAAGGACGGCGCGGGCCTGCTCGCCCTCTCCGACAGCTACTACGAGCGGGACGCCGACGGCCGCTACGCCAACCTGATGGCCGCCAACGCGGCGGTGAACTGCCTCGACCTCCCCGCGGCCTTCTCCACCCCCGACCAGGTCGAGAAGGCGCTCCCGTCCTTCGAGAAGGCGTCCCCGGTCTTCGGCGAGGGCCTCGCCTGGGCCTCCCTGAACTGCGCGTACTGGCCGGTGAGGCCCACGGGCGAGCCGCACCTCATCGAGGCGAAGGGCGCCGCCCCGATCGTCGTCGTCGGCACCACCCGCGACCCGGCGACCCCGTACCGCTGGGCCCGGTCCCTCGCCCACCAGCTCGCCTCGGCCCGCCTCCTCACCTACGAGGGCGACGGCCACACCGCGTACGGCCGCGGGAGCGCCTGCATCGACTCCGCGATCGACACCTATCTGCTCCGCGGAACGCCTCCGACGGACGGCAAGCGCTGCAAGTAGCGACCGGCGCGAACCCCGGGAGGACCGCTCCCGGGGGCTGTTCGGAGCACCCCTGGAAACTGTGTAGACTTACCGACGTTGCTGATCGCACCATGGTGTGGCCAGCGCGCCGCCTTAGCTCAGATGGCCAGAGCAACGCACTCGTAATGCGTAGGTCTCGGGTTCGAATCCCGAAGGCGGCTCTGCCGAAGCCTCAGGACTCACTCGCCGTGACCTGGGGCTTTTGCTTTTGGTGGGTGCGGGGCGCCGGGTGCAGGCGTCACGGCCACAGCAGGGTCGCGCCGGTCGCGGTCGCCGCGAGGCCGGTGATCCACATGATGATGATCCAGCCGATGGCCCGTTCGGTGGCGCGGCGGTCCGCTCCGAGGTCGGGGGTGTGGACGGCCGGGTCGGAGGGGGCGTAGTGGATGGTGAGTTCGCGGTGGAGGGAGCGGCTCGGGTCGGGGATGCCGTCGCGGGAGAGGACCGTGACGTGGGTGCCGTCCTGGGTGGTGAAGGTGACGACGGGGAGTAGTTGATGATCTGGTCGCCCTCCCCGTCGGTGTAGACCCCCGCCCCGTCCACCTTCCCCGAGATCAAATCGGCGGCGCCACCGAGCCGGGGCGCCGTCCTGCGCCCGCCTTTCACACGACGATGCAGGTCATGGCGGCCCACAGCAGGGGCGCGTGCTCAGCGTTCGACGGCAGCCGCAGCTCGATGCGCTTGCTCACGTCGACGGCGCCGTAGCCGGGGTAGAGGAACAGCCGGTGCCGTCGCCGTTCAGGTCGCCGGCACCGTCCGAGACCGAGCGCGGACGTAGAAGAAGTACTGCGGACGTTCGGGGAGGTGTTGCCGGCCGCGTCGAACGACTGGTCTCACCGGGCGACATGACCGGCGACGGCATGAGCGACCTGGTGGCCCGCGACGGATCACGTGCGCTGTGGCTGTACGCGGGCAACGGCAAGGGCGGCTTCGTGCCGCGCAAGAAGCTGCCCTACGCCTGGCCCAGCGACGAGCCGGTGATCGCGACGGGCGATGTGAACGGCGACGGACTCTCCGACCTCCTGCGGCCCGTCGACTTCCAGGTGTTCGTCTACTACGGGAACGGCAGGGTTCTGTCGGCGGCCCGAACGCCGACATGCTCTGGGACGACGCCACCGACGTCCGCGTGTTCTGACGCGACGGGGGCACCGAGCCGGCGTATGCCGGACAGGAACTGGGCGAGGGCGGCGGGGGTGGTGGTCAGGATCGTGGTGGGGCTGTCGCTTTCGCGGAGGCGGAGGGCGTCGGCGGTGGTGGAGGTGAGTTCGAGGCAGTTGTTGCCGTCGGACCCTCCGGAGAAGGATGACTTCTGCCAGTTGCCGGGAGTGGTCACAGCACGCCTCACAGCTCCTTCGCCAGCCTGCTCATGAAGTCGCGCGAAGATGCGGGATCCAGCGACTCCGCCTTCAGCTTACGGAAGAGCCACTCGGAGTTGACGCATGCCCGATCCCTGGGAGTACTCCCTCTGCATCCCCTGCGACCCCCGCGCTGTCACGGTCTGCCGCCGCACCCTGCGTCTGATCCTGACGTTGCACGGCCTGATCCACCTGGTCGACACAGCGGAGCTGCTCGCCTCGGAGCTGGTCTCCAATGCCGTACTGCATACGAAGGGCCCCGCGTGCCTGCGTCTCCGTTTCCGGGACGGGGTCCTGCAGATCGGTGCCTGGGACGCGGACCCCGAGCCGCCCGAGCCGCCGGGACGGCTGGAGGAGCTCACCCACGCCGAGAACGGGCGCGGCATGGCACTCGTTCGGGCCTGCTCGGACCTCTGGCACTGGCAGCCGCTGTCCCGGATGGGACGTCGGGGCAAGCTCGTGTGGTGCGAACTGAACGCGGCGTAGCTCGTTTCCGAAGTCACCCGGTCACCCGGTCGACTCAGCCAAGCACCCGCACCGGCGCCCCCGCCAGATACGCCCGCACTCCCTCCGCCGCCTGCCCGTAGTACCGCTCGTAGTTCGCCCGGGACACATACCCCAGGTGCGGAGTGGCCAGGAGGCGAGGAGCCGTCCGCATCGGGTGGCCGGCGGGGAGGGGTTCCACGTCGAAGACGTCGACCCCCGCGCCCGCGATACGGCCCTCACGCAGCGCCGCCAGCAACGCGTCCTGGTCGACGATCGCCGCCCGCGAGGTGTTCACCAGGTACGCCGTCGGCTTGAGGAGGGCCAGTTCGGCGGGGCCGAGCAGACCCCGGGTGCGGTCGCTCAGGGCGAGGTGGATCGACACGAAGTCGCTCTCGGCGAGCAGCTCCTCCTTCGAGGGGGCCAACCGCACGCCCACCTCCGTCGTCCGACCCGCCGTCAGGTTCTGGCTCCACGCGCTCACCTCCATGCCGAAGGCGAGGCCCACCCGGGCGACCGGCGCGCCGATCTTCCCCAGGCCCAGCAGTCCGAGCCGCCGCCCGTGCAGGTCGGCGCCGACGGTCGACTGCCAGGGTCCGCCCTCCCGCAGGGCCGTGCTCTCCTGGACCAGGCCCCGGGCCAGGCCCAGCAACAACGCCCACGTCAGCTCCACCGGCGGAGTCGAGGAGCTCTCCGTCCCGCACACCGTCACGCCGTTCGCCGTCGCCGCCGCGTAGTCGATCACCGAGTTCCGCATGCCGGAGGCGATCAGCAGGCGCAGCCGGGGGAGACGGTCCAGCAGCGACGCAGGGAAGGGGACGCGCTCCCGCAGGGTGACCACACAATCGAAGTCGGCCAGCGCCGCCGCGAGTCCGTCCTCGTCGCCGAAGTGGTCGGTGAAGGACACGACATCGAGCCGCTCACCCGGCGCCGACCAGTCGGCGAGAGTCGTCGCGACGTTCTGGAAGTCGTCGAGTACGGCACAACGGAAGGGCACGGCTGATCCTCCAGGTGAGGTGGTTCCGACCGGGGGCAGGTCCGGTCCGAGGCTACGGTGAGCCCGTGAGCGACTCGGCCGCGACCGGCGGTTACTCCGGCACCCCCCTCGCCAAGAAGCTCGGAGTCGAGCCCGGCCACCGGGTGCGACTGCGACACGCCCCGGACGGTTGGGACGTGCCCGGCCTCCCCGACGGCGTCCACCTCGCCCCGGGCGGTACCCGCGACGCCGACATCACCGTCGCCTTCTACCGCAGCCACGCCGAGCTCGCCGCCGAGACCCCGGCCCTCGTCCGAGACCTCGCCGACGACGCCATGCTCTGGGTCGCCTGGCCCCGCAAGGCGGCCGGACATGTCAGCGACATCACCGAGAACGCCCTGCGCGGCCTCTTCCTCCCCCTCGGCGTCGTGGACGTGAAGGTCGCCGCCCTGGGGCAGGACTGGTCGGGGCTGAAGTTCGTCCGGCGCCGGGAAAACCGACGCGGCTGAACCGTCGCGGCTGAACCGACCTGTCCGGGGCCGACGTATTCAGAGAGGCGACGTCCATCGAACCGGCGCGGCCAAGACCGGATCGGCGGAGTTCGCTTAGGCAGAACCGGCATAAAAGGGGAGGCAGAAAGAGGCGGCGTCGGAGCAACGCCCGCACCTGAGGCAACATCTAGGTGAACGACGGGCCCGCGCGTGGACGGGACGCGGTCGCGTCGAGGGCCGGACGGAGTGAGGGACGTGGTGGACGTGGGGGACATCGGGGAAGCGGCGGAGCCGAGGATCGCCGTGGCCGTGGTGACCATGGGCAACCGGCCTGCCGAGGTCGACGCGCTGCTGGAGTCGGTGGCCAAGCAGGACCTGGCGCCCGCCCGCATCGTGATCGTCGGCAACGGCTGCGAACTTCCCGACTTCGCCCAACGCCTCTTCCTGCCCGGCGAGGTCACGACGATCGAGGTCGACGAGAACCTCGGTTGCCCCGGCGGCCGCAACGTCGCCCTCGCCCGGCTGCGGGAGTACGGCGACGTGGACGTCGTGGTCGACCTGGACGACGACGGGCTGCTCGTCGACGCTGATGTGCTGAGCCGCGTCCGCGATCTGTACGCCGCCGACCCGCGCCTCGGCATCGTCGGCTTCCGTATCGCCGACGAGCACGGCGAGACCCAGCGCAGGCACGTGCCGCGCGTCGGCGCCTCGGACCCGATGCAGGGCGGGTACGTCACCGGCTTCCTCGGCGGCGGCCACGCCCTGAGCATGGCCATGCTCGCGGAGACCGGCGACTGGCCCGCCGAGTTCTTCTTCGCGCACGAGGAGACCGACCTGGCCTGGCGCGCCACCGACGCCGGCTGGAAGATCCTCTACGCGCCCGAGCTGCTGCTCCAGCACCCCAAGACCTCGCCCGCCCGGCACGCGATATACCACCGGGTCACGGCCCGGAACCGGGTCTGGCTGGTCCGCCGGAACCTTCCGCTGCTCCTCATCCCGGTCCACCTGGGCGTCTGGATCGCCGTCACCCTCCTGCGGACCCGGTCGCTCGGCGGTCTCAAGGCCTGGTTCGGCGGGTTCGCGGAGGGCGTGCGCAAGCCGGCCGGACATCGGCGGCCCATGAAGTGGCGGACGGTGTGGCGGCTGACCCGGCTGGGCAGGCCGCCGGTCATCTGAGGGACGGACACCTGAGGGCCAGTCACCTGAGAGGCCGTCGGGATCCGTTCGTAACCGGCACGGAACGGGGCGCAGGGCCCGGTCGGTCACCTCCGCCGACCGAGGCCCCGCGCGCCCCCGGATCCGGCCGCGGCGGCGACACTCCCCCGAGTTGCGCGTCGATACGCGCGCACCGTCGGGCCGATTCCGATGATGTGATCACATCAGATAGCGCCAACGGATCGCTAACATGGGGCCAATGGCTCTTCGCGTCGTCGCTGGTCACCTGGCGTTCCGGTAGGGCGGCCGGTTACGCGTCCCGACCGCGAGCGCCTCGGCAGAGCGATTCGGTGATGCGACTCGGCAACGACGCGTCATGTGACGCGTGGTGTGACGCGTGGTGCGACTTGGCAAGGCGACTCGGCAGAGCAACTCAGGTACAGACCCTCGGTACGGACCGGGCGTGGAAGGGCGATGGGCGGCGTGATGCGGCGGTACGGGCTGCGGTTCGGGCTGCTGGGCCCACCGGTCCTGTACACGACCGACGCGCCGGACGCCGAGTGCGAGGCGGGCGTCCCTCCCTACGACACCGTCCGCAGCCCGAAAGTACGTGCCCTGCTGGCGTCCCTGCTTCTCGACGCGGGCCGGATCGTGCCCGTCGAGTCGCTCAAGGAGGCACTGTGGGGCGGCGCGCCGCCCGCGTCCGCGCAGGCCTCGCTGCACAATCACGTGACCCGGCTGCGTCGGTTGCTCGACGACCCCGAGCGGCTGCGCGCGGTGCCGCCCGGCTACCGGCTCCGGGTCGAACACGGCGAGCTCGACGTTCACGTGTTCGAGCGGCACGTCGCCGCGGCACGCGGCGCGCACGCCGCCCGGAACTGGGAACGCGTCGCGCGCGAGTGTGCGGCGGCACTCGCGCTGTGGCGAGGCACCCCGCTGAGCGGACTCCCGGCCGACCTGGGCGGCTACGCCTTCGCACGACGCCTGCGGGAAGCCCGGCTGCTCCTGCTGGAGTGGTACTACGACGCCGAACTCGCCCTCGGTGGAACGCGGTTCGATCGGCTCGTCCCGGAGCTGACGGCCCTGGCCGCCGACCATCCGCTGCGCGAGGCCTACCACCGCCAGCTGATGCTCGCCCTGCACCGCACCGGCCGCCAGGCCGAGGCCCTCGCCGTCCATCGCGACCTGCGTGCCCGCCTCGCCGAGGAACTCGGCATCGAACCAGGGCCGGCGATCCGCGACGCCCACGTGCAGGTCCTGGCCCCTGCGACCGACGATCGCCCGATTTCGGTTCCGAGCCCGAGCCCGAGCCCGACGCCGACTAAGACGCCGACTACGACCCCGGCTGCGACGCCAACTGCGGCTTCGGATCCGACGCAGGCTCCGGCTCCCGATCGAGCTCCGGCTGCAACTCCGGCTGCGGCTCCGACGCCGACTACCTCACCCCCCACCCCGGCCGCCGAGCCCGAGGCCGAGCCCGAGCCCGAGGCCGAGCCCGAGGCCGAGCCCGAGGCCGAGCCCGAGGCCGCGCCCCCGCCCGTGCTCACGCCCAGGTCCGCACCCCGTCTTGCCCACCCGCGCACCCGACCGGCGCAACTGCCGCCCCCGCCCGCCCACTTCACCGGCCGCGTAGCAGCCCTGCGCCTCCTCCACTCCACGCTTGCCGGCGGCAGTCAGGTCGTCGTCCTCAGCGGTATGGCCGGCGTAGGCAAGAGCGCGCTCGCGCTGCACGTCGCACACGCTCTGAAGGAACGTTTCTCTAATGGGCAGCTCTACCTCCACCTGCATGGCGCCACCCCCGGCATGGCCCCCCTCACCGCACGCCAGGCGCTCACCGCCCTGCTGCGCGATCTCGGTAACGAACCCCGGCACATCCCCGAACACCCGGACGCCGCATCCGCGTTGCTGAGGACCCTGCTCGCGCCGACCCGCACGCTCGTCGTACTGGACGACGTCGCGACCGCCTCCCAGGTCCGCCCGCTGCTGCCGGCCGGCCCCGGCTGCGCTGTGATCGTCACCAGCCGCTCGCCGCTGACCACGCTCGACGGCGCCCACCGCTTCCCACTCGGGCCGCTGTCGGGCGAGGACAGCGCCGCCCTCCTGCGTGCGGCGTCCGGACCGGGCGAGGGGTGTGCCGGTCTGGACGCGACGCATCCTCTCGTCCACCTCACCGGCCGCCTCCCGCTCGCACTGCGCGTCGTCGCCGCCCGACTCGCCGCGCGCAGTGCCCTCACCCCGGACGGGTTGGCCGGTCAACTGGCCGACACCGAGAGCAGGTTGCCCCATCTGGAGTACGACGATCTCAGCGTCCGCCGGTCCCTCGCCGTGGCCCACGACGCGCTCGCCGCCTCCGGACGTCAGGCCGACCGGGACGCTGCCCTCGCCCTGCGCCGCATCGGCGCGCTGGACCTGCCCATGTACGACGCCCCCCTCCTGGCCCGACTCACCGGCACCGACGAACACCGCGCCGAGTCAGCCCTGAACCGGCTCGTCGACGTGGCGCTCCTCGAGGAGCACGCATACGGCCACTACACCCCACACGACCTGGTACGGGACTTCGCCCGCGAACTCGCGAAAGCCGACGGGGCGAAGGCTGACGGGGCGAAGACTGACGGGGCTGACGTCGACGGGATGTCGAGGGGATGAAGGTCGGCGGGGCTGACGTCGATCGGGCGAAGGCGGTCACCGGCCGATCGCGGCCACGGGCCGAGTGACCGTCTCCCAGCCCCACGACCCAAGTCCGGTCACCGGCCGGCCGACCACCGCCCAGGCGCCCAGGCGCCCGATCCGGCCGATCCGCCCGATCCGGCCGCGCCCGGTCACTTCGCGTCGGCGTAGCACTCCACCACCGCCGTGGTGAACGGAAACCGCACCGGTGTCTCCCCGAACGTCAGCCGCCCGGCCAGGCCGGACGCCTCACGGATCGCGGCGACGACCGCTTCGGCCTCTTCCTCGGGGCAGTGCACGATCACCTCGTCGTGCTGGAAGAAGACCAGCTCGGCCGCCATTCCCGCACAGGCCTGCCGGAGCGCGGCGAGCAGCAGCAGCGCCCAGTCGGCGGCGCTGCCCTGGACGACGAAGTTGCGGGCGAACCGGCCACGCGCGCGTGCGTTGGTCGAGGCGTACCCCGGCACCCACTGCCGGTCGGCAGAGGGCTCGTCGTCTCCGCCAGGGCTGCCAGGGCTGCCAGGACCGCCTGGGCCGGCGGAGTCGACGGGGATGCCGGCCTCCTCCGTACCTTCGTCCCCCGCCCCGCTCGCCGGAGGGCAGGTCCGGCCGAGCCAGGTCCGCACGAGCCGCCCCTCCTCGCCGGCCCGCGCCGCCTCGTCGACGTACGCCACCGCGCGCGGGAAGCGGCGGCGGAGCGCGGCGAGGTTCTTCAGACCGTCCCCTGAGGTCTGGCCGTAGACCGCGCCGAGGACGGCGAGTTTCGCCTGGGCGCGGTCGCCGGAGAAGGCCCGGTCGGAGACGGACTGGTAGAGGTCGCTCTCCCGGCCGGCGACCTCCATCAGCCCGGGATCGCGGGAGATCGCCGCCAGCACGCGCGGCTCCATCTGGTCGGCGTCGGCGACGACGAGCCGCCAGCCCGGATCGGCGACCACCGCCCGCCGGATGACCTTGGGGATCTGGAGGGCGCCGCCGCCGTTGGTCACCCAGCGCCCGGTGACCGTGCCGTGTGCGAGGAACTCGGGCCGGAACCGCCCGTCCCGCACCCAGTCCTGGAGCCAGTACCACCCGTGAGCCACCCAGATGCGGTACAGCTTCTTGTATTCGATCAGCGGCTTCACGGCCGGGTGGTCGAGGGACTCGATCTCCCAGCGCCGGGTCGACTTGATCCGGATGCCGGCCTGGGCGAAGGCCTTGACCACATCGGCGGGCAGGTCGGGGCGGACCCGGCGCCCGAAGGCGGCCGACACCTCGTCGGCCAGCTCGGCCAGCCGCCGGGGCCCGCCCCCGCCCGCGTACCGCTCGCCGAGCAGGTCGTGCAGGACCGCGCGGTGCACGTCCGCGCTCCACGGCAGTCCGGACCGGTTCATCTCGGCGGCCACCAGCATCCCCGCCGACTCGGCCGCCGTCAGCAGTCGCATCCGCGCCGGGTGTTCGGCCAGCTCGTGCCGCCGCTGCTGCTCGGCGTAGACGGTGAGGAGGTCTTCGAGCGGCAGCCGGACGGCGGTGTCCTGCGCCTCGAACAGCGAGGACTGCGCGCCGGGCGCGGCGGAGCGCTGCGGCGGATCCGGCGGTACGGGGCCGCCGCGCAGCCGGGCCAGGGCGGCGGCCGCCGAACGGGGCTCTCCGGAGCGCCCCTCGTGACCCAGGAGGAGGGTCTCGGCGTCCTCGACGTCGTAGCACCGCTCGACGCGCACCCCCGTGGCGAGCAGGCGCGGATACACCTCGGCCGTGGAGCGCCAGACCCACCGGGTGACGTCGGGCCGCTCGCGCACGGCCCGCGCCAGGTCCGCCTCCCGCAGCACCGGGCCGGTGGGCAGCCCGCCGGGACCGAGGGGGGCGAGTTCCACGCCACCGTCCTCGGCCGGAGCGAGTGCCCACCGGTCGGCCATACCGCGAGTGTGGCAGGGGGGTCTGACAACGGCCCGGACAGCTACTCCTGCTCCTGGAGAGCTATTCCTGCTCCCGGACAACCACTCCTGCTCCTGGAGAGCTATTCCTGCTCCCGGAGAACTACTCCTGCTCCTGTTCCTGATTCACCGAGATCGCGGCCAGGACCCTGGCGACGTACCGCTCCGTGCCGGGCTTGTCGACGCCGAGGCCGCTGAGGACGCCCTCGCCGTTCTCGAACTCCAGCAGCGCCAGCAGGATGTGCTCGGTGCCGATGTAGTTGTGGCCGAGGCGGAGCGCCTCGCGGAAGGTGAGTTCCAGGACCTTCTTGGCGTCCGGGCCGTAGGGGACCAGCTCGGGCGCCTCCGCCACGGCGGGCGGGAGTGCGGCGGTCGCCGCCTCGCGGACCGTGTCCAGGGAGACGCCCTGCTCGACGATCGCCTTCGCCGCGAGGGCCTCCGGCTCGGCGAGCAGGCCGAGGACGAGGTGCGCGGGCAGCCCCTCGGCGTTGCCGGCGGTCTTGGACGCGTGGTGCGCGGCCATGACCGCGCTCCGCGCGCGGGGGGTGTAGCGGGTGAAGCCCTGGCTCGCGTCGAGGTCGGCCGACTCCTTCGGCACGAACCGCTTCTGGGCGGCCTGCCGGGTGACGCCCATGCTCCGGCCGATGTCGGTCCAGGAGGCACCCGAGCGACGGGCCTGGTCGACGAAGTGGCCGATGAGATGGTCCGCCACGTCGCCCAGGTGGTCGGCGGCGATGACGGCGTCCTGGAGCTGGTCGAGCGGCTCGTTGTGGACCTTCTTGATGGCGTCGATGAGGTCGTCGAGACGGACGGACGAGGTGGTCGCGGGTCGTGGAGACGTCATATGTCAACCGTAGGTTGACAGTGGGGGAGTGTCAACCCGAGGTTGTCACTCCCGTGGGCTTCGGCGCCGCGCTCCGTGACACGATCGACCGGTGAGCAGCACCCACCACAGCAGCCCGAGCGGCGACCCGGCAGGCGACTCGTCCGGCGGTCCGTCCGACGACCCGGCAGGCGACTCGTCCGGTGGCCCGTCCGCCACCGTCGAACGCGCCTTCCGGGCCGCGCTCTACGACACCGCCGACGCCACCCTCGACACCGGCGCCTCGCTCCTCGCCGCCGACCGTGCGGCGGACACCGAACTGGCCCGGCGGGGCGAGGAGTTCGTGGCGGGAGCCTGGCGGCGGGGCTGGCAGCCCGCCGACCTCGTACGGTTCGTACGGCGCGAGCTGGACGACGTCCACGTCGGCCTGGTGACGGAGCTGATCCGCGCGCAGGCGCGTGACGACCGGGCGCGTGGGCGGCGCTGGGCGGCCCAGCTGGCGGAGCTGTCCGACGACACTCCGCCCGCGCCCGCCATCGACCGTTTCTCGTACGCCACCACGGTCCTGGAGCTCTACCGCCTGCTGCTGCGCCTGCCCGCCCTCGAACCCCTCCAGGAATCCGCACCGCACCGGCAGTCCCGCCCGGGCGCGCATTCCCGCATGCTCACCCGCATCCGCGCGCTGCTCGCCAAGGCCGAGGCGACCGGGTTCCCGCAGGAGGCGGAGGCGCTCACGGCGAAGGCGCAGGAGCTGATGGCCCGGCACAGCGTCGACGAGGCGCTGCTCGACGCCCAGGCGCCGGCCCCGGACGCGCCGGGCGCCTGCCGGATCGGCGTCGAGCCGCCGTACGAGCAGGCGAAGGCGGTGCTGCTGCACGCGGTCGCCGACGCTAACCACTGCCGGGCGGTGTGGAACGAACCCTTCGCCTTCTCCACGGTCGTCGGCTTCGAGGCCGATCTGGAGGCGGTGGAGTTGCTCTACACCTCGCTGCTGGTGCAGGCGCAGTCCGCGATGGCGAAGGCGGAGGCGGCCCAGCGGGCCGGCGGCCGCAGGCGGACCAAGACCTTCCGGCAGTCCTTCCTCGCCGCCTACGCCCACCGCATCGGCACCCGTCTGGGCGAGGTCACCGCCGCCGCCGAGACCCAGGTGACCGAGGAGCTGCTGCCGGTGCTCGCCTCCCGCGAGGTCGCGGTCACCGCCGCGACGGACCGGATGTTCCCGGCAACGGTCTCCACCCGCCTGCGCGGAGTCACCGACGAGGCGGGCTGGACCGAGGGCGCCGAAGCGGCGGACCGGGCCCGGATGCGGTCCCGCCCACGGCTGCCGTGAGGGCCGCGGGTGCCGTGTCACCCCCCGGGCGGGGGCCGGTGCCCGGTGCCTGGTGCCTGGTGCCTGGTGGATCAGTCGCCCGCCTGCTGGAAGGCGCTCACCGTCGCGTCCGGCACCTTGCCGCTCTTGAGGGCGACATCGCCGTACGTCCAGGGGAAGCTCTGGTCGGCCGAGCCGCCCGGCAGGCCGTACTTCACCGTCTTGACGGCGAGGCTCTGGTCGCCGCCGTCCTCGCCGCGCACGTAGGTGATCGTGAAGGTGGCGGTGCCCTGAGCCGGGAGGGTCAGCGCCTGCGCCTCGGCGGCCTCGTCCTTCGGGACGGTCGCGGAGGCGCCGTCGGAGGTGAGGTCGACGGTGGGGAAGCCGTTCAGGGTGCACTCCGCGCCCTTGTTGGTGAGCGTGACGGTGACGTTGCCGCTGTCACCGGCGGCGGGAGCGGCGTTGACGGGGCCGACGTCCTGGCCGAGGTCACCGGCGGCGCAGGCGCCGCCGGTGGAGGGGGTCGATTCGGAGGCCTTGCTCGCGTCGGTGTCGGAGCCGCTGTCGTCCCCGCCTCCGCAGGCGGTGAGGAGCAGGGCCGCGGCGAGGGCGGTGACGGTGAGGGGAACGGCGCGCATGAGTGATCCCTAGGGTTCGTGACGGTGCTCGAAGGATCATCACGCACGCGCGCGTGCACGTGTCGCGCGCCCCCGCTCTCGTGACCGCTTCGCTACCGGGCCCGCCCGAGCCGTTCCAGGCCGCGCGGAGCCTGCCGAGCGCCTCCCGACCAAAGCCTTCCGAGGCCCTCCAGAACCACCTGAGTCACCTTCAGACCCCCGAGAGTTCAGACCCCCGAGAGGACTTCCGGACTACCCGAGCCCGGACGACGGCAGCCCCGACGGCCACTGGCCGCCCTCCGCCTTGGCGAACGTCTCCTTGCCGACCGCACCCGACCAGGTGACCTTCAGGGACTTCGCGTCGGCGGAGTCGACCATGCCGGTCGTCCGGTCGTCCGTCCCGCTGGTGCACTTGAGGTGGATCATCTGCATGCCCGCCTCCTCGCCGGCGGTCCCGCTGCACACGGTCCCGCCGGTCACGAAGAGGGCGGCCTGCTTGCCGGTGATGATCAGGGCCACGGCCTTGCCGTCCGTCGTGGCGAGCCAACTGCCCTCCAGTTCGCCGGAGGCGGAGACGGAGGACGAGGCGGACGCGGAGTCCGTCGCACCGCCCGTGCCCCCGGTCGCCGTCGTGGGCGTCGCCGAGGAGCCGTCGTCGGACCCCCCGTCGTCACTGCACCCCGTCAGCACGAGTACGCCCGCCAGTGTGGCGGCCACGGCAACGGCCGTGGCCCGCACCGGCCGTCGGGACGCGCTCCGCGTGAAGATCGCCGAAGTCACTGCAAGCTCCCAAGCTGTAGCCGGCCGACCGGGTCGACCGCACGGACCGTGGCCCGCACGGACCGTGAGGCCGTACGGACCGGTAAGGGACCGCAGCAAGTTACCAGCAAGCCCCCGCAGAACACTGGGGGTGGCCTGTGACCTACCAGGACGACTTCCGGACCCCGGGCAGATGTCCGGCGTGGGCCTGCTCCCGCAGGCTCACCCGGGACAGCCCGAACGTCCGGAAGTACCCGCGCGGGCGCCCGTCCACCTGGTCCCGGTTGCGTACGCGCGTCGCGCTCGCGTCCCGCGGCTGGGCGCGCAACTCCCGCTGTGCAGCATCCCGTTCCGCGTCCGTCGACGCCGGCCGCCGGATGATCTCCTTCAGCTCGGCCCGCCGCGCCGCGTACCGCGCGACGGTCTCCTGCCGCCTGCCGTTCTTCGCGATCTTGCTCTTCTTCGCCATCAGATCCGCACCCCCCGCGCGCGGATGCGTGCCACGGCCGCCTCGACGCCGATCGTGTCGACGGTCTTGATGCCCTTCGTGCTCAACCGCAGCCGCACGTGCCGGCTCTCGCTCGGCAGCCAGTAGCGCTTGGACTGGACGTTGGGGTCGAAGCGGCGCGAAGTGCGCCGGTGGGAGTGGGAGATGCGGTTGCCGAAGCCCGGCTGGGCGCCGGTCAGCATGCAGTGCGCGGACACGGGTGACGTACCTCTCCTCGGGCGATGCCAGGGGCGATAGCGCTAATGGAATTCATTTTCAGTAAGGTAGCAGCATGGCACGCAACGAACTCCGCCCGGTCATCAAGCTCCGGTCCACGGCGGGAACGGGCTTCACCTACGTGACCCGCAAGAACCGCCGCAACGACCCGGACCGTATGACCCTGCGCAAGTACAACCCCGTCGTCGGCCGGCACGTCGACTTCCGAGAGGAGCGCTGAACCACCGCCATGCGCAAGGGAATCCACCCGGCCTACGGTCCCGTCGTCTTCCGTGACCGCGCCGCGAACCACGCCTTCCTCACCCGCTCGACGCTGACCGCCACGACGGCCGGAAAGACCGTCGAGTGGGAGGACGGCAACACCTACCCCGTCGTCGACGTCGAGATCTCCTACGTCAGCCACCCCTTCTACACCGGCACCGCCCGCGTCCTGGACACGGCCGGCCGGGTCGAGCGCTTCGAGCGCCGCTACGGGAAGGGGGGCGGGGCGTGAACATGTCGGTCGTGATCGTCGGCGGGCTGCACGCCGACGCCCGCCGGACGACGGTCGCACGTCTGCTCGCCGACGTCCCGGACAGCGTCGTCCTCCACCACGACCTCTCGACGGCCGTGGCGGGCACGGTGGTACGGACCATCGGCGACGCCACCGGCATCCTCTCCGCCGGTGAGGCGCCCCTGGCCAACGACTGCGCCTGCTGCGCCCTGCGCGAGGATCTCGTCCCCGAGCTGCGCCGCCTCGCCGACGACGGCACGCGTCTCGCGGTCGTCGAACTGTGGGACTCCGTCGAGCCCAAGGCCATGGCCGAGGTGGTCGTGGCCGGCGGGCTCACGGTCACCGGCGTCGTCACCGCCGTCGATCCGGCGCTGCTCCTGCCCTGCCTCGGCAATGGCGACGACCTCGCCGAGTGCGGTCTCGCCGCGGCGGCCACCGACCGGCGCACGGTCGCCGACACCTTCGCGCGCCAGCTGGAGTACGCGCCCGTGCTGGCCGTCGTCGACTCCGAGGAGGCCGACGACGAGGACCGCGAGCTGCTGGCGCAGCTGCATCCGACGGCCCGACAGGTCCGGATCGGGGCGGCCGGCCGGGCGGACGCGCGGTCGGCTCTCGCCCGGGCGGCGCTGGCCGGCTTCGACGTGGAGTCGGCCGCCGCCGCCCAGCACCCGGCCTGCGCGCTGCTGCCCGCCGAGGCCGACGCGCACGGGGTGAGCACCTTCGTCTGGCACCGGCGCCGCCCGTTCCACCCGGAGCGGCTGTACGCGGCGCTGGAGGACCTGACCTGCGCGGCCGCCCGCAGCCGGGGCCGGTTCTGGCTCGCCGACAAACCCGACGTCCTGCTCCACTGGGACGCGGCCGGGGGAGCGCTGTGCGTGGAGTCGGCCGGTCCGTGGCTGGCGTCCCTGCCCGACGCGGCCTGGGACATGGTCCCGCCGGTGCGCCGCGCCGCCGCCGCGCTGGACTGGCACCCCGAGCACGGCGACTGCTGCCAGCACCTGGTCTTCACGTCCCCCGGCCTGGACCGGGACGGCCTGGCGCACCTTCTGGAGTCCTGCCTGCTCACCGACGCCGAGTACGCCGCCGGCCGGGCCGCCTGGAAGCGGCTGCCGCCCGCCTTCGACACCCTCCTGGAGGTCTGACCCATGCCCCGCAAGACCGAGCACCGGCCCGCCAGGTCCCGCCCCAACCCGCTCGACCAGGCCAAGATCACGTACATCGACTACAAGGAAACCGACCTCCTGCGGAAGTTCCTCTCCGACCGAGGCAAGATCCGCAGCCGCCGGATCACCCGCATCTCCGCCCAGCAGCAACGCCAGTTGTCCCGAGCGATCAAAACCGCCCGGGAAATGGCCCTCCTCCCGTACACCACCCCCCACTGACCCACCCCCCCCCGCGAACCGCCCCACCCACCGCCCCGCCCCCACCCGCTGACCCGCCCCGCCCCACCGCCCGCGCCGACCCACCACAGCCCCCTCCCGCGGCTGTCCTGTACGCGCCCTCCCCGTCCACTCGCGCCCCGCCCGGGAGTAGCTCCAGGAGTACTTCCGGGCCCGCTGTCTCCGTACGGCTCGCCCCTCACCCGTATGAGCGGATTCACGTACACCGTCTACTCGCCCTGGCCGTTCGAAGCGGCCGTCGGCCCAACTGGGAGCCGAGGCGTCGCTACGGCGTCGGGCCGTCTCCGTCCCACCCTCGCGGCCGACTTCAATGTCGTGCGCGGGGGCGGCGGCTTGTCGCCGCTGATCGTCGTCGCCCGGGATGTTCCGGTTCCGGGCGGGGCGACGGACCGGTCGAGTCGTCCTCGGACGGACAGGTGCCGGGGGGTTTCGGCGGTGGCCGGGGCGCCGGAGACGTGCCCGGCCGACGCGTCGGCCGCCGCCCCGCGGGATCGGCGCACTCCGGGCGGAGCCGTATCCGGAGGGGCGTCCCACCGTGCCGAGCGGATGACGCGCATCCGCCGGAACCCCTCCTGCCGGGACGGCCCCACCGCCACACACCGGCCCCCGGCAGCCGATCCGTTCCCGTGTCGACGGAACAGGACGGCCGTGCCACGCGTCTGTTCCTAGTGCAGGAGTAGTTCGATCCGGACGACTTTCACGTGGACCCGACGTCGACCGCCGACCCGGACGTGCGGGGCGGAACGCCGGGTAAAGCGGGCGTCAAAGCTGTAACCAGGCAGGCACCGCGCGTGCACGTGCATCTGCTCACGCGTCTGCACGTGAACGGGGTTATGATCCGGGACAGTTGACCACGGCACCAATGGCCACACGAGCCAGTGCACCACCAGGGAGCGACCTGTGGACCACCACGTTGACGGGGGGCACGACGTGTACAACGGCATGACGGCCACACAGCTGTACGGGGTTGCCTGGCAGAAGAGCCGGCACAGCAACTCGCAGGGTTCCTGCGTCGAGTTCGCACGGCTGCCGGGCGGTGACGTGGCCGTGCGCAACTCGCGCTTCCCCGACGGTCCCGCGCTCGTCTACACCCGCGCGGAGATCGAGGCGATGCTGCTTGGTATCAAGGACGGCGAGTTCGATCACCTGATCGCGAGCTGACGTCCCTCGACGCCCTCGCCCTCTCCTCGGCCGCGCTGTCCCTCTCCTCCGTCTCTGCTCCGCGCGCACCCGGATTTCGGACTTGTCGCGCGAAAACGGTGGGCAACGCGCGTAGAACCGCGGCGTCAGAGCGCGCCGCGGTTCGTCATTCGGCGGGCGTGTGCAGCCGGAAGAGCGCCCAGACGACCTTGCCGCCCAGGCTGCCGGAGAGCGGGTGCCAGCCCCAGCTGTCGGCGAAGGAGTCGACGAGGAACAGGCCGCGGCCCGACTCCGCCGAGAAGTCGTCGCTCTCGCGGGGCAGCGGACTCTCCCGGCTGGGGTCGCGCACCGCGCACACGAGCCGTTCGGTCCACCGCATCAGGTGCAGCCGCACGGGCGGATGCTGCCGGTCCGGTACGTGCGGGACGTCGTCGGAGGAGAGCCCGTGTCTCAGGGCGTTGGTCACCAGCTCCGAGACAACCAGACAGACATCGTCGAAACGGTCGCCGACGTCCCACTGGCCGAGGGTCCGCTTGGTGAACTGCCGGGCTTCGCGCACCGCTTCGAAGCGGGCGGGCAGGGCGCACGAGGCGGCGTTGGACACGGCCGCGGGATCCAGCGGCGGAAGGCCCTGCCGTAACGGCTCGAGCATGGTCGATCCATTCGTCCCCATGCGAGGCACTCCCGGGATTCGCGGTCGTTGCGATGCAGCGGTGGCGCGAGACCATGGTTTCCGATGCGCACTGCGGATGCAAGGGCAGATGCACGTGCACGTGACCGAAATGGACCCGCCCGTACCGCTTCTTGGCCATTTTTTCCGCCAACTTCTCGCCCATCAGAGCCACTTCTCTTGCTTTCCCCTCACTGTTCGCTCGCGTCGCGCTGTACGTATCCTTTGTCTTCTTTCCATCTCTGTAATCGGACGAGTACTGCTCGAAGTGTTTTAGTGGCAGACTGCGGCCCCTAAGACGGTTGGGGAGGCTGGCGAACGTGAGCGCGGGAGAGCCCGGATCGGTGGTGCGGCGGATGCTGCTCGGTTCGCAACTACGGCGACTGCGTGAGGCACGCGGCATCACACGCGAGGCGGCCGGTTACTCGATCAGGGCTTCGGAGTCGAAGATCAGCCGGATGGAGCTGGGCCGGGTGAGCTTCAAGACCCGGGACGTGGAGGACCTGCTGACGCTGTACGGCATCACGGACGACACCGAGCGCCAGGCGCTCGTCGGACTCGCCCGTGAGGCCAACGTGGCGGGCTGGTGGCACAGTTACTCGGACGTCCTGCCCAACTGGTTCCCCACCTACGTCGGCCTGGAGGGCGCGGCCGCGCTGATCCGGGCGTACGAGGTCCAGTTCGTGCACGGCCTGCTCCAGACCGAGGCGTACGCCCACGCGGTCGTCAGCCGGGGCATGAAGGGCGCGAACGCGGCCGACATCGACCGGCGGGTGGCGCTGCGTCTGGAGCGGCAGAAGTACCTCGTCGCCGAGAGCGCCCCCGACTTCCACATCGTCCTCGACGAGGCGGCGCTGCGCCGGCCGTACGGCGACCGCGAGGTGATGCGCGGCCAGCTCCAGCATCTGATCGAGATCTCCGAGCGTCCCAACGTGCGGCTCCAGGTGATGCCGTTCAGCTTCGGCGGGCACTCCGGCGAGTCCGGCGCCTTCACCATCCTGAGCTTCCCGGAGTCCGACCTCCAGGACGTCGTCTACCTGGAGCAGCTCACCAGCGCCCTGTACCTCGACAAGCGCGAGGACGTCGCGCAGTACGAGCAGGCACTGAAGGAGCTCCAGCAGGACAGCCCCGGGCCGGACGAGAGCCGGGACATCCTGCGCGGACTGATCCAGCTCTCCTAGGGATTCCCCCAGGCGCCTCTCGGATCGGCCCCAACTCCCTTGAAACTTCCGTACGATGACGTGTGATCAGATCGTGATGCCGATCGATCGCAGCCGATCGCAGCAGGGGATTGAGGGATCACATGACGTCCTACTTCACTGACCTGGCCCAGCAGTACATCGACGGTAAGTGGCGTCCGGGGACCGGGTCCTGGGACATCATCGACTTCAACCCCTACGACGGCGAGAAGCTGGCCTCGATCACCATAGCCACGGTCGAGGAGGTCGACGACGCCTACCGCGCCGCCGCCCGCGTCCAGAAGCAGTGGGCCGCGACCAACGCCTACGCCCGCCGCTCGGTCTTCGAGAAGGTGCTGCGGCTGGTCGAGGAGCGCGAGGCGGAGATCAGCGAGGTCCTCGTCGCCGAGGCCGGCGGCACCTTCGGCAAGGCAGCCTTCGAGCTGCACCTCGCCAAGGAGTTCCTGCGCGAGTCGATCCACCTGGCGCTGCGTCCCGAGGGCCGCATCCTGCCCTCGCCGATCGACGGCAAGGAGAACCGCGTCTACCGGGAGCCGGTCGGTGTCGTCGGTGTGATCAGCCCGTTCAACGTGCCCTTCCTGCTGTCGCTGAAGTCCGTCGCCCCCGCGCTGGCCCTCGGCAACGGTGTGGTGCTCAAGCCGCACCAGAACACCCCGATCGCCGGCGGCACCGTGATCGCCAAGCTCTTCGAGGACGCCGGTCTGCCTCCGGGTCTGCTGAACGTCGTCGTGACCGACATCGCCGAGATCGGCGACGCCTTCCTGGAGCACCCGATCCCGCGGGTCATCTCCTTCACCGGTTCCGACAAGGTCGGCCGCCATGTCGCCACCGTCGCCGCCTCGCACTTCAAGCGGTCCATCATCGAGCTCGGCGGCAACAGCGCCTTCGTCGTCCTCGACGACGCCGACGTCGACTACGCGGTCGACGCGGCCGTCTTCAGCCGCTTCGTCCACCAGGGCCAGGTCTGCATGGCCGCCAACCGCATCCTGGTCGACCGCTCGCTCGCGGACGAGTTCACCGAGAAGTTCGTCGCCAAGGTGAAGACCCTCAAGGCCGGTGACCCGCGCGACCCGCAGACCGCCATCGGCCCGGTGATCAACTCCCAGCAGGCGGAGGCCGTGACCGGCGCCGTCGAGCAGGCGATCGCCGAGGGCGCGACCGCCCTGCTGCACGGCACGACCACGGACAACCTGGTCGAGCCCTCCGTACTGGCCGATCTGCCCGCCGACTCCGCCCTGCTCCAGCAGGAGGTCTTCGGCCCGGTCGTCTTCATCAACACCTTCGACGGCGAGGAGGAGGCGGTCCGTATCGCCAACGACACGCCGTACGGCCTCAGCGGCGCCGTCCACACCGCCGACATCGAGCGGGGCGTCGCCTTCGCCAAGCAGATCGTCACCGGCATGTTCCACGTCAACGACGCCACCGTCCACGACGAGCCGATCGTCCCCTTCGGCGGCGAGAAGAACTCCGGCGTCGGCCGCCTCAACGGCGAGACGACGCTGGAGGCCTTCACCACCACGAAGTGGATCTCGGTCCAGCACGGCCGCAGCGGCTTCCCGTTCTGAGCCGTCCGATCCCCTGAGGGCCGGCACCTCGGCAGTACGGCGGACATGCGCCCGGGCACCTGACGGGCGCGTGTCCGCCACGCCATAACCTGGGCGCATGTCAGCGATCCGTCTTCTCGTGCTGGGCGCCGTGCGTCAGCACGGGCGGGCCCACGGCTACCAGGTGCGCGGCGACCTGGAGTACTGGGGCGCCCACGAGTGGTCCAACGCCAAGCCGGGCTCGATCTACCACGCCCTGAAGCAGATGGCGAAGCAGGGGCTGCTGCGCGAGCACGAGACGGCCCCGTCCACCGCGGGCGGCCCGCCGCGCACCGAGTACGAGATCACCGAGGCCGGCACCGAGGAGTTCTTCAGGCTGCTGCGCGAGGCGCTGACCTCGTACGACCAGAAGACGGACGTGAAGTCGGCGGCCATCGGCTTCGTGGTCGACCTCCCGCGCGCGGAGGCCGTGTCGCTCCTGAAGGAGCGCATCCACGGCATCGAGGAGTGGCGCTCCGCCGTCACCGAGCACTACGTCCCCGCGGACGGGCCGGAGCAACTGGGCCACATCGGGGAGATCATGAACCTCTGGATCCACACGGCCGACGCCGAGGCCACCTGGACGCGGGGCCTGATCGCGCGGATCGAGCGCGGCGCGTACACCTTCGCGGGGGAGGGCGAGCCGTTCGTCGGCGTCCTCGCCGAGGGCGAGGAGAACCCGTACGCCACGGATGAGCGGCATCCGGGAGACGCCCGCTAATCAAGTTTGACGAGCCTGGTTCGCGGCGTTACTTTGGCTCAGTAATCAAGTTTGATTAGTGGATGGATCTGGGGGGCTTTCGTGGCCGACACGGCGATCACCGTCGAAGACGTACGCAAGAGGTACGGCGACACACAGGCACTGGACGGGCTCGACCTCACGGTGGCCCGCGGCACCGTGCACGGGGTGCTCGGGCCGAACGGCGCGGGCAAGACGACCCTGGTCAGGATCCTGTCCACGCTGCTGCGGCCGGACTCCGGACGCGTCGAGGTGGCCGGCCACGACGTCGTGCGCCACGCCGGGGAGGTCCGCCTGCGCATCGGACTGCTCGGCCAGCACGCCGCCCTCGACGAGGAGTTGGGCGGCCGCCAGAACCTGGAGATGTTCGGCCGACTCCACCACCTGGGCGCCCGCCACGCGCGCGTGCGCGCCGACGAACTCCTGGAGCGCTTCGACCTCACCGCCACCGGCCGCAAGCCGGTCCGCGCCTACAGCGGAGGCATGCGCCGCCGCCTCGACCTGGCCGCCTCCCTCATCGGCACCCGACACGGCACCGACCCGGAGGTGCTCTTCCTGGACGAGCCGACCACCGGCCTCGACCCGCGCGGGCGCGCCGAGGTGTGGTCCGCGGTCCGCTCGCTGGTCGGCGGCGGGACGACGGTCGTGCTCACCACCCAGTACCTGGAGGAGGCCGACCAGCTCGCCGACCGGATCTCCGTCGTCGACCGGGGCCGCGTGATCGCCGACGGCACGGCGGACGAGCTGAAGGCGCTGACCGGCGGCGACCGCATCGACGTCGTCCTGCGCGACGCGGGCCTGCTGGGCGCGGCCCTCGCACTGCTGCCCCTGTCCACGCAGGACGTCACCGTCGACCCCGACCGCCGGCTGCTCAGCGCCCCGGTCACCGACCGCATGGCCGCCCTCTCCGCCGTCGTCCGCGCCCTGGAGGAGGCCGGGATCGAGGCGGAGGACGTGGCCCTGCGCCGCCCCACGCTGGACGAGGTGTTCCTGCACCTGACCGGGCAGGACGACCGTACGAAGGAGACCGTGTGAGTACGTACGCGCTGATCGATTCCTGGACCATGACGCGGCGTGAACTCGCCCACTGGGCACGGCAGCCGGGCCGGCTGGTCGTCGGGCTCGTCTTCCCCGTGATGCTGCTGCTGATGTTCGGCTACCTGGTCGGCGGCGGCCGCGGGGTGAGCGGCGACTACCTCGACTACCTGATGCCCGGCATGCTCGCGCTCACCATGGCCTTCGGCCTGGAGGGCACCATGCTCGCCGTCACCCAGGACCTCGGCAAGGGCGTCATCGACCGGTTCCGCGCCATGCCGATGGCCGACGGCGCGGTCCTGGTGGGCCGTTCGGCGGCCGACATGCTCCAGTCGGCCGTGGGCCTGGCGGTGCTGATCGTCGTCGGCCTCGCGCTCGGCTGGCGGCCCCAGGGCGGGCCGGGCGCCTTCCTGGCCGCCGTGGGCCTGCTCCTCCTCTTCCGCTTCGCGATGCTGTGGATCGGCATCCATCTGGCGCTGGTGGCCGGCAAACCGGAGATGGTGCAGGCCGTGCAGATCCTGGTCTGGCCGGTCGGCTTCCTCTCCAACGCCCTGGCCGCACCCGCGGCGATGCCCGGCTGGCTGGGCATCGCCGTCGAGTGGAACCCGATGTCCCGGACGGCGACCGCGGTACGCGACCTGTTCGGCGGCTCGGGCGCAGACCCGGCCCACCTGTGGGTGGCCGTCGCCTGGCCACTGGCCCTGCTGGCGGTCTTCTTCCCCCTGGCGGTCCGGAAGTTCGCCCGCATGAGCCGCTGAGGGGCGGCTAGTGGTGGAAGCCGGTCGCCGCGGTCTTGTCCCGGGTCCGCGGTGCCGACTGCCGACGGAGTTCCGGCAGCAGCCGGGACAGGTCCTCCACGAACATGTCGGCGAGGTCCTCCGAGAAGCCGTTCCTGCACACCACCCGCAGGACGGACAGGTCCTCCCGGTTCGGCGGGAACGTGTACGCCGGTACCAGCCAGCCGCTCTCGCGCAGCCGCCGTGACACGTCGAAGACGTCGTACGAGTCGACGCCCGGGGCCGTCGTGAAGGCGAACACCGGCAGCTCGTCGCCCCGGGTGAGGAGCCGGAAGTCGCCGAGCGCCTCCACCCGCTCGGCGATGCCCCGGGCCACGTCCCGCGTGGTCTGTTGCACCGCCCGGTAACCCGTGCGGCCCAGCCGCAGCAGCGTGTAGTACTGCGCGACGACCTGGGCGCCCGGCCGGGAGAAGTTGAGGGCGAAGGTCGGCATGTCGCCGCCCAGGTAGTTCACCCGGAAGACCAGCTCCTCCGGCAGGGCCTCCTTGTCACGCCACAGCGCCCAGCCGACACCCGGGTACACCAGCCCGTACTTGTGCCCGGAGGTGTTGATCGAGGCCACCCGCGGGAGGCGGAAGTCCCACACCAGGTCCTCGTCGAGGAAGGGGGCGATCATCGCGCCGGACGCGCCGTCCACGTGCACCGGGATGTCGAGTCCGGTGCGCTCCTGAAGGGCGTCGAGGGCCGCGCAGAGGTCCGCGATCGGTTCGTAGGAGCCGTCGAAGGTGGAGCCGAGGATGCCGACGACGCCGATGGTGTTCTCGTCGCACAGCTCGGCCGCGGCCTGCGGGTCGAGGTGGAAGCGCTCGCCCTCCATGGGGACCAGGCGGGCCTCCACCTCCCAGAAGTTGCAGAACTTGTCCCAGCAGACCTGGACGTTGACGCCCATCACGAGGTTGGGCCGGGCACCCGGGTAGCGGTCGGCGTTGCGCTGCGCCCACCGCCGTTTCATCGCCATCCCGGCGAGCATGCACGCCTCGCTCGACCCGGTCGTCGAACAGCCCACGGCCGCCGACGGGTCGGGCGCGTTCCACAGGTCGGCGAGCATCGCCACGCAGCGCCGCTCCAGTTCGGCGGTGCGCGGGTACTCGTCCTTGTCGATCATGTTCTTGTCCCGGCACTCCGCCATCAGGACACCGGCCTGCGGCTCCATCCAGGTGGTGACGAAGGTGGCCAGGTTGAGCCGGGAATTGCCGTCCAGCATCAGCTCGTCATGCACCAGCTGGTACGCCGCCGACGGTGGCGTCGGGCCGTCCGGCAGCCGGTGCTTGGGCGGCGCCTCGATCATGCCGCTGACCGGATCGGCCTCGCCGTAGAAGGGGTTCACGGACAGGGGCCGCTCGTCGGACTTCTCGGGACCTTTGTGCAGCGCCATGGGAGTGCCTCCTGATGGATGGAACGGGTGTCAGCGGACCGAGGTTCCGTCCGCGCGCAACTGCATCTGCGGCCGCCCCGTCACCAGCAGCCAGGCCGGCAGCGAGGCGATGCAGAGCAGGGCGATGATCGACGGCGAGGCGACCAGGGCGGCGGCGACGAAAAGGCTCACCCAGCCCTGCCGGGTGATGGCCAGGAGGACGCCCAGCACCCCGGTGGCCACGCCCACCGCCGGATGGACGCCCGGCACGAGCGCATGGGCGGTGAGACCGAGGGCGGAGCCCACGAACACGGCCGGGAAGATCCGCCCGCCCCGGAATCCGGAGGTCGCGGCGACGACCAGCGCGGCCATCTTCACCACCGTCATCGTGGCGAACTGTCCGGCCGTCCAGCCGTCGGGGTCTGCGGAGAGCTCCGCGACCTCGTCCAGCCCTTTGAAGAGCGTCAGATGGCCGCCCAGGGCCGCCAGCAGCCCCAGCACGACCCCGCCGGCCGGGAGGATCAGCATCGGGTGCCGCAGCCGCGCGAAGGCGCCGTGCAGGTACGGGAAGGCGTACACGCCGCACATGCCGAGCACCGCGCCCGCCGACGCGACCACGATCGCCGCCAGCAGGTCGTCCCAGCCGGGCTGTCCGAACGGGGGCAGGTGCATGTCGAAGCTCGGATGGTCCACCAGGGTGGTCGTCATCGCGCCGGCCGCGGCGGCGACCAGCGGTGTGAACACGCTGTCCCACAGCGGCCCCTTGGTCTGCCGTCCCGCCAACGCCTCGGAGATCAGCAGCGCCGCCGCCACCGGCGTACCGAACAGCGCGCCGATGGTCGCCGCCTCCGCGAGCATCACCCACACCGCGCCCGGCGCCTTCGGCCGGAACCGGTGGCCCAGCCAGAAGACGACTGCCACGTTCACGGCGATGATCGGGTTCTCCGGGCCCAGGCTGGGTCCGCCCGCCAGCATCAGCGCGGTCGCCACCAGCAGCCCGGGGAGAACCACGGGCGGCAGCACGCGCGCGTCCAGCCCCATCGTGGCCGGGTCGGGACCGGCGTGCCCCGGCACCTTCCACACCACCAGCCCCACCAGCACGCCCGTCATGGTGAGCATGACCATCATCCAGAGCACGGAGTACCGGCCCACGCCCAGCGCGTCCGGGAGGTTCTGCCACAGCACGTGCTGGAGTTGCTCGGCCGCCCCCTCCACCAACAGGAGCATCAGGCTCGCCAGCACGCCGATGGCGAGGGCGGGCAGGATCGACGGCAGCAGGGTGCGTACCGGGGTCGCCGGAACGCTGGGCGGCTGCTGTGCGGTGTCCTGGGCCACGGGCTCACGATAAGCGGGCAAAGCGGACATGACATCCGGGCGGTGGCGGACGAGGCGGGATCCCCTTGCACCTCACGCGGCGTGAGGACGCACCGTGGAGCACGTACGAGAAGGGAGCGGACGAAGTGAGCTACTCGGTAGGACAGGTCGCCGGATTCGCCGGTGTCACGGTGCGCACGCTGCACCACTACGACGACATCGGCCTGCTCGTCCCCGGCGGGCGCAGCCACGCGGGCCACCGGCGCTACGACGACGCCGACCTCGACCGGCTCCAGCGGATCCTGTTCTACCGCGAGCTCGGCTTCCCGCTCGAGGACGTCGCGGCCCTGCTCGACGATCCGGCGGCCGACCCGCGCGCGCACCTGCGCCGGCAGCACGAACTGCTGACCGCCCGGATCGAGCAGCTGCAGAAGATGGCCGCGGCCGTGGAACACGCGATGGAGGCACGCGAGATGGGCATCAACCTCACGCCCGAGGAACGGTTCGAGGTCTTCGGCGACAAGGACCCGGAGCGGTACGCCGAAGAGGCGGAACAGCGCTGGGGCGGCACCGAGGCCTACGCGGAGTCGCAGCGCCGCGCCGCCCGCTACACGAAGGACGACTGGAAGCGCATGCAGGACGAGGTCGCCGACTGGGGCGCGCGCTACGAGGGCCTCATGTCCGCCGGTGAGCCGCCGACCGGCGACGCGGCGATGGGCATGGCCGAGGAACACCGGCAGCACATCAGCAGGTGGTTCTACGACTGCCCGTACGAGACGCACCGCTGTCTGGGCGAGATGTACGTCTCCGACGAGCGCTTCAAGGCCTTCTACGACGCGATGCGCCCGGGCCTCGCCGAGCACCTCAAGGAGGCGATCACGGCGAACGCGGCCCGGCGGACGGCGTAGGGCGGCACAAGGCGGCGCAGTAAGGCGCAGCGAGACGCCTTGAGACGCCTTGAGGCGCCTTGAGGCGGCGAGCGGGTGACGGCGCACCGGGTCCTGGTCCGGGCGCCCGGGAGATCGAGGACTCGCGGGCTACTCCCGGACCAGCACCACCGCGGTTCCGTAGGCGCACACCTCGGTGCCCACCTCCGCCGCCTCCGTCACGTCGAAGCGGAACATCAGCACGCCGTTGGCTCCCCGCGCGCGTGCCTGCTCGACGAGGCGCTCCATGGCCTGGTTGCGGGTTTCGACGAGGGTCTTCGTCAAGCCCTTGAGCTCACCGCCGATCATCGACTTGAGGCCCGCGCCGATCTGGCTGCCCAGGTGCCGTGAGCGCACCGTCAGCCCGAAGACCTCGCCGATGACCTTGTCCACGCGGAACCCGGGTACGTCGTTCGTGGTGACGACCAGTACGTCCGGCTCGGGGCCCTGCCCGCCACCGTAGTCTTCGATGCCCATGGCTCACAGCTTCGTCCCAGCGGGCCCACAGTGCATCCCGGAGACATCCGTGGAACCTGGGGCGGACACATTGCGTTGATAGCTTTGTGCGGCTGCACCATGGACGCCGTACCCTTCCCCCACCCATCAGGAGCCCGGAACCGTGACGACGATCGCCCTCGGACCGAGCTGGCTCGACCCCAACTACCTGCTCGACAACTTCGGTCTCTGGGGCCTGTTGCTCATCGTCTTCGCGGAGTCCGGCCTGCTGATCGGGTTCTTCCTGCCCGGTGACTCCCTGCTGTTCACCGCAGGACTGCTGATCACGTCGAACCAGCTGGACTTCCCGCTGTGGGGCGCGGTCGCGCTGATCTGCGTCGCCGCGATCCTGGGCGACCAGGCGGGTTACATGTTCGGCAAGAAGGTCGGCCCGTCGCTCTTCAACCGACCGGACTCCCGGCTCTTCAAGCAGGAGAACGTCACCAAGGCGAACGAGTTCTTCGAGAAGTACGGCCCGAAGTCCCTGGTCCTGGCCCGCTTCGTGCCCATCGTGCGCACCTTCACACCGATCATCGCCGGCGTCAGCGGCATGCGGTACCGCTCCTTCCTGGTCTTCAACGTCATCGGCGGCGTCCTGTGGGGCGCGGGCGTCACCCTGCTCGGCTCCTGGCTGGGCAACATCGACTTCGTCAAGAAGAACATCGAAGCGATCCTCATCCTGATCGTTCTCGTCTCCGTGGTCCCGATCATCATCGAGTTCCTGCGAGCCCGCTCGAAGGCCAAGAAGGACCCGCAGCAGACCCCGTCGCAGACTCCCGGGCAGCAGCACCAGCCCCACCAGCAGCCCCCGGTCATGGACGACGCGACGACCCAGCTCCGCCGGATCGACCAGCACGACCAGCAGTACCAGTACGGCAACCAGGGCCAGAACCAGGGCCACGGCCACGGTCAGAACCAGGGGCACGGCCAGAACCAGAACCAGGGGCAGGCTGAACAGCACGACTACTACGGTCAGCAGCAGTACCCCCAGCAGCAGCCGTACCCGCACCAGCAGCAGTACCCCCAGGACTGGCAGCAGCAGCCCCAACAGCAGCCCCAGCAGCAGCCGTACGGCGCTCAGCAGAACGGCCAGTACCCCTACGACAACCAGGGCTACTAGAGGCTCAGAAGCCCCGCGTCCGCTTGGCGGCCCGCCGCTTCTCGGCGGAGCCGATCCGCAGGAACAGCCGCGAGATCTCGGACCCGAGGTTCACGCCGATCGCGATGGCCATCGCCAGTGCCGCGGCCTTGGTGATCGACACCAGCCCCGCGTCCACCTCGTTCTGCGCGATGGCCAGCAGCCCGAAGTAGGTCGCCGATCCCGGCAGCAGGGGCCCGATCGCGGCGGTCGTGTACGGCAGGGCGGAAGCGAACCGGTAGCGCGACAGCAACTGCCCGAACAGGCCCACCACGCCCGCCGCGACGGCCGTGGAGGCGACCGGCGAGATCTCCCCGGCGTAGTGCATCGCGCCGTACACCGACCACGCCACACCGCCGTTCAGGGTGACGGCCAGCACGGTGGATCGTTCCTGCTGAAGCAGCACCGCGAAGGTCAACGACAGCAGCATCGACGCGCCGATCTGCCACAGCGGCCGCTTGGTGATCCCCAGGGCCGCGTCGGGATTGAGATGCGCGCCGAGCTGCACACCGACGTAGAGCATCACCAGCACGCCCGCCACGATGCCCACGAAGAAGTACATGACCTCCAGCAGGCGCGCGGCCGCGGTGATGTAGAAACCGGTCAGGCCGTCCTGGACGCCCGCCACCAGCGCCCGTCCGGGCAGCAGCGCGAACAGCCCACCGGTGATCACCGCGGACGCTTTCACCTCGACGTCCGCCAGCGTCAGCGCGATGCCTATCGCGGCCGGCGGCATCGCGGCGACCAGGAACTGGTAGAACTCCGGCAGCCCGCGTCCCGCGCAGAGCCACGCCAGCCGGTCGCCGAGCATCGCGCCGAGCGCCGCCGCCACGAACACGACGAGGTCGCCGCCGACCAGCACCGAGGCCGCGCCCGCGAGCAGCCCGCTCGCCGAGGTCAGCACCCAGCCCGGGTACGGATGCCGGTTGCGGCGCATCTCCGCGAGCCGCCGGTAGGCCTCTTCCAGGGAGAGATGGCTCTCCGGGTCGCTCAGGTCGTCCACGAGCCGGAAGACGGCCGCCAGGCGCGTGTAGTCGGTGCCTCGGCGGCGGACCGTCCGGGACGCCGTCACCGGGTCCTCCACCAGCGACGGCTGGTAGGAGATCGACAGCAGCGTGAAGGTGACGTTCGGTTCGCAGCGGTCGAGCCCGTAGGAGCGGCAGACCGCGAACATCGCGGCTTCCACGTCCTCGGCGCCCTCGCCGCCCGCGAGCAGCAGCTCGCCGATACGCAACGTCAGGTCGAGCACGCGCGGGACGGCCGGGCCGCCCTCCTCCGCCTTCGGCCCCGGCTCCGGCGCGGGCCGGTCGGCCACCGGCATCCGCAGCATCGTGCGCATCCGGTCCTGCCAGGGCAGGTCCTTGATCAGACTCACCACCGGCACGCCTTCGGCCGGTGTGAAGGCCGACGGGGCCTGCCGGGCGCTGTACGTGCTCGGCAGGCTGAACGCCGATCCCTCGCCCTCCGCGGCGGCGGGCGGGCCCACGTCCAGCCCGCTTGGGACGGCGAACTCCGACGTGGTCTCCGGCTCACCGCCGGTTCTGGGGGCGGCCAGCCCCGCCGGGATCGCGAACTCGGACGTGATCTCGGGGTCGAACCCGCTCCTCGCCTCGTCCGACTGCGGTTTGCGGTCCTCCGCCTCCGACACTCAGCAACGCTCCCTGAACGACACGTTCCGTACAGGCCTCAGTATGCGCACAGACGCACGGAAGGGCCGCACGCGTACGCGTGCGACCCTTCCGGCGGCATCAGGCGACAGAGGCCTCAGTGGCCGCCCTGGTCCTTGAAACGCTTGTAGGACCGCTCGATCTCGGCCTCGGCGTCGGTGCGGCCCACCCAGTCGGCGCCCTCGACGGACTTGCCGGGCTCCAGGTCCTTGTAGACCTCGAAGAAGTGCTGGATCTCCAGACGGTCGAACTCCGACACGTGGTGGATGTCCCGCAGGTGCTCCACGCGCGGGTCGGTCGACGGGACGCACAGCAGCTTGTCGTCGCCGCCGGCCTCGTCCGTCATCCGGAACATGCCGATCGCGCGGCAGCGGATCAGACAGCCCGGGAACGTCGGCTCGTCCAGGATGACCAGCGCGTCCAGCGGGTCACCGTCCTCGCCGAGAGTGTTCTCGACGAATCCGTAGTCGGTCGGGTAGGCGGTCGAGGTGAAGAGTCGACGGTCCAGGCGGATCCGACCGGTCTCGTGGTCCACCTCGTACTTGTTCCGCGAACCCTTCGGGATCTCGATCGTGACGTCGAACTCCACCGGTGGCTCCTCCATGATCAACACATAGTTCTGGTGGTTAAGTGTCCCTCACGCCGCAGTGTGATCGCGAAAGGGGCTGGTGTTCGTGCCAGAGCTGAGGCCTTGGCGGGCCGTGAGACCGCACGTGGTGCGGGTCACGGACGCCGTTCGACCGCGTCTGGCACGGGCCGCAGGGATCGTAAGGCCTCGTCTCGCACGTGTGGCGGCGGCCGCGAAGCCGCAGGTCGCACGGCTCACACAGGCGGCCAAGCCGCAGCTCGAGCGAATCACGAAGGCCGGTCCGAACACCAGGTCGTGGCAGTACACCGCGGGTGCGGCGACCGCCGGGCTGGCGCTGGCCGCCGGTGTGGTGACCGCCGCCGGCCCCTGGGACTCCACCGGTCAGCGTACGGCCGAGCGGGACCGGGCCGTCGCCCTGGAACAGGTGGGTGGCACAGATCACGGCCGTACGGACGATTCGTCCGATACCTCCGACACGGCGGCCGGAGCGCCGCGGCCCGCGCCGAGCGCCGCCTCCGTCCTCGCGGGCCTGGGGAGCGCCACCAACGCCGTGAAGTCCGCCCCGGACGCCCTGCCGACCGGCACGGGCCTCTCGGGCGTCCTGGGCCCCCTCCTGGGCGATCCGGCCCTCGGCGCCCGGCGGACCGCTGTGGTCGTCGACGTGGCCACCGGCAAGCGGCTGTACGGCTCCGGGGCCGACGAGGCGCTGACCCCGGCGTCCACGACGAAGATCGCCACCGCGGTCGCCGCGCTCTCCGCGATGGGCGGCGAGCACCGCCTCACCACCCGCGCCGCGCTGGAAGCCGGCACCAGGGAAGTCGTCCTCGTCGGCGGCGGCGACCCCACCCTCACGGCCCGCGCGGACGCCGGGGGCTGGGCCGACCTGCGCACCCTCGCCGCTTCCACGGCGGCCGCCCTGAAGAAGCGCGGCCTCACCCGGGTGACGCTCTCGTACGACACGACGCTGTTCGCCGGAACCCAGGTTCACCCCATCGGGGTCAACCCCAACCTCGCCGCCGTCACCGCCCTGTCCGCCGACGAGGGCCGCACCGACGACTCCACCAGCGGGCCGACGACCCGCGTGAGCGATCCGGCGGCCGACGCGACCCGCAAGTTCGCCGAGTTCCTGAAGGCCGCCGGCATCAAGACCTCGGCCCCCGGACCGTCCAAGGCCACCACGCGCGCGACGACCCTCGCCACGGTCTCCTCGCCCCCGCTGTCCGTCCTGGTCGAACGGATGCTGACCAACAGCGACAACGACATCGCCGAGGCCCTCGCCCGCCAGACCGCCGTCGCGACCGGTGTCCGCGCCGACTTCGCAGGTGCCGGCAAGGCCGTCCAGGCGCAACTGAAGAAGCTCGGACTGCCGTTGACCGGCGTCCGGATCAAGGACGGCAGCGGTCTCGACCGCGAGGACCGGCTCACGGCGAACCTCCTGACCGCCCTCCTGGTCAAGGCCGGTGACGCCGGCCGCCCCGACCTGCGCCCCGTCCTCACCGGCCTTCCCGTCGCCGGTTTCACCGGCACTCTCACCAGCCGCTACACGGAGGGCGCGGCCGGCGTCGTGCGCGCCAAGACCGGCACCCTGACCGGCGTGAACACCCTCGCCGGCACGGTCGTCGACCAGGACGGCCGCCTCCTCGCGTTCGCCCTGCTGGCCGCCGGCACGACCGATCCGGCGGCGGCCCAGGTGGCGCTGGACCGGGCGGCGACGGCGCTGGCGGGGTGCGGCTGCCGCTGAGCGGCGCGGCCCGGCACCCCCGAGCCGCCCCCGGCCCCGACCCTGACATCTCCCTGAACGGTCTCCCGCGGCCTGCCCCCAACGGCGGCGCTCACGTACGGTTGACGCATGACGAGCAACGGTGGCGCTGCTTCTTCGGGGATGGTCGACTGGAATCTCGCGGTGGCGACCGCGACCCGGCTCGTGCGGCCGGGACCCGAGGTCAGCCGCGACGAGGCGCGAGCCGTCGTCGCGGAACTGCGCCGACACGCCAAGGCCTCGGAGGGACACGTCCGGGGCTTCACTCGTATGGGCACCGAGGACGTCCACGACACGCCGGTCCTCGTCGTCGACCGCCCGGGCTGGGTGGCGGCGAACGTGGCGGGCTTCCGCGAGATCCTCAAACCGCTCCTCGACAAGATGCAGGAACGGCGCGGCAACACCCCCGGCGGCGCGGTCCTCGGCGCCGTCGGCGGCAAGGTCACCGGCGTCGAACTGGGCATGCTGCTGTCCTTCCTGTCCTCCCGCGTCCTCGGCCAGTACGAGACCTTCGCCCCCGCCACCCGCGCGCTCCCCGCCGGGGCCAACGGCGGCGGCCGGCTGCTGCTCGTCGCGCCGAACATCGTCCACGTGGAACGCGAACTCGACGTGGAGCCGCACGACTTCCGGCTGTGGGTGTGCCTCCACGAGGAGACGCACCGCACCCAGTTCTCGGCCGTGCCCTGGCTGCGGGACCACCTCGAGGGTGAAATCCAGTCGTTCTTGGGCGAGACCGACGTCGACCCCATGACGTTCCTGGAGCGGGTCAGGGAAGCGGCCCAGTCCCTGGCCGGCGGCCGGCCCGAGGGCGAGGAGGACGACGGCGGCCGTTCCCTGGTCGAATTGGTGCAGACGCCGGCCCAGCGGGAGATCCTCGCCCGCCTCACCGCCGTGATGTCCCTCCTGGAGGGACACGCCGACTTCGTCATGGACGGAGTGGGCCCGGAAGTCGTGGCGTCCGTCGCCGAGATCCGCGAGAAGTTCCAGCAGCGCCGCGCCAAGGGCGCCTCCCGACTGGACATCGCCCTGCGGAAGTTGCTGGGCCTGGACGCCAAGCTCAAGCAGTACCGGGACGGCGAGCGCTTCGTACGGGCCGTCGTCGACCAGGTGGGCATGGACGGCTTCAACCGCGTTTGGACCTCCCCGAACACACTTCCGACCAAGGCCGAGATCGCCAAGCCGGCGGAGTGGGTCACGCGAGTGCACCGCAAGGCCGAGTCATGAACCCGCCAGAACGGCGATGAACGAATCCGGCCGACGGCAGGAGAACGCCCCTTCAATCACCCGTCCGAGGGACCGTGAGCCCTGGGCAGGCGTGCAATGCTCGGGGAACGCCCCGGTTCTGTCACCATCTACACACTCTGCGTGACCGAACCTCGGGTTCACCCCCGACAACTTCATGAAGGGAACCGGACAGTGGGTCCCCATCCTGCGGTCGCGGCGATACGCCTGGCGGTCCGCCGCGTACTCCACGACATCCTCAACGACCACCCCACCCCCGACACGGGCTCCCACGAGCGACCGGCACCGCCGCTCGTGCTCGTGGCGTGCTCCGGTGGCGCCGACTCCATGGCGCTCGCCTCCGCCCTCGCCTTCGAGGCGCCCCGGCTCGGCATCCGGGCCGGCGGTGTCACCGTCGACCACGGCCTCCAGCCCGGTTCCGACCTGCGCGCCGAGGAAGTCGTCCTGCGCCTGCGCGAACTCGGCCTCGATCCCGTGGAGGCGACGGCCGTGACCGTCGGCCGCGAAGGCGGGCCCGAGGCCGCGGCCCGCGACGCGCGCTACGCCGCCCTCGACGCCGCCGCCGTCCGCCACGGCGCCGCCGCGATCCTGCTCGGCCACACCCGCGACGACCAGGCCGAAACCGTCCTGCTCGGCCTCGCCCGCGGCTCCGGCATCCGCTCACTGTCCGGGATGGCGGCGGTCTCGGGGGCCGACGGCCGCTATCGCCGCCCCTTCCTCCGGCTCGACCGGCAGACCGCCCGCAAGGCCTGCATGGTCCAGTCCCTGCCCGTCTGGGACGACCCGCACAACGCCGACCCGGCCTACACCCGCTCCCGGCTGCGCCACGAGGGGCTGCCCGCCCTGGAGAAGGCCCTCGGCAAGGGCGTCGTCGAGGCGCTCGCCCGAACGGCCCAGCTCTCCCGTGACGACGCCGACGCCCTCGACGCCTGGGCGGGCCAGGCCGAGGCCTCCGTACGGGACGCCGCCGGTCTTCTGGAGTGCGCCAAGCTCTACGCCCTGCCGCCCGCCGTACGCCGTCGGATCCTGCGCCGCGCCGCCATCGAGGCGGGTGCTCCGGCCGGTTCCCTCTTCGCCCGGCACATCGAGGAGGTCGACCGGCTGATCACCGGTTGGCGCGGCCAGGGGGTCATCAATCTCCCCGGCAAAGTCGTCGCCCAGCGCCAGGGTGGCAGACTGGTGATTCGGCAAGGCTGAATCCGGGCCCTCCGGCAGGACCGCTTACGTGGTCGTGGGCGGTCTCGGTGGCTGGTGGGACAACCGAAAGTGATGCGGGTGGACGCGAAAGACATGGGCACCGACCTCAAAGAGGTGCTCATCACCAAGGAAGAGATCGACGCGAAGCTGGTAGAGCTGGCTGCGAAGATCGACGCGGAGTACGCGGGCAAGGACCTGCTCATCGTCGGTGTCCTCAAGGGCGCCGTGATGGTCATGGCCGACCTCGCCCGATCCCTGTCCACCCCCGTCACCATGGACTGGATGGCCGTGTCGTCCTACGGCGCGGGCACCCAGTCCTCCGGTGTCGTGCGGATCCTCAAGGACCTGGACACCGACATCAAGGGCCGTCACGTCCTGATCGTCGAGGACATCATCGACTCCGGTCTGACGCTGTCCTGGCTGATCTCCAACCTCGGCTCGCGCGAGCCCGCCACCCTCAAGGTGTGCACGCTGCTGCGCAAGCCCGAGGCCGCCAAGGTCGCCATCGACGTCGAGTGGGTCGGCTTCGACATCCCCAACGAGTTCGTCGTCGGCTACGGCCTCGACTACGCCGAGAAGTACCGCAACCTCCCGTTCGTCGGTACGCTCGCGCCCCACGTCTACGGCGGCTGAAACCCGAAGGGCCCAAGCCCCGTACGAAGATCGGGAACCCCGGCGGCCCTTTCGCCGTTGGAGCATGCAGACGGGTGCGCCAGCCGTACCGTGCGGCTTTGCGCGACAAAGCTGGGGTACCGTCAGAAGAACTGTCTTATCAAACTCACTATGGCAGGAGGGACGGGGCGACACCGCTCCGTATGGATGGACGTGAAGCGATACTTCCGTGGGCCGGTCATGTGGATCGTGCTGGCCGTCCTTGCCGTGGTCGTGTTGATGCAGGTCGTCGGCTCGTCCGGCGGCTACAAGACGGTGGACACCGGCCAGGTCATTGCAGCGATCAACGACAACAAGGTCGAGTCGGCCAAGCTCACCACCGGTGACGAGCAGACCATCAAGGTCACGCTCAAGGACGGCGAAAAGGTCAAGGACAGCTCGAAGATCCAGGCGAGCTACATCGGCGACCAAGGCGTGACCATTGCCAACACGCTGCAGACCAAGTACCAGGACAAGCAGATCCCGGACGGATACACAGTCTCGCCGACGAAGCAGAACGCCTTCGTCGGGATTCTGCTGTCCCTGCTCCCCTTCGTCCTCATCGTGGTCGTCTTCCTGTTCCTGATGAATCAGATGCAGGGCGGCGGCTCCCGAGTCATGAACTTCGGGAAGTCCAAGGCGAAGCTCATCACCAAGGACACCCCGAAGACGACTTTCGCCGACGTCGCGGGCTCTGACGAGGCCGTCGAGGAACTCCACGAGATCAAGGAGTTCCTCCAGGAACCGGCGAAGTTCCAGGCCGTCGGCGCCAAGATTCCCAAGGGCGTACTCCTGTACGGCCCGCCCGGTACCGGCAAGACGCTTCTCGCGCGTGCCGTCGCCGGCGAGGCGGGTGTTCCCTTCTACTCGATCTCCGGTTCCGACTTCGTCGAGATGTTCGTCGGTGTCGGTGCCTCCCGGGTCCGTGACCTCTTCGAGCAGGCCAAGGCGAACGCCCCGGCGATCGTCTTCGTCGACGAGATCGACGCGGTCGGCCGCCATCGCGGCGCCGGCCTCGGCGGTGGTCACGACGAGCGCGAGCAGACGCTGAACCAGCTGCTCGTCGAGATGGACGGCTTCGACGTCAAGGGCGGCGTGATCCTCATCGCCGCCACGAACCGTCCCGACATCCTCGACCCCGCGCTGCTGCGTCCCGGCCGTTTCGACCGCCAGATCGCGGTCGACCGTCCGGACATGCAGGGCCGTCTGGAGATCCTCAAGGTTCACCAGAAGGGCAAGCCGGTCGCTCCGGACGTCGACCTGTCGGCCGTCGCCCGCCGCACCCCGGGCTTCACCGGCGCGGACCTGTCGAACGTGCTCAACGAAGCGGCGCTCCTCACGGCGCGCAGCGACAAGAAGCTCATCGACAACCACTCGCTGGACGAGGCCATCGACCGCGTCGTGGCGGGCCCGCAGAAGCGGACCCGGATCATGTCGGACAAGGAAAAGAAGATCACCGCGTACCACGAGGGCGGCCACGCCCTGGTCGCGGCGGCTTCCCCGAACTCCGACCCGGTCCACAAGATCACGATCCTGTCGCGCGGACGGGCCCTCGGCTACACGATGGTCCTGCCGGACGAGGACAAGTACTCGACCACGCGCAACGAGATGCTCGACCAGCTGGCCTACATGCTGGGCGGTCGCGCCGCCGAGGAACTGGTCTTCCACGACCCGACCACCGGCGCCGCGAACGACATCGAGAAGGCCACCGCCACGGCCCGCGCGATGGTCACCCAGTACGGCATGACCGAGCGACTGGGCGCGATCAAGTTCGGCGGCGACAACACGGAGCCGTTCCTCGGCCGTGAGATGGCTCACCAGCGCGACTACTCGGAAGAGGTCGCCGCGCTGGTGGACGAGGAAGTCAAGAAGCTGATCGAGACCGCTCACAACGAGGCCTGGGAGATCCTGGTCGAGAACCGCGATGTCCTCGACAACCTGGTGCTTCAGCTGCTCGAGAAGGAGACGCTGAACAAGGAGCAGATCGCCGAGGTCTTCTCCGCCATCGTCAAGCGCCCGGCCCGGCCCGCCTGGACCGGTTCTTCGCGGCGCACGCCGTCCACCCGTCCGCCGGTGCTCTCCCCCCGGGAGCTCGCACTGACGAACGGCGCCAACGGCGCGACTCCGGCGATCTCCACGGCGAAGTCCACCGTGGTGGAGCCCACCCCGGTGACCGAGCCGGCCCCGGAGGACCGCCCCGAGAGCTGATTCGGCTCCCGGGAGCCCCACCAGGCCCGGAATGGATGCCGCGCCCCCCAGGTTCTAGCCTGGGGGGCGCGGCATTTTTCGTCTGATGTCTTCCATGCCGCGATGAGGCGCGTGACCCACACGCGTGACCCGCACAGGAACGAGGCACCACATGACCGACCCCGTGACGCTGGACGGCGAGGGCGCCATCGGCGAGTTCGACGAGAAGCGCGCCGAGAACGCCGTACGCGAACTGCTGATCGCGGTCGGTGAGGATCCGGACCGCGAGGGCCTCCGGGAGACGCCGGCGCGGGTGGCGCGGGCGTACAAGGAGATATTCGCGGGGCTGTGGCAAGAGCCCGAGGACGTGCTGACGACCACCTTCGACCTCGGGCACGACGAGATGGTGCTCGTGAAGGACATCGAGGTGTTCAGCACGTGTGAACACCATCTGGTGCCCTTCAGGGGCGTCGCCCATGTCGGCTACATCCCGTCCACCACCGGGAAGATCACGGGCCTGTCCAAGCTGGCCCGGCTCGTGGACGTCTACGCGCGCCGTCCCCAGGTGCAGGAACGTCTCACCACGCAGATCGCAGACTCCCTGATGGAGATCCTGGAGCCGCGTGGGGTGATCGTCGTCATCGAGTGCGAGCACATGTGCATGTCCATGCGGGGCATCCGCAAGCCCGGCGCCAAGACCATCACCTCGGCGGTGCGGGGGCAGCTGCGGGACGCGGCGACGCGCAACGAGGCGATGAGCCTGATCATGGCGCGCTGAGCCCTGACGAGGCCTGCGCTCAGCCGGGGGACGTCACGCCGGTGACGTCGCGCCCTTGTCCTGGTCGTCGTCCTCGGGCAGCTTGCAGACGCGCTCCAGGAAGATGGCCGCCGCTATGACCGCGATGCCCGCCAGGACCGAGAAACCGGCGTAGATGGCCTGGTCGCGGCGGGCGGGGATGTCCAGGGACTCCAGCAGGAAGACGCCCGTCCCGCCGTACATGCCGGAGACGAGGGCGGCCACCAGGGCGCTGGACTGGCCGAACACGACCGCGCGGGCCGCCATCAGCGGGTCGACGCCCTTGGCCTCGGGACGGCGCTCACGCTGGGCCTTGAGCCGGGCGCGCAGCGACAGCGCGGTGGCCGTGAGCACCACGGCGATCAGGGTGAGGACGATGGGCGCGGCCAGCGGGACGCTGGGGAGGGTCCCGATCGAGTTCCACAGGCGGGCTCCGGCCCAGGACAGGATCGCGGCCACGCCGAACACGCCGGCCAGCACCCTGATGCGCAGCTCTCTCACGGTGTCCCTTCAACTCCCCCGAGCCCGCGGGCATGGGCATCCCGCGGGCAGTGGTCCTGTCGACCTTAACGACTACTCGGGCAGGTGGAGTTCCAGGTCCTTGCGCGCCGCGACGCCCTCGCGGGTCACGGTGTCGAGAAGACCGGCGACCGTGCCGCGGCCGGGCAGCTGGGCCTCGGGCTCCACGTCGTGCCAGGGGGCGAGGACGAAGGCGCGTTCGTGGGCGCGGGGGTGGGGGAGCGTGAGATCCGGGTCGTCGTTGACGACGTCGGCGTACGCGACGATGTCGACGTCGAGCGTGCGCGCGCCCCAGCGTTCGTCGCGCACCCGGTGGAAGGCCTCCTCGACCGCGTGCGCCCGCTCCAGCAGGGAGGACGGCGGGAGGGTCGTCTTCAGCAGGACCACCGCGTTGAAGTACGAGGGCTGGCTGCCGGGCTCGACGCCCCACGGCTTTGTCTCGTACACCGGGGAGACGGCCTTGATGCGTACGCCGGGGGTGTCCTCGAGGGCGTCGATGGCGCCCTGGAGGGTCTCCAGGCGGTTGCCCAGGTTGGAGCCGAGGGCGATCACGGCCCGCTGGGGGTTGTGCAGGGTGGTGTCGGCGGCGTCGACCTTCTCCACGACGGAGGCGGGTACCGGCTGTACGGTCGGGTCGCTCTGACCCTCGGTGAAGAACGCGGTCATACTCGGCTCCGGATGATGGTGACGGTCACGTCGTCGAAGGGGACCGTGATCGGCGCGTCCGGTTTGTGGACGCAGACCTCGACCTCCTGGACCCCTTCGTGCTTCAGACAGGCCTGGGCGATGCGCTCGGCGAGCGTCTCGATGAGGTCGACGGGATCGCCCTGGACGACGGCCACGACCTCCTCCGCCACGATGCCGTAGTGGACGGTCTTCGCCAGGTCGTCGTCGGCCGCGGCCGGTCGGGTGTCCAGGCCCAGGACGAGGTCCACGATGAAGGTCTGGCCCTCCTCGCGTTCCTTGGGGAACACGCCGTGGTACCCGCGGGCCTTCAGGCCGCGCAGCGCGACACGATCCACGCGAATCACTCCTGCAGTCGTCGGTTTCGGCCGGTGCGTCCGGGTGCGGGCGCCACCCCGGCCTCGAACGAATCTACCCGCGAGCACTGACAGACCCGGGCTCCGGCCACCGTGGCCCGGGCCGGATCCAGGACTTTTCACCGGGTGTCTCCCTACGGGAACCCGGCTGCTCACAGGCTGGTAGCCGCCCCTACCCACGGGTTCGTGATTCCAACCACTTCTTGGTCCCTGTGGGTCATCTCGGGGCTTCCTGCACCCTCCCTGTGCTCCGCCTACCCGCTCAGGAGGGGTTCTCGTCGCTCTCGGGGTCTTCGGGACCGTCGGCTTCGTCGTTCTCCGTCAACACCGGGGAGGCGTGGTGCGACCACAACTTCCATCCGTCGGAGGTACGCCGGAACACGTTTGTGGCGACCACCAGCTGGCCGACGAGCGGCCCGAGTTCCTCGCCGTCCTCCGGCGCCGGGCCGCCGCTGAGGATGTTCTCGGTGCAGTTCACCAGCGCGGTGTCGCCGGTGACGGAGACATGCACATCGGTGAGGAAGAACTGGATGTAGTCGGTGTTCGCCATGATCAGCGCGTACGACCGCAGCACGTCGCCCCGGCCGGTGAGCACGGGCCAGCCGGGGTGCACGCAGGAGATCACGCCGACGTCCGCCGGGTCGTGGTACGTCTCGTCCACGCCCAGGTCGGCCGGGGTGAGCCAGAGCGCGGACACCCCGTCGAAGTCGCCTTGCTCCAGTGCCTCGTAGAAGGCGGTGTTGGCGGCTTCGACCTGTTCGACGTCGGTGTGGGGGGCGCTCACCGGACTCCTTCTGCGCCGCTCGGGCCGTGCCCGCCGCGGTGCGCGTCCGGGGGCGCAGGTTCGCCCGTGGGGGTGTGCGCCGGGCGTGGTGCGCTCGCGCCGGGCGCGTTGCCTTCCTCGCGCGCCCCCTCCACGGCACGGGCGACCCGTACCGCGTCCGCCGTCGCGCGCACCTCGTGCACGCGGACCGCCCAGGCGCCTGCCTCCGCGGCGAGGGCCGAGACGGCGGCGGTGGCGGCGTCGCGCTCGCGCGCGGGCGGTGGCGCGCCCTCCGGGCCGGCCAGGACACGGCCGAGGAACCGCTTGCGGGAGGCCGCGACGAGCAGCGGGTGGCCGAGGGCGTGCAGCCGGTCGAGGTGGGCCAGCAGGGAGAGGTCCTGATCGGCCTCCTTGGAGAAGCCCAGACCCGGGTCGACGACGATGCGGTCGGGGGAGACGCCGCCCGCCAGGACGGCTTCCACACGCGCGTGGAGTTCGTCCACGACCTCGGCGACGACATCGGCGTAGACGCCTCGGACGTTGCCGCCCTCGAGGAAGCCGCGCCAGTGCATGACGACGAAGGGGGCACCCGCGTCCGCGACGGCCGGGATCATCGCCGGGTCGGCGAGGCCGCCGCTGACGTCGTTGACGAGGGCGGCACCGGCCGCCAGGGCCTGGGCCGCGACGGAGGCGCGCATCGTGTCGACGGAGACGACGACACCCTCGGAGGCGAGGCCCCGGACCACGGGGATGACCCGGCGGAGCTCCTCGGTCTCGTCGACCCGGCTGGCGCCGGGGCGGGTGGACTCGCCGCCGACGTCCACCAGGTCCGCGCCCTCGGCGACGAGCTGGAGGCCGTGCTTGACGGCGGCCGTCGTGTCGAACCAGCGGCCGCCGTCGGAGAAGGAGTCGGGGGTCACGTTGACGACTCCCATGACCGCGCAGCGGTCCCATTCCGGAAGGCCGGCGACGCGCCCGCGTCCGCTCTGCTTGCTCATGCGTTCAGCGTAGGCCCAGCAGGGGGCCCTGCCGCGGTGCGGCCCGGGTGGAAGCCCCGGAGCCGGGAGGGGGCGGGGCCGCCACCCGGGCCGGTCTCGTGGCGCGGGTCCGGCCGCCCGGGCGGCGCTCGGCTCGATGCGGGCCCGGCGACTGGCCCGGGAGTACGCCGGCCGGCACCGGCACCGCCGCGCCTACGCCGCGCGTACGTCCCTCTCCGCCACCGCGTGCGTACACACGCGTGCCGCTGTGGAGCGGCGGCGCAGGAAGCGCGGCAGCGGGAGGGCGAGGCTGACGAAGCCCTCGGCCTGCATGGCGGCGAAGCCGATGCGGGGAAGGTCGCCGGAGGCCCGGTAGACGACGAAGCGGGGCTCCCAGCGCGGCTGGAACTTGGCGTTGAACTTGTACAGCGACTCGATCTGGAACCAGCGGGACAGGAACACCAGCAGCCCGCGCCAGGCCCGCAGGACCGGGCCCGCGCCGATCTTCTCGCCGCGGGCCAGCGCCGCGCGGAACATGGCGAAGTTCAGCGACACGCGCGCGATGCCGAACTTCGGGGCGGCCTGGAGTGCGGCGACGATCAGGAGTTCGTTCATGCCCGGGTCGGCCGAGCGGTCGCGGCGCATCAGGTCCAGGGAGGCGCCGTCCGGGCCCCAGGGCACGAAGTGCAGGATCGCCTTCAGGTCGCCGTACTCGCCGGGGACCTCGTCGGCCTTGTGCGCGGTGGCGATGAGGCAGTCCCCGTCGGCGGCGTCACCGATGCGGCCCAGGGCCATCGAGAAGCCGCGCTCGGTGTCGGTGCCGCGCCAGTCCTCGGAGGCCCGCCGGATGCGCTCCAGTTCGGCCTCGCCGAGGTCACGGACGCGCCGTACCCGGGTCTCGTAACCGGCGCGTTCGATGCGTTTGACCATTTGGCGCACGTTGCGCATCGCGCGGCCGGCCAGGGAGAAATCCGCCACGTCCACCACCGCCTCGTCACCCAGCTCGAGGGCGTCGAGGCCGGTCTCACGGGTCCACACCTCGCCGCCCGTCTCCGAGCAGCCCATGACGGCGGGCGTCCAGGAGTGGGCCTTGGCCTCGTCCATGAAGCGTTCGATGGCGCCGGGCCAGGCCTCGACGTCGCCGATGGGGTCGCCGCTGGCGAGCATCACGCCGGAGACGACGCGGTAGGTCACGGCCGCCTTCCCGCTGGGCGAGAAGACCACGGCCTTGTCGCGGCGCAGCGCGAAGTGGCCCAGGGAGTCGCGGCGCCCGTGCTTGTCCAGCAGGGCACGCAGGCGCACCTCGTCCTCCTCCGTGAGGCGGGCGGCCGGGTGCTCGGGGCGGAAGGCCAGGTAGATCGTGGTGGCCGCGGTGATCCAGCCGAGGGCGCCCAGGGAGAAGGCGACGGTCCAGGAGGTGTTGCCCTGGTAGTCGACCGGGCCCTCGAAGCCGAAGAGGCCGTACAGCACGTGGGTAATGCGATCGGCCAGGCTCGGGTCGCCGATCAGGCGCCGCGGGTGGACGCTGACGATGATCAGACCCAGACCGAGGGAACCGGCGCCCATGAGGACGAAGTTGGCGAGCGCGCGCCAGCGGCTGCGCGGGTCGGGCAGTGCCGCGAACTGGTCGCGGTGCAGCAGCAGCGGAACCAGGAGAGCGACCGAGATGAGCGCGCCCACGATCGAGTGCCGGTACACGAACTGGGCCACGGCGCCCGCCGGGAGCAGTACCACCGCCGCGCGCCACGCGCGCCGCTTGCCGCGCCTGAGGCCGTGGGCGAGCAGCAGCAACAGGACGCCGGCGCTGAGCGACAGCGCCGCCGCGAACGGCCCGAACGAGCCGGGCAGCACCTCGGCGAAGGTGTGCATACGGCTGTGCCTGAACCGCGGGAAGACGCCTCCGGCGACATCCAGCAGGCCCACGAGGGCACAGGCGCGGGCGACCAGGGCAGGGACGGACTCGGGGCGCGGACCTCGCACTATCTGCCGCACCCGGCTTGATCGGTGCGGAACCCCGCCCGACATTTCCCCATCTTGAGTGACAGACATCGCATCCCGTAGTTCCGCGAGAGACCTTGGACCCGGGCCCGATTCGGGCATCCGGCGACATTGCGCCCTCTAGGACGGTGTCTTGAGGAGAGAGGTTCACTCGTCTTCTCAAAGCCACTGAAAAGGCCAAGGAAAGTCCGGGACAAGCCCTCGCGAAGGAGTCGGGGGGAGCGGGCGGGATCCCGGACGGAGAGCAGGCAGGAAACCACCGCATGGGGCTCACGAGCGACAAAACGCTGCTGCTGTCAGTGCTGTTCGCCTTACTGCTGTTCGTCGGCACCGTATGGCTGTGGCCGCGCCTTGCCCGAACCGGCTGGCGGGCCGTCAGCGGGCGGGTCGGGCTGCTGCTCGCCACCCAGTTGGCGCTGTTCGTGTCGGTGGGGCTGACCGCCAACCAGGCGTTCGGCTTCTACGCCAGCTGGGCGGATCTGTTCGGCCGGGAGACGGACCAGGGCGTAGTCGTCGACCACGCTGCGGGCGGCGCCCCGGCGGGGCCGCTGCGGGTGGTCGACACCCGGCGCGTGGACGGCGGCGGCAGCCCGCGTCCGCAGTACGGCGGACAGATCCAGAAGGTCGCCGTCAACGGACGTACGACACACATAGCCACGCCGGCGTACGTGTACCTGCCGCCGGAGTACTTCGACCCGCAGTACCGCACGCGTACGTTCCCCGCGGCCGTCGTCCTCACGGGCTACCCCGGAACGGCGGAGGCACTGGTGGACAAGCTGCACTACCCGCGTACCGCGCGGCAGCTCGCCAAGGACGGGCGCATGCAGCCGATGATCCTGGTGATGATGCGGCCGACGGTGGCGCCGCCGCGGGACACCGAGTGCGTGGACATCCCGGGCGGCCCGCAGACCGAGTCGTTCTTCGCCAAGGACCTGCCGGACGCCGTGACGGCCCACTACCGGGTGGGCAGGAAGCCCGGCAGCTGGGGCATCATCGGCGACTCCACGGGCGGCTACTGCGCGCTGAAGCTGGCGATGCACCACCCGGAGGTCTACGGGGCGGGCGCGGGCCTGTCGGCGTACTACAAGGCGCCGAGCGATCCGACCACGGGCGACCTCTTCCACGGGAACGCGACCCTGCGCAACGAGGCGGATCTGCACTGGTTTCTGAAGAATCGTTCCGCTCCCGACACCTCGTTGCTTGTCACCAGCAGCAAGGTCGGAGAATCCAACTTCAAGGCCACGCAGAAGTTCATAGGGCTGGCGAAGGCCACGGGCACGACCAGGATCTCGTCGATCATCCTGGAAAGCGGCGGGCACAACTTCAACACCTGGCGGCGGGAGATCCCGCCGACGCTCGAGTGGATCAGCGGGCGGTTGAGCGACCGGTGAGCGGCGCCTGAGGGCGGCGCCCGGCGGCGGGGGCTGGGCGGCGGGCGCGAATGCCGAAGGGCGGAGGCAGGGGGCGGGCGTCGAATGCCGGGCGGGGCCGCGGGCGTCGAGCAGGGGGTCGATGGTCGTCGAGGAGGGGGTTGACGGGGATCGTGGAGGGGGTTGAAGCGGGGGCTGGCGGGCGTCGAAGACCGGGGGCGCCGGGTGGCTCGGCCGGGGTTCAGGAGGGCTGTTCGGGGCGCCCAGGCAGGAAATGATCTTGCTTCTTGTCGAATTCCGTGACCGCGTTGTTTCCTGATGCCCTGTGAAGACTTCGGTATGGCCGTGTTTTTGCGGGGCGGGGCGCCAACATTCGCCTACGCGCGGTAAGTTTCTGGCCATGCCACGTGGACGTCACCGCCATTCCCCGCCTTTGCACAGGCTGCTACCTCCCTCGGCAATCGCAGGCGTCTCCCTTGTCTGCGCCCTCGGCCCCTGGGTGTTCACGGAGCCGATGGCGCTCCGTGGTCTGGCCGCGGCCGCCGCGGCGACGGCGATCCTCGGCGCGTACGTGATGCGCCGCTGGGACGTGCAGGCCGGCAAACAGGTCGCCGACCTGGCACGCGCGCGTGCCGGCGACGAGTGGCGCTACGAGGAACGGCTCGCCGAACTGGAGAGCGACCTCGACGAATCACGTGAGCTGCGCGTCAAGCTGGAACAGCGTCTGCGGTCCAAGCGCACCGAACTGGCGGGCCTGCGCAACGAGCACGCCGCGCTGCTGCGCCGCTATGCCACGGCCGAGACCGAGCGGGCCAGCGCCCTGGAGGGCCGCCGACTGCTCGAGATAGAGGCGGCGCCCACGCCCGCGCTGCCCGCCGCGCGCGCGGCGCAGGACGCGGAGCCGGCCGGCGCGGTCGTCGCGCGGGAGGCCGAGGACGCCGACGACACCGAAGGCACCGAAGGCACGGATGGCGTCGGGGCGCCGGCCGAGGGGGCCGCGTTCGACGACTCTGCCGAGTCTGCCGATTCCGGCGACCCTGCCGAGTCCGGCGACGCCACCGCCGAGCCGGGCGCCGAGACCGAGAAGGCCGAGGGCGCTGCGGAGGCCGCGGAGGCTGCGGAGGAGCCGGCGGCTTCGGCGGTCTTCTCTCCCGAGGGGTCCAAGCTGTTCCTGCGGGCCCAGGCGGCCCTGGCCCGGTTCGACACCGACGGCGTCAAGGCCACGAAGATCGAGGACCACGCCGAGGAGGAGCCCGCGCGGGCGACTTCCGCGGACGTCGGCGCCACAGCCGCCGGCGGCGACGCGGAGGCCGCGCAGGAGGACGAAGCACAGGGGAAGCCCGAGGCGGTCGACGAGCACGCGCGCGCGGCCGCCCCCCACACGGCTGCCGAGGCCGACACGGTCTCGGACGACCAGAGCGCGGATGACCAGAGCGCGGACGACGAGCGGTCGGAGGACCAGGCCCCGGGCGACCAGGCCCCGGGCGACCAGGCTCCCGCCGCCGCGGACGCGGACCCGGACGACCCGGACGAGAACGCCCCCGAGCCGGTGGCTTCGGAAACGGCCGTGGTCGGCGAGCACCCGGACCACGCGGAGACCGTGCGGCCCACGCCGCCGGTGTACTCCGCCCCCACCGGCGCCTCCGCCCCGTCCGTCACCGGGGCCGGTGCGCTCGTCCCCCGTCCCGCCGGCGCCGTGCAGCGCCGCCCCTCCGGCCACTTCGCCGTGCCGACCGCCGTGGCCGTCGTACCGGCCGCGCAGCCCGTACGGCGTCCGACGGCCGAGGGAGGCTTCGACTTCTTCGGCACGAAGAGCGCGTCGGAGCCCTACGCCCTGGAGGCGGTGCAGAACGAGGATCTGGCCGATGTCGTCGGCCAGGAGGCCCTCGCCCTGCACAAGGCCGAGTCCGAGTCGGAGTTCAAGGCGCTGGACGAGGCGGCGCGCGGTGTGGGCCAGGTGATCGACCTGACCGCCCACGACGAGACGGAGCACATCGACCTTCAGGGACTGCGCAGCGCCGTCTCCTGACGCCGTCCTCCGAGGCGTCCTACGTCATCCACCGGTCGGACCGGGCGTCCAGGCGCCCGGTCCGAGACTGTTCGGCCTGGCTTCGGAGCAGCTCCGCGGCCTCCTGTGCGTCCCGCAGCCGGGCTGTGACGGTCTTGTCGGCCCCGGTGTCCACATGGACGTCCGCGAGCCGCCAGAGGCGCTGCCAGGGCCCTTGCGTCAGTCGCACGCTCTGCACCTTGGCGTGCGGGACGAGCGTCAGGCTGCGGCGCAGCAGTCCGTGCCGGGTGGCGAACACCGCGTCCGTGACGGCGATCCCGTAGCCCCGCCACCACAGCGGAACACACCGCCCGGCCCGCCGCGGCGGCCGCGTCGGCGAGGTCCCGGCCGGGACGCTCACCCCGGGCAGCACGCGCGCGACGACGGCCTCCGCGGCCTCGCGCGGGGCGACGGGCACGAGTACGGAGTTGGCCGAGCCGGCCACGTCGAGCTCGACCCGGACCCACCCGCGCCGCCGCCACAGCAGCGGCTGCACGATCCGCACGGTCTGCACCCGCCCGGGCGGCACCGTCTCGTGCGTACGGTCCAGCAGCCCATGGTCGATCCGCAGCCCGTCCGGCGACTCGCCGACCGTCCAGTCGTACTCGCCGACGAACCGTCCCACGCTGCTCGCGCCCGCCGCGCCGAGCAGCGGCACGCCGGTCGCGAGGACCGTCCACACACTGTGGGTGGCCAGCCACAGCACCGGCGGCACGACGAGCGCGGCGACCAGCGCGCCCCAGGTCGCGCCGGTCAGCACCAGCGCGATCGCGAGCTCGCGCGGCGGTACGCGCAGCAGCTCGCGCGCGGGTGCCTCGCCCACCTCGTGCGCCGTCTCCGGCGCGAAACCCGCCGCCCGCGCGAGCAGCTCCGCCCGCAGCACCCGGGCCTCCTCCTCGCCCAGGAAGGCCAGTTCGTCCTTCTTCTCGGCGCCGACCACGTCGAGCCGGAGCTTCGCAACGCCCGCGATCCGCGCGAGCAGCGGTTGACTGACGTCGATCGCCTGGATGCGCTCCAGCCGGATGTGCGCGGCGCGCCGGAACAGCAGGCCGGTCCGGATGCGCAGTTCGCTGTCGGTCACCGAGAAATGGGTGAACCACCAGGTCAGAAAGCCGTAGAGGGAAGCCGCGGGGACGAGGACGGCGAGCGCGATCAACAGGGTCGTGGTGGTCAGCCGGGTCAGCTGCTCCTGCGCCTGGTTGGGGTCGTGCACGGCCCACCCGGCGAGGACCGCGATCGGCGCCCACGCCCGCCGGAACGGCGTGACGGGATGAAGCCGGCGCTCGGTGACGGGCCGTTCGGAGTAGGTGCCGGGAGGGCCCGGTGTTCCCGGTGTTCCCGGTGTTCCCGGTGGCTCCGGTGTCTCTGGGGTGTCCACAGTCTCCGTGGTCTCCGCAGTCTCCGTGGTCTCCGTGGCGTCCGTGGTCTCCGCCGTGGCGGGTACGTCGGGTGCGTCGTCCTCGACGCCCGGGGTCGTCACAGCCCCGCCGATCGGGCCTCGCCGAGTTGGGTGAGCCGGTCGCGCAGCCGTTCCGCCTCGGCCGGGTCCAGGCCCGGGATGGTCGCGTCGGTCGCGGCGGCGGCGGTGTGCAGCTGGACGCTGGCCAGCCCGAAGTGCCGTTCGACGGGCCCGGAGGTGACCTCGACGAGCTGCATGCGCCCGTACGGCACGACGGTCTCCTCGCGCCACAGCACGCCCCGGCTGATCAGCAGGTCGTCGGCCCGCTCGGCGTACCGCCAGGAGTGCCAGTTGCGGCCGAGCAGCACCCAGCCCCATCCGATGCCGGCCAGGGGCAGCAGTGCGAACGCGGCCCACGCGGCACCGACGAGCAGCCCGAGCAGCAGCCCGGCGCCGACGGCCGTCAGCCCCAGCCACACCAGCAGCAGCAGCCGCCGCATCCGCAACAGTCCCGGCGGCAGTCCGATCCACTCCGGTCCGGCCGCCGTCGTCCCCACGCCATCCGGGCTCCCCGTTTCCATACCGCCAGCGTACGGAGCGGAGCACGTAGGGGAGACTGTGCCCATGACTCCTACGACGGAGACCACGGTCGGGATCGGCGGTGCCGCGGAGAGCACCGACATGGTGCTCAACATCGGCCCCCAGCACCCCTCCACGCACGGTGTGCTGCGGCTGCGGCTCGTCCTGGACGGCGAGCGCATCCGGCAGGCGGAGCCGGTGATCGGCTATATGCACCGCGGCGCGGAGAAGCTGTTCGAGGCACGCGACTACCGCCAGATCGTCATGCTGGCCAACCGCCACGACTGGTTGTCGGCGTTCTCGAACGAGCTGGGCGTGGTCCTCGCGGTGGAGCGGATGCTCGGCATGGAGGTCCCCCCGCGCGCGGTGTGGACCCGTACCCTGCTCGCCGAGCTGAACCGGGTGCTGAACCACCTGATGTTCCTGGGGTCCTACCCCCTGGAGCTGGGCGGCATCACGCCGGTCTTCTACGCCTTCCGTGAGCGCGAAGTGCTCCAGAACGTGATGGAGGAGGTCTCCGGCGGGCGCATGCACTACATGTTCAACCGCGTCGGCGGCCTCAAGGAGGACCTGCCGGCCGGATGGGCCGCACGCGCGCGTGGCGCCGTCGCCGCCGTCCGCTCGCGCATGGACGTCTTCGACGACCTGGTGATCGGCAACGAGATCTTCCGGGGGCGCACGCGCGACGTGGGAACGCTCGCGCCGGAGTACGTGCACGCGTACGGCGTGAGCGGGCCGATCGCGCGCGCCTCGGGTGTCGACTTCGACCTGCGCCGGGACGAGCCCTATCTCGCGTACGGGGAGCTGCGGGACACCCTCAAGGTGGTGACCCGGACCGAGGGCGACTGTCTCGCGCGCTTCGAGTGCCTCCTGGAGCAGACGTACAACGCGCTCGACCTCGCGGACGCCTGCCTGGACCGGCTCGCGGAGCTGCCCCCCGGTCCGATCAACCAGCGGCTCCCGAAGGTCCTCAAGGCGCCCGAGGGGCACACGTACGCGTGGACCGAGAACCCGCTCGGCATCAACGGCTACTACCTCGTCAGCAAGGGCGAGAAGACCCCGTACCGGCTGAAGCTCCGCTCGGCCTCCTACAACAACATCCAGGCGCTCACCGAACTGCTGCCGGGCACGCTGGTCTCGGACATGGTGGCGATCCTCGGGTCGATGTTCTTCGTGGTGGGGGACATCGACAAGTAGGCCGCGCGGCGGCCGGGGGATGCCGCGTGCGGTCAGCCGGTTTCGGCTTCCGGGTCGAGCGGGTGGGGAATTCCGACCGGCTGGAGCAGCCATCCGAAGTCGCCCAGCCCGCCCCGCGCGAGGAGCTCGGCGGCCTCTCCGGCGCTCGCGAGGGCGCGCACGTACGCGGACGGGTCCGTGGAGGCCAGCGCCAGCGGGGGGCGTGCGCCGGCGATGCCCAGGGCGCGCAGTGCGGCGCGTTGTGTGAGCAGGCGCGCGCCGACGGCCGCCCGCGCCCCATCCTTCGCCGCCGCTGCTCCCGCCTCCGCGCACGCGTCCAGCGCGACGTGGGCCGTGATGTCGCAGGAGCCGTCCGGCACGGGTGCCGTCTCGCGCCCCTCTCTGAAGCCGGTGAGCGTCCCGAACGGGGGGCGCGCGTCCGCCGTGTGCGCGTAGTCCACCGCCACCGCGAGCCCGCCCGCGAGGCAGGAGACGGCGGACGCCCAGGCCGTGTCCCGGGGCAGCCCGACCTCCGCCCGCAGCCCCTCCTCGCCCGTCGTCGGCCACCACCGCGCGAGCCACTCGGCCTCCGCGCCGGACACCCGCTCCCCGAGCCGCTCGGCCCCGGTGTCCCGGACCAGCACCAGTCGAGCCACGCCCGCGGCATCGACCTCCGCGACCTCGACGGGCACGTTGTCCAGCCACTCGTTGGCGAAGAGCAGCCCGGTGAGCTGGCGTGGAGGCTCGGGCAGCCACTCGATCCGGTGAGCGAGGCCCTCAGGGCGGCCGGCGATCTCGACGGCGTACGCGCGTGTGCGTGCCGCCACCTCGGCGGGGAGCGCGGCCAGCACCGCGGTGACCAGTTCGCCCCGCCCGGCGGCCATGTCGACGAAGTCGAGCGACGAGGGCCGGCCCAGCGCCTCGTCGACCCGGCACAGCAGCCGGGCCACGGCGGCGGCGAACAGGGGCGAGGCGTGCACGGACGTACGGAAGTGCCCGGCCGGGCCCTCGGAGCGCCGGTAGAAGCCGCCCGTTCCGTCCACGCCGTACAGCGCCGCCTGGGTCGCCGCCCGCCAGCCGCGCCACCCGCGCGTGTCCGTCGCCTTGTCCGCCACCCGGTCAGACTAGGCGTACAGGTGATCACGGCATCCACCTTGCGGAGTACGCGCGCCCGGACCGGATCGGCCCTCCGGTTGACCCCTGCACGCATCGGGCTTCCCTACGCTGGGTCACGTGCAGCGCCTCTATGACTTCCTCCGCAGACACCCGACCGGGGTTGACGGCTTCTGGGCCCTCGTCCTGTTCGGGATCTCCGCGGCTGCCGGGACCGCGGGACAGGACCGCGGCGGCACCGACTCCATGGCGCTGCTGGTGCCGGTCGTGTTCCTGTTGTGCCTGGTCATCGCGTTGCGTCGGCGTATGCCCGAGCGGATGCTCGTGCTCGCCGCGGCGCTCGGACTGGCCCAGCTGGTGCTGAACGTCGGGGTCACGGCCGCCGACTTCTCCCTGCTGGTGATCGTCTACACGGTTGCCGCGACCGGCGCCCGCTGGGCCTCCCGCCTCGCCCTGGTCATGGCGCTGAGCGCGGCCACCCTGGCGCAGCTGCGCTGGCCGCACGAGAACGCGAGCGTGCCGGGCCAGGTCGCGGTCATCGTCTTCCAGACGGTGCCGTTCGCCCTCGCCTGGGTGCTGGGCGACTCCATTCGCACCCGTCGCGCGTACTTCGCGCAGCTGGAGGAGCGCGCGGCCCGCCTGGAGAAGGAGCGCGAGGCGCAGGCGAAGGTCGCGGTCGCCGCCGAGCGCGCCCGCATCGCGCGGGAGCTGCACGACGTCGTCGCGCACAACGTGTCGGTGATGGTGGTGCAGGCCGACGGTGCCGCCTATGTTCTCGACGCCGCGCCCGACCAGGCGAAGAAGGCCCTGGAGACGATCTCCTCCACGGGCCGCCAGGCCCTCGCCGAGATGCGCCGCCTACTGGGCGTCCTGCGCACCGGCGAGCACCAGGAGGGCGGCGAGTACGTGCCGCAGCCGGACGTCGAGCAGATCGAGGACCTCGTCGAGCAGTGCCGAGGCTCGGGCCTGCCGGTGGACTTCAAGGTCGAGGGCACGCCGCGGCCGCTGCCCAGCGGCGTCGAGCTGACGGCGTACCGGATCGTGCAGGAGGCGCTGACCAACACGCGCAAGCACGGGGGGCCCAACACGGGCGCGAGCGTCCGCCTGGTCTACTTCGACGACGGTCTGGGCCTGCTCGTCGAGGACGACGGCAAGGGCGCCCCGCACGAGCTGTACGAGGAGGGCGGCGCCGACGGCGCGGGTCACGGTCTGATCGGCATGCGCGAGCGCGTCGGCATGGTGGGCGGAACCCTGGACGCGGGCCCGCGACCCGGCGGAGGATTCCGCATCAGCGCCCTGCTCCCGCTCAAACCCGCGCACTGAAGCCGACGCACGCCCCTGGTGACACCTGTCACGCCCCCCGACGCACGCGCACGGGTGACGAAAACTTAAGAAACACAAGAAACACAAGAAACAAGAAGAGACAGAAGAAACGGAAGAGGACTCGATGACGATCCGCGTGATGCTCGTCGACGACCAGGTGCTGCTGCGCACCGGGTTCCGGATGGTGCTCGCCGCCCAGCCGGACATGGAGGTCGTGGCGGAGGCGGGCGACGGCGTCGAGGCCCTCCAGGTGGTGCGCTCCACGGCGGTCGACGTCGTGCTCATGGACGTCCGTATGCCGAAGCTGGACGGTGTGGAGGCCACCCGGCGCATCTGCGCCGAGGCCGAACCGCCCAAGGTGCTGATCCTGACCACCTTCGACCTGGACGAGTACGCGTTCTCCGGGCTGAAGGCGGGCGCCTCCGGGTTCATGCTCAAGGACGTGCCGCCGGGCGAGCTCCTCGCCGCCATTCGCTCCGTGCACAGCGGTGACGCGGTGGTCGCCCCGTCCACCACCCGCCGCCTGCTCGACCGGTTCGCGCCGATGCTGCCCACCACCGGCAAGGAGCCCCGCCACAAGGAGCTGGAGCGCCTCACGGAGCGGGAGCGCGAGGTCATGGTGCTGGTCGCCCAGGGGCTGTCCAACGGGGAGATCGCGGCCCGGCTGGTGCTGTCCGAGGCGACCGTGAAGACCCACGTGGGCCGCATCCTGACCAAGCTGGGGCTGCGCGACCGGGTCCAGGTGGTGGTCCTCGCGTACGAGACGGGGATCGTCCGGGCCGGCGGCCACGGCTGACGCGCACGGACCATACGGCCGCCGCGGCTTCGGGGCCTCCGCGGGACCGCCCGCGGCTAGCGGAGCATCCCCTCCAGGAAGTCGCTGCCCAGCCGGGCCACCACCGTCACGTCGAGCTGGTGCAGTACATAGCGACCGCGCCGACGGGTGGTGAGCAGGCCCGCCTTCTTCAGGACGGCGAGGTGCCGGGATATCTCGGGGGCCGTCATGCCGTGCACCTGGGCCAGCTCGGTCGTGGTGTACGCACTACGGGCCAGCAGGCGGCAGATCCGCATCCGCACGGGATGGGACAGCGCCTTCATCCGCAGCGTCAGCTGCTCCACCGAGGGCGGCGAGGCCAGCTCCGGTGAGCCGACCGGGTAGTGCAGCACCGGCTGCCAGCCGTACCGGTGCAGCACCATCAGGTGCGGCCAGCCGAGGCTCGTCGGCACCAGCAGCAGGCCGCCGTCCCCGGTGGTGCTGCGGCCCAGGACCAGCTTGTCCACGGTGATCCGCGCGGCGTCGACGTCGAGTGTCACCGCCGAGGACACCGAGGCGAGGGCCTCCGCCAGGCCCTTGCGGCGCAGAAGATCCGTCTTGTAGCGGGCGTCCGTGGCGAGCGGGAGGCGCACCCGGGCCCAGACATCGGCGAAGAACGCCTCGTCGCAGTCCTCCAGGAACTGCCTCAGCCAGGCACGCACGCGGGGCGGGTCGTCGAGCAGCCGCTGAGTGAACCGCACCTGTCGCGGCCCGCGCGTGGCGGCCAGTTCGAAGGCGCGCCGGCGCAGCTTCGGGTCGGCGAGCACGTTGGGGCTCGGCACGTCGTACCCGGGCGCGCAGGTGAACTCCAGGGCGGAGTCCACGAACTGCTCGTCCGTCAGCTTGTCCAGGAGATCGAGCTCCTCGGCGAGCGTGGCCCCGGGGAGCGTGCTTCTGCCCGGGATGCCCGCGTACGGCAGGAAGATGTCCGAGAACGTCGTCCGCCACAGGAAGTCGGCCTCGCACATCCGGTCCGCCAGATGCGAGTCGAGCCCGGCGGTCACGCCGGTGACCCAGCCCTGAAGGCCGGGATGGTGCCCCGGCTCGGACAGCGCGTGCAGCGCCATGCCGAGCTCGGCCAGGGGCGAGGGTACGACCGCGACCCTCTCCGGCCGCAGCCCCGCGATGTCGATGCTCACGCTCATGCCCTCATGGTGCACCGGGCCACCGACAACGCGGTCCTCGATTGACGGCGGCCGTCAATCGAGGCGACGCCGGGCATCGGCCGGGAGCAGCCTGAGGAGGCCGGGGCAGCCGCGGAACAGCCTCAGGACACCCTTCCGCACGCCCTCCCCTGCCCGAACCACGTCCGGACCACGTCCGAAGCACGTCCGGACCAGGTCCAGACCACACACGGCCACGCACGGTCACGTCCGGGCCCGTCCGGGCGACGTTCGATCCGAGAGGGATCAGCCATGAGCATCACGCAGCAGTACGCCCTCGACGCCTACCGGGCCAGGCAGCACGGCGAGCCCGTCGTGCCCGCGCCCGGCGCCCACGACTGGCAGGTGATGCGCGAGCTGCGGGACCACCAGCAGTTCCGCGCGGTTCTCGCGGGGCGACCCGCCCACGGGCGGCTGTGGCAGGCCCTGGCTCGCCGGCTGCGCCCGCGTCCTACCCGCTGACCACCTCGGCCACCCGGCCCACGAAGTCCACGACCGCCGCCCTCACATCGTCCGCCGTCCACGCCAGTCCGGCGGAGCTGACGGTGACCTCGGTGTACGACAGCCCCGGCCCGCCGCGGCTCCAGCCGCCGACGAAGAGCATCGCCTTCGTCCGCTCGGCCTGGAGCGCCGCCGCTTCGGCGAGCACCTCGGCCTCGTACGGCAGCCAGACCTGGAACTCGTGCGTGTGCGGCACCTCGGGATGCACGCGTGCCCACGGCACGCCCGCTTCGGCGAACCCCTCACGCAGCGCGGCGGCCACCACGCGCGCGTGGGTCACGTAATCCGGCAGCCGGGGCAGTTCCCGCTCCAGTCCGACGAGTGCCGCCAGGGCGGTGGGGAACTGCTGGAAGACCATCCCGCCGTAGCGGTGCCGCCACGTCTTCGCCTCGTCCACCAGCGTCTTCGGTCCGGCGAGCGCGGCGCCGCCGAAGCCGTCGAGGGACTTGTAGAACGACACGTAGACGCTGTCGGCCAGGTCCGCTATCTCCCGCAAGGAGCGGCCGAAGTGATGGGTCGTCTCCCACAGGCGCGCGCCGTCGAAGTGCACCACCGCGTCGCGCTCGCGTGCCGCCTCCACGACCTCGGTCAGCTCCTGCCAGGAGGGCAGCACATAACCGGCGTCCCGGAGCGGCAGCTCCAGCATCAGCGCCCCGAAGGGCTCCTCGAAGGCGCGCACCTCCTCGGCCGTCGGCAGCCTGGGCTCGCGCGTCAGCCGGACCGTGCGCAGTTCGCTGACGGCGCCGAACGCGCCCCGCTCCCACACCTCGGGATGGCTGAGCGCGTGCAGCGCGACCGTGGGGTTGCCGGTGCGTCCCGCCCAGCAGCGCAGGGCGACCTGCTGAGCCATCGTGCCGGTCGGGAAGAACGCCGCGGCCTCCGTGCCCAGCAGTCCGGCGACCCGCGCCTCCAGCGCCGCCACCACCCCGTCGCCGTAGAGGTCCGCGGGCTCGTCCAGGTCGTGGACCTGCGGCGCGGCCTCGTGCAGCAGCGCGAGCCGGTCCCGCAGCGTGCCCCGCGCGCCGTCGCGCGACAGGACGCGTTCCGCGTTCCGGTAGGCGGCCGCCCGCCGCTCCCGCAGGCGCTGCTGCGCCGACTTCTCCTCGCCGTGTTCCGCCGTGTTCGTCATGCACCGGATGATGCCGTGCGACGGCCCGCGGAGGCACGGGCGTTTCCGGCCCCCACCCTCCCCCCGGGGCCGCAGGTCGGGAACGGGTGGGATAACCCACAGCCTGTGGACAACCGGACGCTCCTCGGACGGATAGCGTTAACATGACGAGAAATCGTCCGGTACCCGGAGCGGACTGGAACGGAAGGCCTCCGTCGCGTGAGTACAGCCCAACAGCCAGACCCCAGGGACCGCCCCGCGCGGCTCGCCGTCGGCGTCGTCGGCGCCGGCCGGGTGGGCCCCGCCCTGGCCGCGTCCCTCCAGCTCGCCGGACACCGTCCGGTCGCCGTCTCCGGTGTCTCCGACGCCTCCAGGCGGCGAGCCGCGATGCTGTTGCCCGACGTGCCCCTCCTCCCGCCCGCCGAGGTTCTCCAGCGCGCCGACCTGGTGCTGCTGACCGTCCCCGACGACGCCCTGCCCGGGCTCGTGGAAGGCCTCGCCGAGACCGGCGCCGTACGGCCCGGCCAGCTGATCGTGCACACCTCGGGGCGCTACGGCGCGAAGGTCCTCGACCCGGCCCTGCGCGCGGGCGGGCTGCCGCTGGCCCTGCACCCGGCGATGACCTTCACGGGCAGCCCCGTCGACGTCCAGCGCCTGGCGGGCTGCTCCTTCGGCGTCACCGCGCCCGACGAGTTGCGGCTGGCCGCAGAGGCCCTGGTGATCGAGATGGGCGGCGAGCCGGAGTGGATCGCCGAGGAGAACCGGCCGCTCTACCACGCGGCCCTCGCCCTGGGCGCGAACCACCTGGTGACGCTGGTCGCCCAGTCCATGGAGCTGCTGCGAACGGCGGGCGTCGAGGCCCCCGACCGGATGCTCGGCCCGCTGCTCGGCGCCGCCCTGGACAACGCGCTGCGCTCCGGCGACGGCGCGCTCACCGGCCCCGTCGCGCGCGGTGACGCGGGCACGGTCGCCGCGCACGTCGCCGAGCTGCGCGAGCACGCCCCGCAGACCGTGGCCGGCTACCTGGCGATGGCCCGCGCGACCGCCGACCGCGCGCTCGCCCACGGGCTCCTCAAGCCCGAGCTCGCCGAGGACCTCCTCGGGGTACTCGCCGACGAAGCCCACGGCACTCCCGGGAGCCCTGGTGCCCCGGGCACGCACGGCGCCGAAGGAGATGCCGGATGACCACCACCCTGTTGCGCACCGCCGCCGAACTGCACGCCCGCACGCGTGGAGGCCGCCGGGCCGTCGTGATGACCATGGGCGCCCTGCACGAGGGCCACGCCACCCTCGTCCGCACCGCCCGGGAGCTCGCCGGGCCGGACGGCGAGGTCGCCGTCACGGTCTTCGTCAACCCGCTCCAGTTCGGCCAGGGCGAGGACCTCGACCGCTACCCGCGCACTCTGGACGCCGATCTCAAGCTCGCCGAGCAGGCCGGCGCGGACGTCGTGTTCGCCCCGTCCGTGGACGAGGTCTACCCGGGCGGCGAGCCCCAGGTCCGCATCACCGCGGGACCCATGGGGGAGCGGCTCGAGGGCAGCTCCCGCCCCGGACACTTCGACGGCATGCTCACCGTCGTCGCCAAGCTGCTGCACCTCACCCGGCCGGACATCGCCCTCTTCGGGCAGAAGGACGCCCAGCAGCTCGCCCTGATCCGTCGCATGACGCGGGACCTGAACTTCGGCGTGGAGATCGTCGCCGTGCCCACCGTGCGCGAGGAGGACGGGCTGGCCCTGTCCAGCCGCAACCGCTATCTGTCCGCCGCGGGCCGGCGCACCGCGCTGGCGCTCTCCCAGGCCCTGTTCGCGGGCCGCGACCGGCACGCCGCGCAGGAGGCGCTGCGGGCACGCGCGCGTCAGGTGCCCGCCACACGCGCGCGTGCCGAGGCGCTCAGCGCCATAGGGGAGTCCCGCGCGGCGGCCGACGCGCACGCCGTCGCCAAGGGCGCCCCCGGCAGCCCGGCGGCCATCCGCGCGGCGGCCCGTCTGGTCCTCGACGAGGCCGCCCGGCTGGACCCGCCGCTGGAACTGGACTACCTCGCGCTGGTCGACCCCTCGGACTTCACGGAGATCACCGGGCCCGAGGACGACTTCACCGGCGAGGCCGTCCTCGCCGTCGCCGCCAGGGTCGGGACGACCCGGCTGATCGACAACATCCCCCTCACCTTCGGAGCCGCCTCGTGACCAGCACAGGCATACGACTGCACGCGCCCGCGCCCGGGTGGAGCATCGCCGCGGACGTGGTGGTCGTGGGCTCCGGCGTCGCCGGCCTGACCGCGGCGCTGCGCTGCGAGGCCGCCGGCCTGACGACGGTCGTCGTCACTAAGGCCCGGCTCGACGACGGCTCCACCCGCTGGGCGCAGGGCGGCATAGCCGCGGCCCTGGGCGAGGGGGACACACCGGAACAGCACCTGGACGACACGCTGGTGGCGGGCGCGGGCCTGTGCGACGAGGGCGCCGTCCGGATCCTCGTCACCGAGGGCCCCGACGCCGTGCGCCGGTTGATCGAGACCGGCGCCCACTTCGACGAGTCCGAGGGAGGCGGCCTGGAGCTCGCCCGCGAGGGCGGCCACCACCGACGCCGTATCGCCCACGCGGGCGGCGACGCGACCGGCGCGGAGATCTCCCGGGCGCTCGTCGAGGCGGTACGCGCGCGGGGCCTGCGCACGATCGAGAACGCGCTCGTGCTGGACCTGCTCACGGACGCCGACGGCCGTACCGCCGGCGTCACCCTGCACGTCATGGGCGAGGGCCAGCACGACGGTGTGGGCGCCGTGCACGCGCCCGCGGTCGTCCTCGCGACCGGCGGCATGGGCCAGGTGTTCTCCGCCACCACCAACCCGTCGGTGTCCACGGGCGACGGCGTGGCGCTCGCCCTGCGCGCGGGCGCGGAGGTCTCCGACCTGGAGTTCGTCCAGTTCCACCCGACCGTGCTGTTCCTCGGCGCGGACGCCGAGGGCCAGCAGCCCCTCGTCTCCGAGGCCGTACGCGGCGAGGGCGCCCACCTGGTCGACGCGGACGGCGTGCGCTTCATGGTCGGGCAGCACGAGCTGGCCGAGCTGGCGCCGCGCGACATCGTCGCCAAGGGCATCATGCGCCGCATGCAGGAGCGGGACGCCGAGCACATGTTCCTCGACGCCCGCCACTTCGGCGCCGACATGTGGGAGCACCGCTTCCCGACGATCCTGGCCGCCTGCCGTGTCCACGGCATCGACCCGGTCACCGAGCCCGTCCCGGTCGCCCCGGCCGCCCATTACGCCTCCGGCGGCGTGCGCACCGACTCCCACGGCCGGACGACCGTGCCGGGCCTGTACGCGTGCGGCGAGGTCGCCTGCACCGGCGTGCACGGCGCGAACCGGCTCGCGTCGAACTCGCTCCTGGAGGGCCTGGTCTACGCCGAGCGCATCGTCACCGACATCGTCGAGAGCCGGACGGACGACGGCCTGCACGCGCGGGTGCCCGTGCCGGTCGCGCACCCGGAGAAGCCGGCCCACCCGCTCCTCGCCCCCGAGGCCCGGTTCACCATCCAGCGGATCATGACCGACGGCGCGGGCGTCCTGCGCTCCGCCGAGTCCCTGGAGAAGGCGGCCGGCCAGCTGGTGCGGCTGCACGCCGAGGCCCGCGACGCCCTCGACGAGAACGGCAAGACGGCCGAGCCCGGCGTCGACACCTGGGAGGCCACCAACCTCCTGTGCGTGGCACGGGTCCTGGTCGCCGCCGCCCGGCAGCGCGAGGAGACCCGCGGCTGCCACTGGCGTGAGGACCACGCCGACCGCGACGACGCGAACTGGCGCCGCCACATCGTCGTCCGGCTGAATCCGGACCGCACCCTCGCCGTACACACCACCGATACCGCAGACTTCCCCCCGACCCGGCAGCACCTCCAGGAGCAGTGACAGACGTGAGCACCCCCGACCTTCCCCTCGCCCAGAGCGGCGGCTGCGGCGACGGCTGTGCCTGTGGCGCCGACGCAGACACCGACTTCGCCGGCGAGGGATACGCCGAATACGCGGAGTGCGGGCTCGACCCCGCGCTCGCCCAGCTGCTGTCCGACGCCGGGCTCGACCCCGTGGAGGTCGAGGACATCGCCAACGTGGCCATCCAGGAGGACCTGGCGCACGGCGTCGACGTGACCACCGTCGCGACCATCCCCGAGGAGGCGGTCGCCACCGCCGACTTCACCGCGCGCGAGGCGGGCGTGGTGGCGGGCCTCAGGATCGCCGAGGCGGTCGTCTCGGTCGTCTGCACGGACGAGTTCGAGGTCGAACGGCACGTGGAGGACGGCGACCGCGTGGAGGCCGGCCAGAAGCTGCTGTCCGTCACCACGCGCACGCGTGACCTTCTCACCGCCGAGCGCAGCGCGCTCAACCTGCTGTGCCGGCTGTCCGGCATCGCCACCGCCACGCGCGCGTGGGCGGACGTCCTGGAGGGCACCAAGGCACGCGTGCGGGACACCCGCAAGACGACGCCGGGTCTGCGCTCCCTGGAGAAGTTCGCCGTCCGCTGCGGCGGAGGCGTCAACCACCGCATGTCGCTGTCCGACGCGGCGCTGGTCAAGGACAACCACGTGGTCGCCGCGGGTGGCGTCGCCCAGGCCTTCGAGGCCGTGCGGGAGACGTTCCCGGATGTCGCGATCGAGGTCGAGGTCGACACCCTGCACCAACTGCGGGAGGTGGTCGACGCCGGCGCCGACCTGATCCTGCTGGACAACTTCACGCCCGGGGAGTGCGCGGAGGCCGTCGGCGTCGTCGGCGGGCGCGCCCTGCTGGAGGCGTCGGGCCGGCTGACCCTGGTCAACGCCAAGGCTTATGCCGACACCGGCGTCGACTTCCTCGCCGTCGGTGCCCTGACGCACTCCTCGCCGATCCTGGACATCGGTCTGGATCTGCGAGCGGCTGAGTAGGGAACGGGGACCGGCCATGCTGCTGACGATCGACGTGGGCAACACGCACACCGTGCTCGGCCTGTTCGACGGTGAGGACATCGTCGAGCACTGGCGGATCTCCACCGACGCCCGCCGGACCGCGGACGAACTGGCCGTGCTCCTGCAGGGCCTGATGGGAACGCACCCGCTGCTCGGAGAGGAACTGGGCGACGGCATCGACGGGATCGCGATCTGCGCGACCGTGCCCTCCGTGCTGCACGAACTGCGCGAGGTGACCCGGCGCTACTACGGCGACGTGCCCGCCGTGCTGGTCGAACCTGGCGTGAAGACGGGGGTGCCGATCCTCTTCGACAACCCCAAGGAGGTCGGCGCCGACCGCATCATCAACGCGGTCGCGGCGAACGAGCTCTACGGCGGACCGGCGATCGTCGTCGACTTCGGCACGGCGACGACGTTCGACGCGGTCAGCGCGCGCGGGGAGTACGTCGGCGGGGTGATCGCCCCCGGCATCGAGATCTCCGTCGAGGCGCTGGGCGTCAAGGCCGCACAGCTGCGCAAGATCGAGGTGGCCAGGCCCCGGAGCGTGATCGGCAAGAACACGGTCGAGGCGATGCAGTCCGGGATCGTCTACGGGTTCGCCGGCCAGGTCGACGGCGTGGTGACCCGGATGGCCCGCGAGCTGGCGGACGACCCGGACGAGGTCACCGTGATCGCTACAGGCGGGCTGGCACCGACGGTGCTCGGCGAGTCCTCCGTGATCGACGAGCACGAGCCGTGGCTGACGCTGATCGGGCTGCGCCTGGTGTACGAGCGGAACGTGTCCCGCATGTGAGCGGGCACGCCTCCGCGGAGGGAGCGCCTCCGCGGACGAGCGGGGGCGGGCGAACCGAGACGGTCGGGCGGGTGAAGGCGGACGGGCGGAGGCGGGTGATCCGGCTGGTGGGGCCACCAGGGCGGATCACGGACGCGCCACGCCCGTCCCCTATGTCGAATTTGTCTGATTAGCGCGTATCGTCGCGGCATGCCCACGCCCTACGGATCTCGCGGCGGCATGGCTTTCGGCACGGAGGAGTTGCGTGTGCTCCGCCGCGCCCTTGCCCTCGCCCTTCACCCCGGCCCCGTCTCCGCCGAGGACATCCAGGACTGCCATCGCCTCGCCGAGTCCCTCGACGAGGCGACGTGCGAGGCCGCCCGACTGCGGGCCTTCCTGGTGGCCGACCTCGCCCGGTACCGCGCCGCCCTCCCCGGCACCGCCGCCGGCTACCTCACGCTCCTCGAGGAGGTACTGCCGACCGGCTACCGGCCCGAGCCCGACGACCTCGCCGCCCTGCGCGCCCTGCGCGGCAACCCCACGGCGGCCGCCCTCCTGGGCCGCTGCCAGGTGCTCGCCGAACGGGACGTACGCGCCCGTCTGGCCCGCCGGGCGGCCCGCAGGGTCCCGGAGGCCGCCCCCACCGTCCCGGCGTCCCGTACCCGGCTTCTGGCCCTTCCCGGGGGCCTCTCCAAGGGCAGCCGCGCCCACCCGTCCGTCGCCGCCGGTGATCCGGCCGGGCACCCGGGCGAGGAGCCGCGCAGCAAACCCGCCGGGAAGCCCGCCACGCCCGCTCCCGGCCCGGTTCCCGCCGAGCCCGCCCCGGAGCCCGCCCGGCGGCCCGTTCCCACGCCGGGCGAGGTCTTCCCGCGCCGCAGACCCGCCCCGCCGCCCGCCAACCCGGAACAGCAGCGGCTGGCGGCCGGCTGACACGGGCGACCCCGCCCCGATGTCCCGCTCCGCCCTGGCTACCCTGGATCCATGGACTATGTCTCCGCGCTCGTGCCTCCCGTCGTCATGGCCGTGTTCTTCGTCGGTGTGATCAGGGTGATCGTGAAGACCCAGGGCGGTGCCAACAAGGCCAAGGAGGACGCGGCCGTCGACGCCGTCCTCGCGCGCGCGGACGGCCCCCGTCAGGTCTCCGCGAGCCCTGACGCCTGACCGACGCGCGACCCTTCCGCATCGCCCGGGGCGTGCGGCTCTTTTCGGAGCCGCACGCCCTTTTTGTTCCCGTTTGCCGATGAAAGCGCACGTCCGGCACGCGATTGGCGAGATCTCCCACTATTGTTCTGAGCTGTGCCTCGCCCATTGGGAGAACTCGAAGACTCGGTCATGACGCGGGTGTGGAAGTGGAACCGCCCGGTGACCGTTCGAGAAGTCCTGGAAGACCTTCAGCAGGAACGGTCCATCGCCTACACCACGGTGATGACCGTTTTGGACAATCTCCATCAGAAGGGCTGGGTGCGCCGGGAAGCCGAAGGCCGGGCCTATCGATATGAGGCGGTCTCGACCCGGGCCGCCTACGCGGCCGCCCTGATGAACGACGCCTGGGCACAGAGCGACAACCCCGCCGCCGCTCTCGTCGCGTTCTTCGGGATGATGAGCGAGGAACAGCGGCTCGCGCTCAGCGACGCCGTACGCATGGTCCAGGGACCGGAAACTGTCGGACCGGCAACTGCGGGGAGTCCGGGGAGTACGGGGAGTACGGGGAGTACGGGTGAGAACCCCGGCTCGGCGACGGAGTCCGACGGGCGATAGCGTCCGCACATGTCAGCAGAGAGTCCCTCGGCCGAGAACCCCGAAGTCACCGCTAAAGCCATCACCGTCCGCCGGGCCCGGACCGGCGATGTCTCCGCCGTGCGCCGTCTCCTTGACGCCCACGTCCGCGGCGGCATCCTGCTCGACAAAGCGACGGTGACGCTTTACGAGGACATCCAGGAGTTCTGGGTCGCCGAACGCGACGACAACGCCGAGGTGGTCGGCTGCGGCGCCCTGCACGTGATGTGGGAAGACCTGGCGGAAGTCCGTACTCTCGCGGTGAAGCCCGGGCTGAAGGGCGCGGGCATCGGTCACCAGTTGTTGGAGAAGTTGCTCCACACCGCACGCTGGCTCGGGGTTCGACGCGTTTTCTGCCTGACCTTCGAAGTCGACTTCTTCGGCAAGCACGGCTTCGTGGAGATCGGTGAGACGCCGGTCGACACCGATGTGTACGCGGAGCTGCTGCGTTCCTATGACGAGGGCGTCGCGGAGTTCCTCGGACTCGAACGAGTGAAACCGAACACCTTGGGCAACAGCCGGATGCTTCTGCATCTGTGATCGTCGTCGTCCATTCACAGAGACCCGCCTTGACCGGGTTCCCTATGTCCGAAACGCGCACGTTTCCGGGCTGGGGGCGGGCTGTGGGTCCTCGCCGGGGGTTTGTGTTTTCCCAGCAAAAGCGGTTTGCTTTCCGACGTACTGCTGTACTGCATATAACAGGGCGCGGCTAAACGGCGGACGCCGCGGACCCCCGACCCTCACGTTTTCGATGAAAGGAAATCCGGTGGCACAGAAGGTTCAGGTCCTTCTTGTCGACGACCTCGACGGCGGCGAGGCGGACGAGACCGTCACGTTCGCGCTGGACGGCAAGACGTACGAGATCGACCTCACGACTACCAATGCCGACAAGCTCCGTGGACTTCTCGACCCCTACGTGAAGGGTGGCCGTCGTACCGGCGGCCGTGCTTCGGGCGGCCGCGGAAAGGCGCGCGTCGCTACCGGTGGCAGCCAGGACACCGCCCAGATCCGCGCGTGGGCCAAGGAGAACGGTCACGAGGTCAATGACCGCGGCCGCGTTCCCGCGTCCATTCGCGAGGCTTACGAGAAGGCCAACGGCTGAGCGCTCGCGCGCCGCAGCCGGACACGGTGACAGTGCGTCGCCAGCGTGTCCACCAGCCGTACGAGATCGGGGGCGCCCCCAACGCCCCCCAGTGCCGACATCGTCGGCAGCGAGGCCTCGGCCTCGCACCCTGCCACGGGGGGCCGCAGCCAGACAGCGGCCCCCTGCACCGGCCCGGGACGCATCAGGCCCGGATCGCGGCCCTGGCTCCCGCCGGGGGGTGGCAGGGGCGCCTCGATGAGTTCGCCCGCGCCGATGGGCGTCAGATCCAGTGGCAGCGCGCCCCACTCCAGCCACTGAAGGATCCCCGGCACCTCCTCCGCGCCGCCCGCTGCCACCAGCAGCCGCATCCGGTCGCTCCGCACGGCCACCGGCGAGCCCGGCGCGAGTCGCCGCAGCGCCGCGAGGCCCGCCTCGGCCGGCACGTCCAGCACGTCGAAGCGCTCGCCGACCAAAAGTCGTACCGGCTCCCCGGGCACTGTCGGCCAACCCAGTTCGTTCTCGTACCAGCCGCGGATCCGGTCGGCCGGATCGTCCGGGTCGAGCGGCCGTCGGGGGAGAGGGACCGTGAGGATCGCAGCGGCGGCCGAGCAGACAGCCGACGGGACGGAGCCAACCATGCCAAGTGCAACCGTCGAAAAGGCCCGCAAGTTACGCTGGGTGTTTGAACGGATGCGCCCTGTGTCGACAAACGGGGCGTGTGGGTGGGTCGGGACGCGCAAGGTTGTTCGCCCATAGCGGAGGGGACCGGTGCGCACGGCATGGACTGTCGGTTGCAGCGGGTAAGACATCCCTAGTGGGAGGGGGCGACACGCAGGAAAGGCTGTCTCACGTTCGCCATCGGCGTACTGGCGACTGGGGTAACTGCCTGGCCTGCGGGAACATCGTCTCGCACCATCGGGTTGGAGCAGATGTCGGCGTTCGGGGTCAGGAGGCCATCGACGGTGTCGGCAGTTGGAATGAGCGGTCCCCGCTTGCGGGACTAAGCTGCGGAAGGACAGGGAGGGGAAGTTCCCCCCACTGCCTGACCGCTCTGAGGAGCGATTAACGATGTTCGAGAGGTTCACCGACCGCGCGCGGCGGGTTGTCGTCCTGGCTCAGGAAGAAGCCCGGATGCTCAACCACAACTACATCGGCACCGAGCACATCCTCCTGGGCCTGATCCACGAGGGTGAGGGTGTCGCCGCCAAGGCCCTTGAGAGCCTCGGGATTTCGCTCGAGGCGGTCCGCCAGCAGGTGGAGGAGATCATCGGCCAGGGCCAGCAGGCCCCGTCCGGGCACATCCCCTTCACCCCCCGTGCCAAGAAGGTCCTGGAGCTGTCGCTCCGCGAGGCCCTTCAGCTGGGACACAACTACATCGGCACGGAGCACATCCTGCTCGGCCTGATCCGCGAGGGCGAGGGCGTCGCCGCCCAGGTCCTCGTCAAGCTGGGCGCAGATCTGAACCGGGTGCGGCAGCAGGTCATCCAGCTGCTCTCCGGTTACCAGGGCAAGGAGACCGCCGGTGCCAGCGGTGGTCCTGCGGAGGGCACTCCCTCCACGTCCCTGGTCCTCGACCAGTTCGGCCGGAACCTCACCCAGGCCGCTCGTGAGTCCAAGCTCGACCCGGTCATCGGGCGCGAGAAGGAGATCGAGCGGGTCATGCAGGTGCTGTCCCGCCGCACCAAGAACAACCCGGTCCTGATCGGTGAGCCCGGCGTCGGCAAGACCGCCGTCGTCGAAGGCCTCGCCCAGGCCATCGTCAAGGGTGAGGTGCCCGAGACCCTCAAGGACAAGCACCTCTACACCCTGGACCTCGGCGCCCTGGTCGCCGGTTCCCGCTACCGCGGTGACTTCGAGGAGCGCCTGAAGAAGGTCCTCAAGGAGATCCGCACCCGCGGCGACATCATCCTGTTCATCGACGAGCTGCACACGCTGGTCGGTGCGGGTGCCGCCGAGGGCGCCATCGACGCCGCTTCGATCCTGAAGCCGATGCTGGCCCGCGGTGAGCTCCAGACCATCGGTGCGACCACGCTGGACGAGTACCGCAAGCACCTGGAGAAGGACGCGGCCCTCGAGCGCCGCTTCCAGCCTATCCAGGTCGCGGAACCGTCCCTGCCGCACACGATCGAGATCCTCAAGGGTCTGCGTGACCGGTACGAGGCGCACCACCGTGTCTCGATCACCGACGAGGCGCTGGTCCAGGCCGCCACCCTGGCCGACCGGTACATCTCGGACCGCTTCCTGCCGGACAAGGCGATCGACCTGATCGACGAGGCCGGTTCCCGGATGCGCATCCGCCGGATGACCGCGCCGCCGGACCTGCGCGAGTTCGACGAGAAGATCGCCGGCGTCCGCCGCGACAAGGAGTCCGCGATCGACTCGCAGGACTTCGAGAAGGCCGCCTCCCTCCGCGACAAGGAGAAGCAGCTCCTGGCCGCCAAGGCCAAGCGGGAGAAGGAGTGGAAGGCCGGCGACATGGACGTCGTCGCCGAGGTCGACGGCGAGCTGATCGCCGAGGTCCTCGCGACCGCCACCGGCATCCCGGTCTTCAAGCTGACCGAGGAGGAGTCGAGCCGCCTGCTGCGCATGGAGGACGAGCTCCACAAGCGGGTCATCGGCCAGGTCGACGCCGTCAAGGCGCTGTCGAAGGCGATCCGCCGTACGCGTGCGGGCCTCAAGGACCCGAAGCGTCCCGGTGGTTCGTTCATCTTCGCCGGTCCGTCCGGCGTCGGTAAGACCGAGCTGTCCAAGGCGCTCGCCGAGTTCCTGTTCGGCGACGAGGACGCGCTGATCTCCCTCGACATGTCGGAGTTCAGCGAGAAGCACACGGTGTCGCGTCTCTTCGGTTCGCCCCCCGGATACGTGGGCTACGAAGAGGGCGGTCAGCTGACCGAGAAGGTCCGCCGCAAGCCGTTCTCCGTCGTTCTCTTCGACGAGGTCGAGAAGGCCCACCCGGACATCTTCAACTCGCTGCTCCAGATCCTGGAGGACGGTCGTCTGACCGACTCCCAGGGCCGGGTCGTGGACTTCAAGAACACGGTCATCATCATGACGACCAACCTCGGCACCCGGGACATCTCCAAGGGCTTCAACCTGGGCTTCGCGGCCTCGGGCGACAAGAAGTCGAACTACGAGCGCATGAAGAACAAGGTCTCGGACGAGCTCAAGCAGCACTTCCGCCCCGAGTTCCTCAACCGCGTCGACGACGTCGTCGTCTTCCCGCAGCTGACGCAGGAGGACATCCTGCGGATCGTCGACCTGATGATCGGCAAGGTCGACGAGCGCCTGAAGGACCGGGACATGGGCATCGAGCTCTCCCAGTCCGCCAAGGAGCTGCTGTCCACCAAGGGTTACGACCCGGTGCTGGGTGCGCGTCCGCTGCGTCGCACCATCCAGCGCGAGATCGAGGACACGCTCTCGGAGAAGATCCTCTTCGGCGAGCTGCGCCCCGGTCACATCGTGGTCGTGGACACCGAGGGCGAGGGTGAGACCAAGACCTTCACCTTCCGCGGCGAGGAGAAGTCGGCTCTGCCCGACGTCCCGCCGATCGAGCAGGCGGCCGGCGGCGCCGGACCGAACCTGAGCAAGGACGCCTGACCCTTCGGGGGCTGAGCGCAGAGAGGGGCCGGTGCTTCACAGCACCGGCCCCTTTCGCATGCGCGGGCACCCCACGCGTCCGGTGGGCACCGCACGCGTTCCAAGGGCACAGCACGCGTCCGGTGAGCACAGCCCGCGTCGGTGGGCACCGCGCGCGTTCCGCGGCACCGTGTGCGCTCCGCGGGCTCCGCGCGGCCGGGCGGGGAGCTACGACAGCTGGCCGTCGTAGTCCGGCAGCTTGTACGTCGTCTCGGCATGGCCGCCCGAGAGGTCGGTGGCGCTGTTGCCGATGTTCGCGATGATCGTGTAGCCCTTGGACTCGATGGCGACGCGCTGGGCGGTCTTGTAGGCGGCGACGTCCTTGAAGAGGTCGAGGAAGCCGCGCACGTAGAGGCCGGAGACCTTGTAGCCGACGTGCTTGAGGTTGTAGTCGGTCACCCCGGAGATGATGCCCGGGCGGGCGGTGACGAAGAACAGGGAGACGCCGTGCTCCTGGGCGTACTTGGCCACGTCGAGAACCGGCTTGTTGGCCGGCTGGGGGTAGCTGAAGCCGAAGTCGGTCTCCAGGGTGGTGTTGTCGACGTCGAAGACGATCGCCTGCTTCTCACCCGGCTTGGTGGCGGCGATGCGCTGCTTCAGCGTCGGCAGGGCCTTGTCGATCACGGCCTGGCAGTCCTGCTGCCAGGTGGCGTAGTCGACGTCCTCGGCGGCGGCCGCGGTGGCGACGGTGGAGGTGCCGGTGGCCGTCGCGGCCTGGGCGCCGACCGGTACGGCCAGTCCCGTGACGGCTGCCGTCGCCACGGCGGTCATGGCGATACGGCGCGTCCAGCTGCCTCTGGTCATGTGTGGGGTCCTCTCGCGTCCTTGCAGTGCCGGTGTCGTGAGCATGCTGATCGCTGGGGGTGGCCTGAGGGGAACCAGCGGGTTACTGGACGGTAGAGGCCGATGAGAGCCCGATCACAGACCCGTGCACGCGACGTGAGCGGGGTCACAAGTGCCCTGCGGGGGACGGGAGTAGTCGCCGTCACATTCCGAAGTCCCTTGCAGGGGACGGCCGGTGACATGGCGCACAGGCGATCCGGACCCTACTAGGCGGGGTAGTCGTAACCCAAATCGGACTAAAAAGGACGAACGCCGCAGTGGTCCCGATCCTCGCTCAGGCCTCCAGAGTGGGCGAGCGTCGCATGTGTCCGGAAAGGGGGTTCTGTCAAGAAGTGGGAAGTTTTGGGGTGAAGTACTAGGTTACGTCGTAGATCACACGTTTGGGGGTCTGTGGGCCTCGGGGTTACCAAGGGATGGCCACCGCGGCGGAGGTTCTCGCCGGGTGGTTTCCTCTGTCCCCGTCCCCATGAGGTCTTCGATGTTCCAGCGCGTCACGTTCCGTTCTTCCCGTACGTCCCAGCTCCGCACTCGCGTGGTCGTCGGCGCCGCCGCCCTGGGCGCCTCGGTCGTGCTGGGGAGCGGAGTGGCGTCCGCCGCCGCGCCCGCCGCGGCCAAGACGGCCGCCTCGGCCGCCTCCTGGGTCGACCCGGTGAAGAAGTACACGCTGTCCGCCGGCTACGCCCAGGCCGGCGCGATGTGGCAGTCCACCCACAGCGGTCAGGACTTCGCCGTGCCGACCGGCACCAAGGTCATGGCCGCGCACGGCGGCACCGTGGTCAAGGCCGGTGGCAACGGCGCCGGTGACGGCCCCGCCTACGGCAACGCCGTCGTGATCAAGCACGCCAACGGCGTCTACTCGCAGTACGCCCACCTCTCGAGCATCCACGTGAAGGTCGGCCAGATCGTCAAGACGGGCCAGAAGATCGCCCTGTCCGGCAGCACCGGCAACTCCAGCGGTCCCCACCTGCACTTCGAGATCCGTACGACCGCGAACTACGGTTCGGCGATCAACCCGGTCACCTTCCTGCACAGCAAGGGCGTCAAGGTCTGACGCCGATGTGATCAGGTGCCCTGGTGCGCCTGTGTCACCAGATCGATGGCGACCTCGAGGACGGCTGCGCGCTTGTCCTCGGGGTCGCCTTCGAGGTCCTGCAGGAAGAACATGCCGGCGTGCAGCGTGAAGATGGCGCTCACGCAGCGGACCTGGTCGGAGAGGGGGGCGTCCGGGTCGATGATGATGTCGCGCAGGCTCCGCAAGCGGTCCTTGAACGAGTCGCCGATCTGGAGTTCCCGCACCGTCGCCTGGTTCTCCTGCATGAAGCGGAAGAGCGGGGTCGCCTCGGAGAGGGCCTTGCTGTAGCGCCGTACGAGTTCCTGCTTGGTGTCCAGGGTGTGCGGCTGGTTCCCGCCCCACTCGATCAGGTCCTCGATCGGCTTCGTCAGATCCGTGAAGATGCCGACGATGATCTCTTCCTTGGTCTTGAAGTGGTAGTACAGGGCCGCCTTGGTGACCTCCAGGCGCTCCGCGATCTCGCGGAGGGAGGTTTTCTCGTAGCCCTGCTCGGCGAAGAGTTCGAGCGCGACGTCCTGGATGCGCTGGCGGGTGTTGCCGCGCCGCTGCTGCTTCGTGCCGTCCATGGTGACGTCCATTCTCGTGGTCCTCGCGTCTCCGCGAAACTTACTTGCCGTCCGGCTAGTTAGATGCGGAAACTTACTTGACGCCCGGCTAGTTGCAGGTCTACCTTCCCAGTGTAGTGAACTAGCCGGGCGGCAAGTAAGTGGCCGACCGGGGGGAAGCCCAGGGGAGTGGCAATCATGGCGGACACGAAGACAGTCGAGACCGAGGCGGAGAAACCACCGAGGAGCGTGCGGGTCGTCCTGCTCGCGCTGATGATCACGATGATGCTCGCGATGCTCGACAACATGATCGTGGGCACGGCGATGCCGACGATCGTGGGCGAGCTCGGCGGGCTCGAGCACCTGTCGTGGGTCGTGACCGCGTACACCCTCGCGACCGCGGCCTCCACCCCGATCTGGGGCAAGATCGGCGACATGTACGGGCGCAAGGGCGCCTTCATGACGTCGATCGTGATCTTCCTGATCGGCTCGGCACTGAGCGGCATGGCCCAGAACATGGGCGAACTGATCGGCTTCCGCGCGATCCAGGGCCTCGGTGCCGGTGGTCTGATGGTCGGCGTCATGGCAATCATCGGTGACCTCATCCCGCCGCGGGAGCGCGGCAAGTACCAGGGCATGATGGCCGGCGTCATGGCGCTCGCGATGATCGGTGGCCCGCTGGTCGGCGGCACCATCACCGACAACTGGGGCTGGCGCTGGTCCTTCTACATCAACCTGCCGCTCGGCGTGGTGTCGCTGGCCCTCATCAGCGCCGTTCTGCACCTGCCGAGGAAGCGCTCGGAGTCGCGGATCGACTACCTGGGCGCCACCCTGCTGACCGTCGGCATCACCTCCATCGTCCTCGTCACCACCTGGGGCGGCTCGGAGTACGCCTGGTCGTCCGCGCGGATCATGGAGCTCATCGGGATCGGCGTCGCCTCGCTCATCGGGTTCGTGTTCTGGCAGACCAGGGCCGCCGAGCCGATCGTGCCGCTGCACATCTTCCGCAGCCGCAACTTCACCCTGATGTCGATCATCGGCTTCGTCACCGGCTTCGTGATGTTCGGCGCCACCCTCTTCCTGCCGCTCTACCAGCAGTCGGTGCAGGGTGCCTCCGCGACCAACTCCGGTCTGCTGCTCCTGCCGATGCTCGGCGCCATGCTGGTCACCTCGATGGTGGCGGGCCGGGTGACCACCAACAGCGGCAAGTACAAGATCTTCCCGCTGGTCGGCAGCGTCGCGATGGTCATCGGTCTGTACCTGCTCTCCACCATGGACACCGGGACCAGCCGCCTCACCTCCGGTGTGTTCATGGCCGTCGTCGGTCTCGGCATGGGCTGCCTCATGCAGATCACGATGCTGGTCGCGCAGAACAGCGTCGAGATGAAGGACATGGGCGTCGCGTCCTCGTCCACCACCCTCTTCCGTACGCTCGGCTCCTCTTTCGGTGTCGCGATCATGGGCGCGCTGTTCAACAACCGCGTCCAGGACGTCATGTCCGAGCGGGCCGGCGTGCTGGGTTCGAAGATCACCGAGCAGTCCGCGCAACTGGACGCGGCCAGCCTGGCCAAGCTGCCCGTCGCGGCCCGGGAGGCCTACCAGCACGCGGTGTCGTCCGGCACCCACTCGGCGTTCCTGCTGGGGGCCGTGGTGGCGGTGACCGCACTGGTGGCGGCGGTGTTCGTCAAGGAGGTCCCGCTCAAGGGAGCGGGTCCGCAGAAGGACGGCGAGTCGCCCGAAGACGCGGCCGCGACGCAGCCGCCTCTGGTCGAGGCCGTCTGACCGCGCTAGAGGTGAGCGCAGGCCCCCCGGCGGTGTCCGCCCCCGGGGGGCCTGCGCTTTGGTACCCCCGAGCCGACGCCGCTCTCCCGGTGCCGGGGGGGGAGGACCGGACCGTCCATGCCGGCCGCGGCACCTCCCTGATCCGGGGCGTTGCGCGATGCCGTGGGCCGGCGGCTTCCCCGCGGCGAGAACCGCGGCTTAGCGGAAGCGCCCCGCCCCCGGCCCTGCCACGGTGTCCACCGTCACGGCATCACCGGGTAGCTTCCCGTGTTCGTCGGCGCGTGCTCGGGCAGCCACAGGACGGCGACGGCGCCTTCGGCGGGTATGTGCTCAGGGGCCCCCGCGGGCCGTACGTTGCGGAAGGTCAGCCGGGCACCGAGTACCCGGGCCTGGCCCGCGGCGATGGTGAGCCCGAGACCGTGTCCGTGCCCGGCCCGGTCGGCGCTGCCGGTGCGGAAGCGGCTGGGCCCCTCGGCGAGCAGGTCCTCGGGGAAACCGGGGCCGTGGTCGCGGACCCGGATGACCCGGCCCTCGACGGTGACCTGGATCGGCCGCTTGCCGTGCCGGGCGGCGTTGGCCAGCAGGTTGAACAGCACGCGCTCCAGGCGCCGGGGGTCGGTCGTGACCATCGACTCGTGCACCACCCGCACCTCGACGTCCGGGTCCTTGGCCGCGACCCGTCGGGCCACGAACTCGCCCAGCACGATGTCCTGCAGTTCGGCGCGTTCCGAGGCGCCGTCGAGACGGGCCACCTCCAGCACGTCCTCGACCAGGGTGCGCATGGCCTTCGCCCGGTCCAGGACCAGTTCGGTCGGCCGGCCTGGCGGGAGCAGCTCGGCGGCCGTCAGCAGTCCCGTCACCGGGGTGCGCAGCTCGTGGGCGATGTCCGCGGTGACCCGGCGCTCGGCCTCCAGCCGCTCCTGGAGCGCGTCCGCCATGGCGTCCACCGCGCTCGCCAGATCGTCGGTCTCGTCCCGTACGACCCCGCCTATGGCATCCCGCACCCGCACGTTCGACTCGCCGCTGGCGACCTGGTTCGCCGCGGCCGCCGCCTTGCGCAGCCGGCGCGAGAGCTGCCCGCCGATGAGCACGCCGAGCGCGCTGCCGCCGAGCACGACCGCGATGGAGCCGATCACCAGGGCCTGGTCGAGATCGTTGAGGATGTCCGTGCTGCGGTCGGTGAAGCCGGTGTGCAGGGACAAAACGTGCCCGTCCTTGAGCGGCACGGCCGCCCAGATGTCCGGTACCCCTCCGGTGCGGTCGGAGACGAACGTGGCCCGGCGGCCCTCCTGGACCTTCTCCCGCAACGACGGCGGCAGTCTGGGGTCGTCGATCTTGATGTTGGGGAAGTTCAGCCGCCGCCGCCCCGTCCACTCGTAGTTGCGCTGGGCGATCTGGACGCGTTCGTCGGCGAGGTCGCGCGCGTTGTCGAGCATGGACACGCGTGCGGCGTTGTGCACGACCAGACTGAGCGCGATCGCCACCAGCGCGCCGACCAGCGCGATCGCCGCGCTCAGCTTCCACCGCAGCCCCGTACGGATGCCCACGCGTTCTCTGCGAGCCGGAACCAGCTGCCGGATCATCCCCCGCATCCTCCTGCCCCTGCCCCGCTCAGGCCTTCAACTTGTAGCCGAAACCGCGGACCGTCTCGATACGGTCCTGACCGATCTTCGTCCGCAGCCGCTGCACATGGACATCGACGACCCTGGTGTCGCCGCCCCAGCCGTAGTCCCACACCCGCTCCAGCAGTTTGTCGCGCGAGAGGACCGTGCCCGGAGCGGAGGAGAACTCCAGCAGCAGGCGCATCTCGGTCGGGGTCAGCGCCACCGGCTGTCCGGCCCGGCGCACCTCCATCCCCTCCGTGTCGATCTCCAGATCGCCGAACGACAGCACACCACCGGCCGTGGAGGCGGCGGGCTCGGTGCGGTCGCCGCCGCCCGCGTGACCGAAGCGGCGCAGCACGGCGCGGATCCGGGCCACCAGCACGGCGCCGTCGAAGGGCTTGGTCACGTAGTCGTCGGCGCCGGCCTCCAGGCCGAGGACGACGTCGATGGAGTCGGCGCGCGCCGACAGCATGATCACCGGCACGGTGGACTCGTCCCGGATGCGCCGGCACAGGCTCACGCCGTCCAGGCCGGGCACCATGACGTCCAGCAGCGCGATGTCGGGGCGGTCGGCACGGAACGCCTCCAGGCCCGACAGGCCGTCGGGCATCGCGGTGACCACGAAGCCGTCCCGCTCGAGGGCGAGCTGGGTGGCCTCGCGGATGACGTCGTCGTCCTCGACGAACAGGACGTGGGTCTGGTCTGCCATCCCGGTGCTCTCAGTTCTCGTATGCGGTCTCGTGTGCGTGCGGGTCGTCAGTCTGACGGGCTTCCGCCTGCGTCCTGTCGCTCACCTCTCGGTGAACCGTCGGGGGTGTCCCTTGCTTGGACGCGTGGAGCACGGCGAGCGTTCACTTCGCGCGCGATCCATGTCCGTTCTCCGTGCGGTCCGTCCTTGTGCGTGCCTGCCCCTCCCGCTCGTCCTCGCCCGTCCACCCATTGATCGGAACGAGCGGCCCGATCGGTTCACGCCGGCGCGGGATTTTTCGGCAGGACGCGTCGGGGCAGGTCAGCCGGTCTCCGGCGCGACCGTCGGCTCGTCACCGACGACGCTGCTGTAGTCGTTGTGCCAGCTGTACTCCTTCACGAAGCGGCCCGAGGTCCAGCGATACGTGATCACGTTCTCACCGGACGGGTCCGAGACCGGGTCGCCCTTCTCGTACACCTGCTTGGTCACCACCAGGTCGCCCCGGTCCATTTCCGCGTAGACGGGAGGCTCCTCGGCCTGGAAGACGTTCCGGTAGCCGTCGTCGTCCTTCCGGTACACGTAGGAGCCCACGCCGACGGCATCACCGCAGGTGAGCACGTTGACGATGATGTCGTCGCCGGAGCCGCCGGTGAGCTCGCCGTACGACACGTCCACCGGGTACTCGTCGCCGACGCAGGGCTTCAGGTCGCGCTTGACCTCGGCCGAGACCTCGGGGTCGTCCTTGATCAGTCGAACCGCCTTCGTCCGGTCGGGGGGGCCGGTGGAGACGGACGACGGGGAGGCGGTGGTGCCCGCCACCGCGTCGGAGCGAGCCGGACCCTCGTCACGGGCGCCGGTGCCGCCGGTCGCGCAGGCGGAGACGAAAAGGGCGAGGGCGGCGAGCACGGACATCGCCGTGATCGCCGCCTGGATGGTGCTTCGGGCCGGTGTGGGCCCGGCCTCGGTCAGGCCGCCGCGCAACGCTCCCGCTCCTCACGCTCCAGCGCGCGTGCGTCCAGATCGCGGGCCTCCAGCTCCTCGCGGAGCCGGGCGAGCGCCCGGTGCAGCGTGCTCTTGACCGTTCCGGCCGACATGCCGAGGGCAGCGGCCGTCTCCTCCGTGGACATCTGCTCCCAGTGTCGCAGCACCACGACACTGCGCTGCTTAGGAGCGAGCACCTTCATCGCGTCCATCAGCAGGGCGCGGTCGGCGTGCTGCTCGGTGGAGTCGTCGACGCGGGCGTCCGGGAGCTGCTCGGTCGGCACCTCCTCGAGCTTGCGGGCCCGCCACCACTCCGTACGTGTGTTGATCATGACCCGGCGCAGGTAGGCGTCCGCGAGTCGCTTGTCCGCGATGCCGTCCCAGCGGCCGTACGTCCGGGCCAGCGCGGTCTGGAGGAGGTCCTGCGCGTCGACCGGGTCCGGGACCAGGCGGCGGGCGCTGCGCAGCAGCGCGTCCTGCCGCGTGCGGACGTATTCCTCGAACTCGAGCACCTCGCCCTGTGCCATGGTCAACCGCCTCCGATTCCCCGTACCGGCGGACTGCCGCCGCCGGTTCACTGCCTGTGGTCTGTAGCCCTCGTTGTCCTGCCGGGTACGCAAATGAAGCTACGGAGCTGTTGTCACGGCGTTGTCCGAGGCAGCCTGCGGCCAGCGCTCAGCTGTCCGTCGGTTGTGTAACGGAAAGAGGTTTGGGGTAGAGACACAGGCTGAATGGCCCGGCTATGCAGCGATTTGTTCGGCCGTCGGGCGTGACAAAAGCCCGACGGCGGTGGTGATGAGGCCGCGTACCTGTGAAATGACGGTGCGTCAGGTCAGCGGCAGGCGGTACAGCCCGCCCGGCAGCGGCTCCACGAGTCCGTCCGCGACGAGACCGTCCAGCGCACGCGCGCGTTGCACCGGCTCGTGCCACACCCGGTCGAGGGCGGCCTGCGGCACGGGGGTGTGTGCTTCCCGCAGGACGGCGAGCAGCTTGCCCCTGACCTGCCGGTCGGTGCCCGCGTACGTCTGACCCCGGCGCGGCGGGCCCTCGTGCTCCGGCTTGCCCGCGAGCCGCCAGGCGCACTGGGCCGCGATCGGGCAGCGCACGCACGTCTCGTTCTTCGCCGTGCAGACGAGTGCGCCGAGTTCCATGGACGCGGCGGCCCACCGCGCGGCGGTCGGCTCGTCGTCGGGCAGCAGGGCGCGGGCCAGCTTGCGCTCGGCGGCCGTGGTGGCGTTCGGCGGGTACCGCACGCCCGTGACGGCGCGTGCGAAGACGCGGCGGACGTTGGTGTCCAGGACGGCGTGTCGCTGCCCGTAGGCGAAGGAGGCGACGGCCGCGGCCGTGTACTCGCCGATGCCGGGCAGCGCCAGGAGCTGTGCGTGCCCCGACGGTACGTCGCCGCCGTGCCGTTCCGTTATCGCCACCGCCGCGCCGTGCAGTCGCAGGGCGCGGCGCGGGTAGCCGAGCCGCCCCCACGCGCGTACGGCCTCGCCGGGGGACTCGGCGGCCAGGTCGGCGGGGCGTGGCCAGCGGGCGAGCCACTGCTCGTAGACCGGCAGCACGCGGCTGACCGGTGTCTGCTGGAGCATGAACTCGCTGACCATCACGCCCCACGCGCCGGCCTCGGGGCGCCGCCAGGGCAGGTCACGGGCGTTCTCGTCGAACCAGTCGATCACCGGGGCGTGCAGGTCCGCCGCGGTGGCGTCGGCGTCGGAGCGGGCGGGGGAGCGGTGCGGGGGCTTCGTGGGCGCAGTCATGGCCCTTCCGATCCTGCCATGCGGACCGGGGCACGCGCGCGTACCGCCACTCGGCCGGGCGAGGTCCCGCGGGCGCGTCACGCGCGCGTGCCCGGGGCCGTGGCCAGAGGTGCAATGGGTGCGATCGGCAAGGCGGGGCGGCCGCGCGAACCGAAGTCGGGTGCGGCGGAAACGGTTTCCGGGATGATGATCCGGAAAAGTTGCGATCCTGGCGGCGGGTGGGGCCAGCGAAGCGGTCGATCTCTCGTACAGTTTGCGCCGTGGGATCTCTGCGCAATCCGGTCGGGCCGCTTCCCTCCTCCATCTACTGGCGTCGGAGGGTCGTACTGCTGTCCGTGTTCGCCTTGTTGGCACTGCTGACTCTGTGGGTGGTGACCTCGGGCGGGGGCGGCAAGAAGAACGGTGCCGACGGCGGCGGCGGCAAGAATCCCGCCTCCTCCATCACGCCGGGGCCGTCCGGATCAGGGCCCGCGATCAGCCAAAACCCGGGTGGTCGCGACGAGTCGAGCGACGGCACCTCCAGCGGGTCCGGCTCGGGCTCGGGTGCGGACGGCGGCAGCGGGTCGGGCGGCTCGGCCGGTGGCTCGGCGGGAGCCGGGAGTACCGACGACGGCGCCAACGGCAGCGGGAGCGGAAGCGGCGGCAGTGGCGGCGGCAGCGGTACGGGGACGACGCTGCCGGCCGGGACGACCCTGCCCAACTGCACAGCCGGGGTGGTCACGTTGACCCTGCGCAGTGTCCAGAACTCCTACTCGCCCGACCAGACGCCCACGTTCCAGCTGATCGCGAAGAACGCCTCGGGAAGCGACTGCAAGGTCGATCTCGGGCCGAAGACCGCGGTGTTGACGATCACCCAGACAGGCGGCGACGACGCCTACTGGTCGTCCGCCGACTGCCCCAGGACCGCCGGAAGCCTGCTGTACCGGGTGCCGGCCGGGAACAGCTTCACGTACACCGTGAAGTGGGACCGCAAGCCGAGCGCCCCCGAGTGCGCGACGCCCCCGGCGGGAGTGGCCGGAGCGGGCACGTATCTGGTGGAGGCGAAGGCGCCGGGGTTTGCCAAGGCACAGACGTCGTTCGTGCTGAAGGACGACTAGGCCGCCCCGGAGGCGTCGCCCGGCTAGACGTACCGCTCCAGGATCGACGACTCCGCCAGCCGTGACAGGCCCTCGCGGACGCTCCTGGCCCGCGCCTCGCCCACGCCGTCCACCGTCTGAAGGTCGTCGACGCTCGCGGCGAGGAGCTTCTGAAGGCCGCCGAAGTGATCGACGAGGCGGTCGATGATGGCGCCGGGCAGCCGCGGCACCTTCGCCAGCAGGCGGAAGCCGCGGGGCGAGACCGCCGAGTCCAGGGCCTCGGGGGAGCCGGTGTAACCCAACGCGCGGGCCACCGTGGACAGTTCGAGGAGTTCGGCGTGGCTGAGCGCGTTCAGCTCGTACAGCGCCTCGTCGACCGTGCGGGAGCGCTTGGCCGTGGGCTCGGGCACGTAGTCCCGGACCACCAGTTCGCGCTCCGGCTCCACGCCCGCGATCAACTCGTCGAGCTGGAGGGAGAGCAGTCGCCCGTCCGTGCCCAGTTCGACCACGTATTCGGCGATTTCGGTGGCGATGCGGCGCACCATCTCCAGGCGCTGGGCCACCGCGGAGACGTCCCGGACCGTCACCAGGTCCTCGATCTCCAGCGCTGACAACGTTCCCGCGACCTCGTCCAGACGGAGCTTGTAGCGCTCCAGGGTCGCGAGCGCCTGGTTCGCGCGGGACAGGATCGCCGCGGAGTCCTCCAGGACGCGGCGCTGTCCGTCGACGTACAGGGCGATCAGACGCATGGACTGGGAGACGGAGACGATCGGGAAGCCGACCTGCTTGCTGACCCGGTCCGCCGTGCGGTGCCGGGTACCCGTCTCCTCCGTGGGGATCGTGGGGTCCGGCACCAGCTGGACGCCGGCCCGGAGGATCTTCGACAGGTCGGAGGAGACCACGATGCCGCCGTCGAGCTTGCACAGCTCACGCAGGCGCGTGGCCGCGAACTCCACGTCCAGGACGAACCCGCCCGTGCACATCGACTCGACCGTCTTGTCGGAGCCCAGCACGATGAGTCCGCCGGTGTTGCCGCGAAGGATCCGCTCCAGGCCGTCGCGCAGGGCCGTGCCGGGAGCCACCGCGCTCAGCGCGGCGCGCATCAGGCCGTCGGCACCGGAACTCCCACCGGACTTTCCGGGAGCTGCCGCCCGGTCGTTGGCTGCCACTGCACTCCTCCGGTCACAGGTCTGGGATGCTCCCGTTTCGCGCACTCGTTTCGTACGGACGGGCGAGACCAGGGCAAAGTCTACCGGCGCTCCTCCGCATCCCGTGGGGCGTCTCGTCGACGGGAGCGCGGCAGGACCCGCAGGGCGTCCCCTATGTCCGCGACTTCCAGGACCTTCATGCCTGCCGGGATCTTGCCGGGATCGCCCGGCACGAGCGCGTGCGTGAAGCCCAGGCGGTGTGCCTCGGAGAGCCTGCGCTGGACACCCGTGACCCGTCTGACCTCGCCCGCGAGGCCGACTTCGCCGATCGCGACCAGGTTCTTGGGCAGCGGGGTGTCGCTCGCGGCGGAGGCCAGGGCGAGGGCGATCGCCAGGTCCGCGGCGGGTTCCGAGAGCTTCACGCCGCCGACCGTCGCCGAGTAGATGTCCCGCTTGCCGAGCGCGCTGATCTTGCCGCGCTGCTCCAGGACGGCCAGCATCATCGAGACCCGGGAGGTCTCCAGGCCGGACGTCGTGCGGCGGGGCGAGGGGATCTGCGAGTCGACGGTGAGGGCCTGCACCTCGGCGACCAGGGGGCGGCGGCCCTCCAGGGTGACCGTCAGACAGGTACCCGGGACCGGTTCGTCACGACGGGTCAGGAAAAGTCCGCTTGGGTCGGTAAGGCCTGTAATGCCCTCGTCGTGCAGTTCGAAGCAGCCGACCTCGTCGGTGGCGCCGTAGCGGTTCTTGACGCCCCGCACCAAGCGCAGGCGCGCGTGGCGGTCTCCCTCGAAGCTCAGCACGACGTCCACGAGGTGTTCGAGGAGGCGGGGGCCGGCGATGGCGCCGTCCTTCGTGACATGGCCCACCAGAAGCGTGGACATGCCGCGTTCCTTGGAGGCGCGGATCAGGGCGCCGGCGACCTCGCGGACCTGGGCCATGCCGCCGGGCGCTCCGTCGATCTCCGGGGAGGCCACGGTCTGCACGGAGTCCATGATCAGCAGCGACGGCTTCACCGCGTCCAAGTGACCCAGGACGGCCGCCAGATCGGTCTCGGCGGCCAGATACAGGTTGTCGTCGATGGCGCCGATGCGGTCGGCGCGCATGCGGACCTGGGAGGCCGATTCCTCACCGGTCACATACAGCGTGCGGTGTTCGTCGCTCGCCGACTTGGCCGCCACGTCCAACAGGAGGGTCGACTTGCCGACGCCCGGCTCGCCGGCGAGCAGGACGACCGCGCCCGGTACGAGTCCGCCGCCCAGCACGCGGTCCAACTCGGGTACGCCGGTGGGGCGGGCGGTGGCCGTCCGCCCGTCGACCTGGCCGATGGGCAGGGCGGACGTCGTGACGCGCCCCGGCGTCGTCGTACGGACCGCGGGCGTGCCGTACTCCTCGACCGTCCCCCAGGCCTGGCACTCGGGGCAGCGGCCGAGCCACTTGGCCGTCTGCCAGCCGCATTCCGTGCAGCGGTAGGACGGACGGTCCTTGGTGGTCTTCGTACGGGCAGCCATGGGGAAACCGTAACCGCCGCCACCGACAGCCGGACGCGCCTGTGGACAACCGGCCTCGCCGGGTGCCCGTCCCGAGTGCCTCTTCGTCGCCCCGCGCGGGCCCGCGCCCTCCGGGAGAGGGCAGGCACCCCTTGCGTTTTGGCCACGCCCCGTCACGAACGAGCCATGGGACCCCCCTCCCCTGTCCCCTTATGAGGGATCGTTTCACCCGTACGGATTAAAAGGACTCAAGGGACAAGAAGACCTAGTTCCGGGCCGCCTACGGTCGCACGGGTGATGAGCAGCAGCCCGGAAATCTCGACCCGCACGACCGGCGCACACCGGGCGCACCGGGAGGCGCGCGACAGCGCCGCGGCGCGCACGCTCGCGCAGCGACCCCCTGCGCGCTACGAGCCCTACCTTGACGGCCTGTTCACCTACTGCCTGTCCGTCCTGTGCGACCACGAAGCGGCCACCGCCGCCCTGGGTGACGTCCTCGCGTTCGCCGAGCGGCGTGGCCAGCGTGGCCCCGAAGCGGCGGGCGACCGCCGGGCCTGGCTCTACGCGCTGGCCCGCTGGGCGTGTCTGCGCAAACTCACCGAGGCCAAGCAGAAACGTCAGAGCGCGCAGAAACGTCAGGGCACGCACGCGGCGGCCCGCAACGGCGCCCGCCGGCAGCCGGGTGCGAAGCCCACGACGGCCGCGGGCACCCCGACCACCACCACGACGTCGGCAGGGCCGCCCGCCTCCGACGAGGCCAGGGAGCAGCGGCGGCGTGAGCTGACCCGGCTCGCCTGGCCGGAGGCCGCCGGCACCACCCCGGAACAGCGCGAGGCGCTCGAACTCGCCGTACGCCACCACCTCGCCCCCCACGAGGTGGCCGCCGTCCTCGGCAAGGACCTGGCCGCCGCCCGCGAACTGCTCGCCTCCGCCGCCTGCGAGGTCGAGCGCACGCGCGCGGCGCTCGCCGTCGTCGAGACCGGCGGCTGTCCCGGTGTGGCCCGTCTCACCGGCGAGAACCAGCTCGTGCTCAGCGCCGCCCTGCGCCGCGAGCTCGTCCGGCATGTCGACGACTGTCCGCGCTGCCGCCGGGCCGCCGAACGCGCCGTCCCCGGCCGCTGGCCAGGCGCCGGTGTCACCCCCGCCGAGCTGCCCGTCCTGTCGGCGCCCCGCGCGGAGCTGCACATGGCCATGGGCCACCTCCCACGCGCGCGGGGAGCCGCCGCACCACGCTACGACCGGCGGGGCTTCCCGATGGACCCCAAGGACCGGGCCGCCCGCCGGGAGCGACTCCGCGCGCGTGCCGTCACCACGACCGTCGTCGCCACCGTCGTCGCCGCTCCCGTACTCGCCCTGTGGGCGGCCTACCGGGGCACACCGACGGGGGAGGGGGTCGAGGGCCGCTCGGCCAGCGCCAGCGAGGCGCACGGCCCCGACAGCCTCGACGGCGAGACGGTCGGCGGCTACGAGAACGCGGGGAACGCCAGCACCCGCCCCGGCGCCGGCCTCCCCAAGGGCGACGGACCGGATGTCTCCGTGGAGGTCGTCAGCGTCACGGGACTCGGCAGCAGCGCCGCCGGCAAGCTCTCCGTGACGGCCGCCAACAGCGGTGACACCACTTTCATCACCCTCACCGCGGCCGCCGCCGCCGACGGGCCGGTCCGCTGGTCGGCGACCACGGCGGCCTCCTGGCTCTATCTGAGCCGCTCCACGGGCACGCTGAAGCCCGGCGAGTCGGTGACGGTCAGGGTGTACGTCGATCATCTGCGCGAGCCCTCCGGGCACTGGCACGCGCGCGTGGCCGTGGCCCCGGCGGGCGCCGTCGTCTCCATCGAGGGCTACGGCACCGCGCCCGGCCCCTCGGTCCCGGGCAGCGGCCCGGGACCGGGCGGCCCCGGCGGCCCGGCCTCGCCGTCCGACCCGGAACCGACGCCCCCGGCGCCGCCCTCCCCGGATCCCACGCCGTCCGATCCGCCGTCCTCGTCCGATCCGGAGCCCACACCGGGCGACCCGTCCCCGACCGCCTCGGAGGATCCGACCCCGCCGTCCGACGACAGCGACCCGCCGAGCCCGGAGACGTCGTAGGGGCCGGCCGCAGGCGGCGCGGGCGGCACGGCCCGCGCGGGCCGGGATCCCGGAGGCCCCACAAGGGCCGAGGGGCCGGCGCGTCAGTCCGCCGGCCCCTCCGTCCATCAGCCCCTCAGCCCGCCGGTCCGGCGCGTCAGCCCCTCAGCCCGGCGCGTTCGCCGGGTCCGCCGGATGCGGTGCCAGCAGCGGGAGCTGCGAGGCGAGGCGCTGTTCGCACAGCTCGACCAGGCGGTCGTAGCCGGCCTTGCCCATCAGCTCGGTCAGCTCCGGGCGGTAGGAGACGTACACCGGGTCGCCCGCGCCGTGTGCCGAGGTCGCGGACGTGCACCACCAGTGCAGGTCATGGCCGCCCGGCCCCCAGCCGCGGCGGTCGTACTCACCGATCGACACCTGGAGCACGCGCGTGTCGTCGGGCCGGTCGATCCAGTCGTAGGTCCGGCGTACCGGCAGCTGCCAGCAGACGTCCGGCTTGGTCTCCAGCGGCTCGCGGCCCTCCTTGAGCGCCAGGATGTGCAGCGAGCAGCCCGCGCCGCCCGCGAAACCGGGGCGGTTCTGGAAGATGCACGAGCCGTTGAACGGGCGGGTCTGGCGGGAGCCCTCGTCGTCCTCCGAGACCCAGCCGTCCCGGACGCCCTCGTCGTGGTGCTGCCAGATGTCCGGCGTGAGCCGCGCCACATGCCCGGCGACGCGCTTCTCGTCGTCCTCGTCGGAGAAGTGGGCGCCCAGGGTGCAGCAGCCGTCGGCCGCGCGGCCCGGCTGGATGCCCTGGCAGCCGCTGCCGAAGATGCAGTTCCAGCGCGAGGTCAGCCAGGTCAGATCACACCGGAAGACCTGTTCGTCGTCCGCAGGGTCGGGGAACTCCACCCACGCGCGCGCGAAATCGAGACCCTTCTCGTCCGCGGCCGGCGCCTTTGCTGCCGCCGCCTGGGCCTTGTTCGACTTCTTCGGTGGCTTCACCGGCTTCGCCCGCGAAGAACCGCCGGTCGATTTGTCGGTCTTCGCCTTGTTCGTCTTTGGCACTCGTCCAGGGTAAGTCGCCAGGGGCCGCTTCGGGGACGGCCGAGGTCCCTGCGGGCAGTAGCGTGCCCTACATGAGACTCGGTGTCCTCGACGTGGGATCGAACACGGTGCATCTGCTGGTGGTGGACGCACACCCGGGCGCGTGCCCCCTGCCGGCGCACTCGCACAAGGTGGAACTGCGCCTTGCCCAACTCCTCGACGAGGACGGCGCCATCGGCCCGGAGGGCGTCGACAAACTGATCGCCGTGATCCAGGAGTCGCTCCAGGCCGCCGAGGACAAGGGCGTGGAGGACCTGCTGCCGTTCGCGACCTCCGCCGTACGCGAGGCCAGCAACGCCGATGACGTCCTCGCGCGCGTGCAGGCCGAGACCGGCGTCGAGCTCCAGGTCCTCGCCGGCGCCGAGGAGGCCCGGCTCACCTTCCTCGCCGCCCGCCGCTGGTTCGGCTGGTCCGCCGGGAAGCTGCTGGTCCTGGACATCGGCGGCGGCTCCCTGGAGATCGCCTACGGCATCGACGAGGAGCCCGACGCGGCCGTCTCGCTGCCGCTCGGGGCCGGCCGGCTCACCGCGGGCTGGCTGCCCGGCGACCCGCCCGACCCCGAGGACATACGGGCGCTGCGCCGCCACGCCCGGGCGCAGATCGCCCGCACGGTGGGTGAGTTCAAGCGCTTCGGCACCCCCGACCACGTCGTCGCCACGTCGAAGACGTTCAAGCAGCTCGCCCGCATCGCCGGCGCCGCCCGCTCCATCGACGGCCCGTACGCCCAGCGGCAGCTCAAGCGCGAGTCGCTGGAGGCCTGGGTGCCCCGCCTGGCGGGCATGACGACCGCCCAGCGAGCGGCACTCCCGGGCGTCTCCGAGGGCCGCGCCAACCAGCTCCTGGCGGGCGCGCTGGTCGCGGAGGGGGCGATGGACCTCTTCGGCGTGGAGAACCTGGAGATCTGCCCCTGGGCGCTCAGGGAGGGCGTCATCCTGCGCAAACTCGATCACATGAGGTCGGAGTGACGGACCCGCGGACGCGCGGGTGCGACCTGGCCGGCTCCGCCCCGCGGGCACGGGCCAGCAGGCCGTACGCGCGCCCTCCCGTGGCGAACACCACAACGGCGGCCGGGGGCCCCGCACCCGGGTGACCGCACCCCGTAACCTGTCCCCCATGGCAGAGCCAGTCGTGCGGATCCCGGATGCGAAGGTCGCCCTGTCGACGGCCTCGGTCTACCCGGAGTCGACGGCGACGGCGTTCGAGATCGCCGCGCGCCTCGGCTACGACGGCGTCGAGGTCATGGTCTGGAACGACCCCGTCAGCCAGGACATCGACGCGCTGCGCAGACTCAGCGACTACCACCGGATCCCGATCCTCGCCGTCCACGCCCCCTGCCTGCTCATCACCCAGCGGGTGTGGTCGACCGACCCGTGGACCAAGCTCCAGCGGGCCCGCGCGGCGGCGGAGAAGCTCGGCGCGTCCGCGGTCGTCGTCCACCCGCCGTTCCGCTGGCAGCGCCAGTACGCGCGGGACTTCGTCACGGGCATCTGGCGGATGGCGGACGAGACGGACGTACGGTTCGCCGTCGAGAACATGTACCCCTGGCGCTACCGCGACCGCGAGATGCTCGCGTACGCGCCCGACTGGGACGTCACGAAGGACGACTACCGGCACTTCACCATCGATCTCAGCCATGCCTCCACGGCCCGCGCGGACGCGATGCAGATGATCGACCGCATGGGCGACCGCCTGGGCCACGTCCACCTCGCCGACGGAAACGGTTCGGCCAAGGACGAGCACCTGGTCCCCGGCCGCGGCGCCCAGCCCTGCGCCGAGCTGCTGGAACGGCTCGCGCTGACCGGCTTCGACGGGCACGTCGTCATCGAGGTCAACACACGGCGCGCGATGTCGAGCGCCGAACGTGAGGCCGACCTGGCGGAAGCCCTGGCCTTCACACGCCTGCACCTGGCCTCCGCCTCGTCGACGGCCTCGTCGTCGGCCCCGCCCCCCACGGCGAAGGTGCCCCGCCGATGACCGGCGTCACCGCCCGCAAGCGCGGCCGCCCCCCTCGTTCGGAGTCGGCGGACACCAGGGACCTGATCCTGACGGCCGCCCGCGAGGAGTTCTCCGAGCGGGGCTACGACAAGACGTCCGTACGCGGTATCGCGAAGGCCGCCGGCGTGGACCCGGCCCTGGTGCACCACTACTTCGGCACCAAGGAGCAGATCTTCGAGGCGGCCGTCGAGGTCGCCTTCGGGCCCGCGCTGGGCGCCCCGGAAGCGGTCGCCGACGGCCCGCTGGACCAGGTCGGCGAGCGGCTCGCCCGCTTCGTCCTCGGCATCTGGGAGAACCCGGCGACCCGCAAGCCCCTGCTGGCGATCGTGCGCTCGGCCGTGAACAACGACACCGCGGCCGCCGTCTTCCGCCGCCTGGTCGCCACCCAGGTGCTGCGCCGGATCGCCGGCCGGCTCGAGCTGCCGGACGCCGAGCTGCGCGCCGAACTGGCGGCGGCGCAGCTGGTGGGCTGCGCGATGCTGCGATACGTGATCAAGGTGGAGCCGCTGGCCTCGGCGGACCTGGAGCTGATCATCGCGCGCGTGGCACCGGTCGTACAGGGGCACTTGACCGGGCCGTGAGACGCGGCCGGACGCGGCCCGTATGCGGCCCGGACGTGGCCGGGACGCGGGCTCGGAGGTGAGACATACGTCCCGGTATACGGACACCGTGTCCGACCCCTGGATGACCGGCGTACGCTCGTTAGCAGTCAGAAGTCTCTGATCGCAGTCTCTGAAGGAGCGAGCGACGATGCCCGAGCTGAGGTCCCGCACAGTCACCCACGGCCGCAACATGGCGGGCGCCCGCGCCCTTATGCGCGCCTCCGGTGTACCCGGTGCGGACATCGGCCGGAAGCCGATCATCGCGGTGGCGAACAGCTTCACCGAGTTCGTGCCCGGCCACACGCACCTCCAGCCGGTCGGCCGGATCGTCAGCGAGGCGATCACCGCGGCCGGCGGCATCCCGCGCGAGTTCAACACGATCGCCGTCGACGACGGCATCGCGATGGGCCACGGCGGCATGCTGTACAGCCTGCCCTCCCGCGACCTGATCGCGGACAGCGTGGAGTACATGGTCGAGGCGCACTGCGCCGACGCCCTGATCTGCATCTCCAACTGCGACAAGATCACCCCGGGCATGCTGAACGCGGCCCTGCGGCTGAACATCCCCACGGTCTTCGTCTCCGGCGGCCCGATGGAGTCCGGCCGCGCCACCCTCGTCGACGGCACCGTCCGCACGCTCGACCTGGTCGACGCGATGTCCGAGGCCGTGAACGAGAAGATCTCGGACGAGGACATCCTCCGTATCGAGGAGAACGCCTGTCCGACCTGCGGCAGCTGTTCCGGCATGTTCACCGCCAACTCGATGAACTGCCTGACCGAGGCCATCGGCCTCTCCCTCCCCGGCAACGGCTCGGTCCTGGCCACCCACACGGCCCGCCGGGCGCTGTACGAGGACGCGGGGCGCACGGTGATGGACATCACCCGCCGTTACTACGAGCAGGACGACGAGACGGTCCTGCCCCGCAACATCGCCACCATCGCGGCCTTCGAGAACGCGATGGCCCTCGACATCGCGATGGGCGGCTCCACCAACACGATCCTGCACCTCCTCGCCGCCGCCCAGGAGGCGGGCGTCCCGTTCGGCCTGGAGGAGATCAACGAGGTCTCGCGCCGCGTGCCCTGCCTGGCCAAGGTCGCGCCGAACGTGGCGAAGGACCGCACGTATTACATGGAGGACGTGCACCGCGCCGGCGGCATCCCCGCCCTGCTCGGCGAACTGCACCGCGCGGGCCTGCTCAACGAGGACGTGTTCTCGGTCCACAGCCCGTCCCTGGCGGACTGGCTGAAGACGTGGGACGTCCGTGGCGGCTCCCCCTCGCCCGAGGCGCTCGAACTGTGGCACGCGGCCCCCGGCTGCGTCCGCTCCGCCGAGGCCTTCTCCCAGTCCGAGCGCTGGGAGGCGCTGGACGTGGACGCCGAGGGCGGCTGCATCCGCTCCGCCGAGCACGCCTACAGCAAGGACGGCGGTCTCGCGGTCCTGCGCGGCAACATCGCCGTCGACGGCTGCGTGGTCAAGACGGCCGGCGTCGACGAGTCGATCTGGACCTTCGAGGGCCCGGCCGTCGTCTGCGAGTCGCAGGAGGAGGCCGTCGAGAAGATCCTCAACAAGCAGGTGACGCACGGCGACGTCGTCGTCATCCGCTACGAGGGTCCCAAGGGCGGCCCGGGCATGCAGGAGATGCTCTACCCGACGTCCTTCCTCAAGGGCCGCGGCCTCGGCAAGACCTGCGCCCTGATCACCGACGGCCGCTTCTCCGGCGGCACCTCGGGCCTGTCGATCGGCCACGCCTCGCCCGAGGCGGCCTCCGGCGGCACCATCGCCCTCGTCGAGGACGGCGACCGCATCCGCATCGACATCCCGAACCGCACGATCGACCTCCTCGTCGACGACGCCGAGCTGGCGCGGCGCGAGGCGGCCCTCGGCGGCGTCTACGCCCCGAAGAACCGCGAGCGCAAGGTGTCCGCCGCCCTGCGGGCCTACGCCGCGATGGCGACGAGCGCCGACAAGGGCGCGGTGCGGGACGTGTCCAAGCTGGGCTGACGCCCGGCACCTGGCGCTCACCTGCCAGGCACTCACCACCCGGCGAACACCACCCGGCAGTCATCACCGGGCAGCCATCACAGGGCAGGTATCACCGGGCAGTCAGGCAAGCGTGCGGTGAGGGCCGTCTCCGTCGTACGGAGGCGGCCCTCGGCGCGTCTCACCGGTCGGCCGTCATCGGCAAGCGTCGCGTCTGTCGGCCGTCACCCGTCCGCCGTCATCGGCAGCCCGTCACCCGTCCGCTCTCACCAGTCCGTCGGGTCCCGTCCGTCCACCGCGAAGACGGTTCCGTCCGGGGCGCCGGCGTAGACGTGGCCGTCGACCGCCTCGGGCGCGGGCAGCGTGGCCACCACCTCGTCCGAGTTGGCGCCGAGCCGCAGCGCCGTCTGCCCGACGAGCTTGCCCTTCTCGGCGTCCACGGCGAGGAGCCGTCCGTCGGCGCCGCTGAAGTAGACGTGCTCGCCGTCGGCGGCCGGTACCGAACCCCGGCTCACCGACGTCTGCAGGGACCACACCTGCTTGTCCAGGACCGTGTCGACGGCGACGAGCGATCCGTCGAAGGCCAGGAGGTAGACCCGGTCGCCCTGCACGGTCGCCTGCGCCTCCTGGAGCGCGACACGCAGCTTCACCCGCACCGACCCCTTGTCCTGCGGGGAGTAACGGACCACGGCCTCGACCGAGCCGTAGGCGTCGTCCTGGGACAGCAGGACGAGGCTGCCGTCCGCGGTGCCCACGAGACGCAGTGTGCCGCTGAGCCGCTCGTCCCAGCGCACCTTCCCGGTCGCGGGATCCACGGCCGTGATCCGGGTGTGCCCGTCGTTCGACGTGGTCGACGCGTACGCCAGCGGATCCTTCGGGAACGCCGTGAAGTACGGCTCGCTCAACCCCGGAATGCGCCGGCTCCACACCGACTTCCCCGTCGCGGCGTCCACCCCGGTCACCGTGTTGTCGGCCGCCGTCAGCAACAGGGTGCCGCCGACGCTCCGGACACCCGGGTAGTCCGACAGGTCGCGCTGCCAGCGGGTGGCGCCCGACGCCGGGTCGAGCGCCTCCAGCCGCTTGCCCGAGTGCGTGATCACCTGGGCGAGCCCGCCCGAGAGCACCGGGGCCTGGCTCGGCCCGTCGTCGTCGGTGAGGACGTGCCGCCACAGCACCCGCCCGTCGGACGCGTCCAGTGCCGACACCAGCCCCTTCTGGACACAGAGCAGCCGCCGCGCGTCGTAGGTGCACTGGGGCATGCCGCCCGTGCCCGCACCGGCACCCGCGCCGGTGCTGCCCTTCGCCGGTCGCGTGCTCCAGGGGGTGAAGGCCGGCGACGCGGACTGCGAGCCGCCCGCCTCGCCCCGCGCGTCCCGGCCCGGGTCGTCCTCGCCGGGCAGCTGCGTCGCGAGGACCGCGCCGCCCGAGAGGACGACGACGAGCGCGCCGACCGCGAGCGCCACCCGCCGACGCCGGCTGCGCGGCCGCACCTTCGCCCGGCCCGGTGCCCCCGCGGGCCCCTCCGCCCCGTCCGGCCCCGCCGCGCCCGCGGACTCGGCCTCCTCCAGCGTCCGCTGCGACGGTATGAACGCCTGTGTGTCGTACGACGCCGCCACCGACCGCAGTTCCCGCATCAACTCGTCCGGCGTGGGCCGGTCCTCGGGCTCCTTGGCCAGACAACGCACCACCAGCGGCGCGAGGTTCCCCGGCACGCCGGTCAGATCCGGCTCGTCGTGCACGACCTGGTAGGCGACGACGTACGGACTGTCGGAGTCGAACGGCCCGCGTCCCGTCGCCGCGTGCACCATCACCGACCCGAGCGCGAAGATGTCGGCGGCCGGCCCCACCTCCCGAGGCCGCCGGAACTGCTCCGGCGCCATGAAGGGCGGCGTACCGATCAACTTGCCGGTCTCGGTGCGCAGTTCGCTGTCCTTCGGCCGGGAGATGCCGAAGTCGATGACCTTCGGCCCGTCCTCGGCCAGCAGGACGTTGCTCGGCTTCAGATCCCGGTGCACGACCCCGACCCGGTGGATGTCCCGCAGCGCCTCCGCGAGCCCGGCCATCAGTCGCCGCAACTCGCCCGAGCGCATGGGGCCGTTCTGCTTCACCTGCTCGGCGAGCGTCGAACCGGGAATGAACAGGGTCGCCATCCAAGGCCGTTCGGCCTCCGGATCGGCGTCGACGACGGGCGCGGTGAACGCTCCGCTCACCCGTCGAGCGGCGGCCACCTCCTGCCGGAAACGGCCCCTGAACTCCGGATCCCGGGCGAACTGGGCATGGACGACCTTCACCGCGACCTTCATCCCGGAGGTGCTCCGGGCCAGGTGCACCACGCCCATGCCACCGGAGCCCAGACGTTCGTCCAGGTGGTAGTGGCCGGCGTATTCCGGAAGTTCCGCTTCCGCGCCCGCCCCGGTGTTGCGCTGTGGCGTCATGGACCAACCACCCCCGTGCTGTTCAACCGCGCGCGCGACGCACGGAGCCTAGTCGATGACTCGTACGGGACAGAGGCGGCTTGCTAGCCTCCGTGTGCGAATCCTGCACATGTGTTTCATTGCGTGTTTTAGGGGAATCAACGTGGCCCCATGGCAGTCATGGGGTCCGACGGGGGAGGTTTTTGCATGTCTGTTGACCGTGTGGAAGTGGAAGAGGTCGCGAGCGGCGGGACGGCGGAGGCCGTCGCGACGGCCGCGGCGGCCCTCACGTACTACCCGGTCGCCCCGGGCGTCCGGTTGAACGTCCGCAGCGGCCCCGGTACGAGCTACCCGGTCGTCAAGGTCCTGGCCGAGGGCACCAAGGTCCCGATCTTCTGCCAGACCCCGGGCACCTCGGTGTCCGGCCCGTACGGCACGACGAACATCTGGGACAACATCGCCGACAGCCAGTTCGTCTCGGACGCGTACGTGCGGACGGGCAGCGACGGCTACGTCGCCGCCCACTGCGCCTGACGCGAATCGGACCCTGACCCTGACCCTGCCCTGATCCGGTTCCTGACCCTGATCCGGTTCCGGACCCGGACCCGGAACCGGCTCCTGAGCAGGGTTAGGAACCGGACCCGGACTGGACGCGGCTCCTGAGCGGGGTTCGGATCAGGACCCGGACTCGAGCCCTGATCCGAACCCTGCTCCGGGGCGCAACCTCGGACCAGGGTTCGGACTGGCTTTCGACGGGCCTCGGACCAGGGTTCGGATCGGCCGCGGACCGGCCTTCGACAGGCCTCGGATCGGCCCCGGGCGGGCCGGACCGGCCTCGGACCAGCGGCCTTCGTCCGGCCCCGGGCGGGCCTCGGACCGGTGGCCTTTTGACCGTCCGCGGATCCCGCCTTCGTCCGGCCTCGGACTGGCCGCGACCCGCCTTCGACCGGCCGCGAACCGGTCCACGAGCAACCCGCCCGGGATCCCGCCTCCGGCCGGAGCCATAATCGTCCCGTGAGCGACGAAAACGGCACCCCGGACACTTCGGCGGGCTCCCGGGACACCTCGAACGGCGCGGCGGACACTCCCACCGGCGCCCCCGCAGGCCGACCGGGAAGCTCCGCCGGCGCCGGGCCCCGCCCGGAGCCCCTCCGCTTCTTCGGCGCCACCTGGGTGGACCACGACCCCGGCCCCCGGGGTTACGCGGCCCGCCGCATCGCCGTGGCCGTCGGCTCCCTGGCCGCCGTCGCCGTCTCCTGCCTCGTCCTGCGCTTCGCCTACGAGGGCATCGCGATCGCCGACCTGGGCAGCTTCGTGACGCTCCTGGTCGTCGTGATGTTCGCGGTCTGCACCGCACTCGCCTTCCGCCATACCTGGGAAGGCTTCACCAAGCGCCCCGACCCCGACCGCCAGGCCTCCCTGCGGGGTCTGCTCGCCGTCGGCTTCGTCGGTTCACTGCTCGCGTACTTCTTCCGCACCCTCACCGAGGCACCCGGCGAGAGGCTCCACCGCGAGGAGTACGACACGGCTCGCGAACAGTACGAACGCCGCTCCACCCGCCGCACGGGCAACCCGTCGAAGAAGCGCCGCCGCGGCTGACCCCTTCCTCGTGCCGGTGTCGCCGGCGAGCAGGACGTGGAGGAGAGACCGTGCCGCCGCGGCCGACCCGGCCCGGGGGCCCGGCCGAGGGGCCCGGCGCACAGGCCCGGCCCGCAGGCTCCGCCACAGACCCGGCCCGGAGACCCGGCCCGCAGACCCGGCCCGCAGACCCGGCCCCGCACGCCCGGGCCGCAGACCCCTCCGAGAGACTCCGCCCGCAGGCCAGGCCCGCAGGCTCGGCCACAGACCCGATCCCGCAGACCCGGCCCGCAGACCCGGCCCCGCACGCCCGGCCGAGGGGCCCCGCCCGCAGACCCAGCCCGGAGACCCGATCCCGCAGGCCCGGGCCGCGGACCCCTCCGAGAGACTCCGCCCGCAGGCCCGGCCCGCCGACCCGGCCCCGCAGGCTCAGCCGAGAGGCCCGGCCCGGAGACCCGGCCGAGAGACCCCGCCCGCAGGCCAGGCCCGCAGACCCGCCCACAGCCCCGGACTGTTCCCCTCCCCGCCCGCCTCCCGCCACCATGGCCCCATGACGTCCTCCTCCGACACCCCCGGGCATGCCACCCGAGCCCACTCCTTCAACTCCGCCGCGGCCCAGTACGCCGCCAACCGCCCCTCCTACCCGACCGCCCTCCTCGACACGATCGAGGAGCTCGCCGGCCGCCCCCTCGCCGGGGCACGGGTAGCGGACGTCGGGGCCGGCACCGGCATAGCGACCGCCCTCCTGCACGCTCGCGGCGCCGACGTCATCGCCGTCGAGCCCGGGGACGGCATGGCCGCGCAGTTCCGCCACACCCTCCCCGACGTGCCGATCGTCCGGGGCGACGGCAACCACCTTCCCCTGGGCACCGCCTCCCTCGACTTCCTCACCTACGCCCAGTCCTGGCACTGGACCGACCCGGCCCACTCGGTCCCGGAGGCCCTGCGCGTCCTGCGTCCGGGCGGCGCGCTGGCGCTGTGGTGGAACACCGGCGCCCTCGACGTGCCCTGGCTCGCGGAGGCGGCCCAGCGCATCGACCGGTACTTCGGGGAGTCCATCCCCGCGAACACCAAGAACGTGAACACCCGCGTCGTCGACCCCACCGGCCGCCTCGGACTGACCCGTCGTGAGGTCCGCTGGAGCCGCCGCGTCCCCGTCGACAGGCACCTGGCCAACCTCGGCAGCCACTCGGTGTTCCTGGTCCACGGCGAGGAGGCGAGCACCGCATTCCTCGCCGAGGAGCGCGACCACCTGATGCGGGCCTTCCCCGACGGACTCGTCGAAGAGGTCTACGACGTCGTCCTGCTGTTCGCGACCAGAGCCTGACCGCGCGCGGCGGTCCACCCCGCCAGGGCCGCCGCACACGCGTGATCCACATGCCGCAGTCCGCCCAGCTCCAGCCGCACCGCGCGGTCGTGCGGCAGCGCGTCCAACGCGTCCAGCAGCTTCGGCAGCCGCAGGAACGTCGCATGCCCCCGTACCCGGACGACGAGCCCGGCGTCTCCCCGGTCCTCCGTCTCGACGTGCACATGGCTGATCTCCCACGCCGTCTTCGCCACGGCCAGCGCCAGCCCGACCAACACCCCCTCGAACAGGCTGCCCGCCACGATCGCCACCGCCGTGACCCCGAGCACGACGACCTCCGCCTGCTGCCCGCGCCACAACTTCCGTGCCTCCCGCCAGGGCACCAGCTTGCAGCCGACGTACACCAGCAGCCCGGCCAGTGCCGCGACCGGAACGGCCCCCAGCACCCCGGGCAGCGCTGCCGCGAACAGCAGCAGCCACACCCCGTGCAGCACCCGCGACGCCTTGGTCCGCGCGCCCGCCCGCGCCCCCTCGGAGACGGCACCCCCGGCTCCCGCGACCGCGCTCCGCACGATGAAGGTCGACATCGGCAGCGCGCCCAACACCCCGCACACGGCGTTGCCCGCGCCCTGTGCCATCAACTCCCGGTCGTAGTCCGTCCCCCGTCCGTCCGGCAGCCGGTCCACCGCCGCGGCGCCGAACAACGACTCCGCCGAAGCGATCAGCGCGAACGCCACTACGGTCCCGATCACCCCCACTTCCGTCAGCCGTCCGAGATCCGCCGACCCCGGCACCCGTACGGCATTCCACAGCCCTTGCACCCGGACCCGCCGCACGTCCAGGTCGCACACCCACGTCACACCCGCCGCCGACGCCACCGCGACGAACGGCGCCGGAACCAGCCGCGCACCGCGCCGCCAACGCCCCCACAGCAGCAACACGACCATGGTGGCACCCCCCACTGACAACGCCACCGGATCCACCCGCCCGGGCAGCGACACCAACCCGGTGAGCCGGTCGAGCCCGCGCTCCGGCGCGGTCGCGTCCCCGAGGGCGTACACCTGCCCGGCGACCAGCACCAGTCCGATCCCGGCGAGCATCCCGTGCACGACGGCCACCGACACGGCCCGGAACCAACGCCCCAGCCGCAGCGCGCCGAGCCCCAGCTGCACGAGCCCGGCGGCGAGGACGAGCACGCCGAGCGCCGCCACGCCGTACCGCTGTACGGCCTCGTGGACGAGCACGGTCAGCCCCGCCGCCGGCCCGCTCACCTGGAGGCTGCCGCCGGGCAGTGCCCCGACCACCAGCCCGCCGACGATGCCGGTGATCAGCCCCAGCTCGGCGGGCACACCGGAGGCCACGGCGATGCCCACACAGAGGGGGAGCGCGACGAGAAACACGACGAAGGAAGCGAACAGATCGGCCCTACGGACACCACGGAGCGACACGACGGCACCTCCAGGAGGAAACGGGAGATGCGTGGGCGCGCCGCACCGGGGGAGGGCACGGCGACGAAGTCGCGCGGACCGGAGCGAGGGCGAGCCCGACGCACCGGAAGCGCATGAATTCCATTGTCAGTTGAAACGCCCGGCCGCACGGGAGGTTCCTGTGGTGACCCGGTGAACAAGGAAGCGAAGGAACCGGACCCTCCCCTTCCAACACCACCCCCACGCGCCCGCACCACCCCCACGCGCCTGCACCACCCCGACACACCTCCGCCCCCCGGCGCGCTTGTGCAACCCCCACGGGTCTGCGCCACCCCATGCGCCTTCGCCGCCCCGGCGTGCCTGCACCACCCCCCATGGCCCTGCGCCTCTCGGCGCGCCTTCGCCGCCCGGGCGCACCTCGGCAACTCCCACGCGCCCGCACCATCTCGGTGTACCTCGCCGTCCCGGCGTGCCTGCGTCACCCCACGGCCCTGCGTCACCCCCCACGGCCTTGTGTCACCTCGGCGCCCTTCGCCACCCGGGCACGCCTCCGCCACCCCCGAGGACCCGCACCATTTCGGCGCACCTCGCCACCCCGGCGCACCTCGCCACCCCGGCGTGCCTGCACCACCTCCACGGCCCTGTGTCACCTCGGCCCGCCCGCACCACCCCGGCCCGCCTCCGTCACCCCTGCGCGTCCGCGCCGCTACCCCTGCGCGTCCGCGCCGCTACCCCTGCGCGTCCGCGCCGCTACCCCTGCGCGTCCGCGCCGCTACCCCTGCGCGTCCGCACCACCTCCCCTGCGCGCCCCCGCCACTTGACGCCCCACTGCACCCCGGAGCATTATTCATCGCATGATGAATTTTATCCCGGAGGCCTCCCGTCCACCCGGCGAGGACGCGCCCCAGGCCCCACCCCCCGCGCCCGCCGTACGAGCCGAGAACCTGACCGTCGTCCGAGGCCCCCGCACGGTCCTGCGCAGCCTCGACTTCACCGTCCCCCCGGGCCAGATCACCGGCCTGCTGGGCCCCTCCGGCTGCGGCAAGTCGACCCTCATGCGCTCGATCGTCGGCACCCAGGACAAGGTCACCGGCACCCTCGACGTCCTCGGCCGGCCCGCGGGCCACCCCGCCCTCCGTACCCGCATCGGCTACGTCACCCAGGCGCCCTCCGTCTACGACGACCTGACGATCCGCCAGAACCTCGACTACTTCGCCGCGATCCTCGACCCGGGCCGAGCGGCAGCGGGCCGCCGCCACGAGAACGTCACGCGGGCCATCGCCGACGTCGACCTCACCACCCACGCCGACGCCCTCGCCAGCAACCTCTCCGGCGGCCAACGCAACCGCGTCTCACTGGCCGTGGCACTCCTGGGCACCCCGGAACTCCTGGTCCTCGACGAACCGACCGTCGGCCTGGACCCGGTCCTGCGCCGCGACCTGTGGAACCTCTTCCACGACATCGCCACCACCCGCGGCGCGACCCTGCTGATCTCCTCCCACGTGATGGACGAGGCCGAGCGCTGCCACCGCCTGCTCCTCATGCGCGAGGGCGAGATCCTCGCCGACGCCACCCCCGAGGCCCTGCGCACCCGCACCGGCGCCGACACGGTCGAGTCGGCCTTCCTGCACCTGGTGGACGAGGCGACACAGGCAGCCCGCGCGAACCAGACCCCCACGAAGCAGACCCGAGCGAAGCAGCCCCCCACGGAGGAGACCCGCACGAAGGAGACAACCCGATGACCACGACCACCGGCACGACCACGCCGACCACCCCGGCTCCGGTCCCTGCACCCACCACCAGCGCCCTGAGCCTCTCCCGCACCACCGCCACCGCGGCCAGGGTCCTGCGCCAACTGCGCCACGACCCCCGCACCATCGCGCTGCTGGTCCTCATCCCCTGCGTGATGCTGTTCCTGCTCCGCTACGTCTTCGACGGCAGCCCGCGCACCTTCGACAACATCGGCGCGTCCCTCCTGGGCATCTTCCCGCTGATCACGATGTTCCTGGTCACCTCCATCGCCACCCTGCGCGAACGCACCTCGGGCACCCTCGAACGCCTCCTCGCCATGCCCCTCGGCAAAGGCGACCTGATCGCCGGCTACGCCCTCGCCTTCGGCATCCTCGCGATCATCCAGTCGGCCCTGGCCACCGGCCTGGCGGTGTGGTTCCTCGACCTGGACGTCACGGGCAGTCCCTGGCTCCTTCTCCTGGTCGCCCTCCTCGACGCCCTCCTCGGTACCGCCCTCGGCCTCTTCGTCTCCGCCTTCGCGGCCTCGGAGTTCCAGGCGGTCCAGTTCATGCCGGCGGTGATCTTCCCCCAACTCCTCCTCTGCGGCCTCTTCGCTCCCCGCGACACCATGCACCCCGCCCTGGAAGCCGTCTCCGACGTCCTCCCCATGTCCTACGCGGTCGACGGCATGAACGAGGTCCTCACCCACACCGACATGACGGCCACCTTCGTACGAGACGTCCTCATCGTCGGCGGCTGCGCGCTTCTCGTCCTCTGCCTGGGTGCGGCCACCCTCCGACGCCGCACAGCGTGACCGACCCAGCTCGCCCGGCGTGCTCCTGCAGCCCGTCCGGCGCCCGGGGACGAGGCCGGCCAGGCCGAAAGGGGGTCTGGGGGCACCGCCCCCAGGGAAGGGAAGGGAAGGGGCGGCGGGGGCGACAGAACCGCAGTCCGCCCACCGGACACCCGGACCGACCCCCCACCCCCGATGCGAGGATGACGAGGGACGACGGACGACGGACGACGCACACCTCCGGAGGACCCCCCAGCCATGACCCAGAAAGTCGCAGTCCTCGGCACCGGCAAGATCGGCGAAGCCCTCCTCAGTGGCATGATCCGAGGCGGCTGGCCCCCCGCCGACCTCCTCGTCACCGCCCGCCGCCCGGAACGGGCCGAAGAACTCCGCACCCGCTACGGAGTCACCCCGGTCACCAACGCCGAGGCCGCCAAGTCCGCGGACACCCTGATCCTCACGGTCAAGCCGCAGGACATGGGCACCCTCCTCGACGAGCTCGCCCCGCACGTCCCCGCCGACCGCCTGATCATCAGCGGAGCCGCCGGCATCACCACCGCCTCCATCGAGGAGCGCCTCGCCGCCGGCACCCCGGTCGTCCGCGTCATGACGAACACCCCCGCCCTCGTCGACGAGGCGATGTCCGTCATCTCCGCCGGCACCCACGCCACCGCCGCCCACCTCGCCCACACCGAGGAGATCTTCGGCGCCGTCGGCAAGACCCTCCGGGTCCCCGAGTCCCAGCAGGACGCCTGCACCGCCCTCTCCGGCTCCGGCCCGGCGTACTTCTTCTACCTGGTCGAAGCCATGACGGACGCAGGCATCCTGCTCGGCCTGCCCCGCGACAAGGCCCACGACCTCATCGTCCAGTCCGCGATCGGCGCCGCGACGATGCTCCGCGACAGCGGCGAACACCCGGTCAAGCTCCGCGAGAACGTCACGTCCCCCGCGGGCACCACCATCAACGCCATCCGCGAACTCGAGAACCACGGCGTGCGAGCCGCGCTGATCGCCGCCCTCGAGGCCGCCCGCGACCGCAGCCGCGAACTGGCCTCGGGCAAGAAGGACTGACGCCGCCGGGGCGGTCAGGCACCGGCCGCCCCCACGAGCTCCTCGGTCGTCACCACCCGCGCGAACCCACCCCCGTGCAGGGACACCGCCGACGCCTGCGCGATCTCCTCCGCACTCCGCCGCCAGCCGAACGGACCCTCCAGGTCGAACGTGTACGTCGCGTCGTACGCGAACAGCACGTCGTACCCGAGGTTTCCGCCCATCCGCGCCGTCGTCTCCGCGCACATGTTCGTCTGGATCCCGGCCACCACGATCTGCGAGATCCCCGCCGCGGTCAGCCAGGCACCCAGATCCGGCGTCCCGAGAAACGCCGAGTTCACCGTCTTGGTCAGGAACAGCTCGGCCCCGGAGCCCTTCCCGCGCCGCTCCTCCACGTACTCCTTGAAGCCGTTCCCCGCATACCCCAGCCGCAACGGCGACCCCGGCTTCACCGAGTCGTGCCGCACGAACACGACCGGCCGCCCCGTCCCCTGCCATACGTCGATGAGCGCGGCGATGTTGTCATCGGCCCCGGGATTGTTCCGCGCCCCCCAGAAGTCCAGCTCCTCGAAGCCCTTCTGTACATCGACGACCACCAGCGCTGCGTTCTCCGCGATATCCATGCCCTCGATCCTGCCGCCGGGACCACCCTCACCCCAGCAGGTCGGAAGACAGCGATCGATGGTTTACTGCCAGGCGTGGACCCTGCGTACCGCGTCGCCCTCGTCGCCTTCCCCGGCATCCGCGCCTTCGACGTGTCCGTCATCACCGAGGTCTGGGGCACCGACCGCACCGACCGCGGCGCCCCCGCCTTCGACCTGCGCCGAGTCGCCACCGACAACGCTTCCGTCCCGATGCGCGGCGGCCTGGCCCTCGCCCCCGACCGCACCCTCACCTGGCTCTCCCGGGCCGACCTGATCCTCGTCCCCGGCCTGGACGACCACCTCACCCCCGCACCCGCCCCCGTCCTGGACGCCCTCCGCCGCGCCCACGCCCGCGGCACCACCCTCGCGGCCCTGTGCGGCGGCGCCTTCACCCTCGCCCAGGCCGGCCTGCTCGACGGCCGCCGAGCGATCACCCACTGGGGCCTGATCGACCTCCTCCGCACACACCACCCCCGGGTGAGCGTCGTCCCCGACGCCCTCTTCATCGAGGACGACAACATCTGGACCGCCGCCGGCACGGCAGCCGGCATCGACCTCTGCCTGCACCTGGTACGCCGCTCCCACGGCGCCGAAGCTGCCGCCACCATCGCCCGCTCGATGGTCACCGCCCCCTTCCGCACCGGCACCCAGGCCCAGTTCATCGAACACCCCACCCCCCGCGCCGACCGGGACGCCGACACCCTCGCCGCCGTACGCGACCACGCCCTGCGCCACCTGCACGAACCACTCACCGTCGCCGCACTGGCGGCACGGGCCGGCATGTCCCCCCGCAGCTTCGCCCGCCACTTCACGGCCGAGACCGGCGCCACCCCCCTGCGCTGGCTCCTCGACCAGCGCATCGCCGCGGCCCAGAAACTCCTCGAACGCACCGACCTCCCCATGCCCGAGGTGGCCCGGCGGGCCGGCTTCGGCAGCGAGGTCACGATGCGCCAGCACTTCGCATCGCGCCTCGCCACCAGCCCACGCGCCTACCGGACCGCGTTCAGCACCCGATCGGCGACCGGCTCCGGCGCGGGCGGAAGCAACCCGATCGCGCGATAGGCACTGTCCACGACCGGCCGCGCCATCGCCCGGGCCTTCGCCGCCCCGTCCCGCAGCACCCCCTCCACATGGACGGGATCCGCGCACAGCTCCCTGTGTCGGGCCTGCACCGGCCGCAGGACCTCGACCACCGCGTCGGCCGTGTCCTTCTTCAACGCGCCGTACGACCCATAGGCACCGGCCAGGGCCTCCGGCTCCCCGCCCGTACACGCGGCGAGGATCTCCAGCAGATTGGCGAGCCCCGGCCGCTCCTCCCGGTCGTACACGACCTCCCGCCCGCTGTCGGTGACGGCCCGCATGACCTTCTTGCGCACCACTTCGGGCTCGTCCAGCAGATAGACGATCCCGGGCCCGAAGTCATCGCTCTTGCCCATCTTCGACGTCGGCTCCTGGAGGTTCATCACCCGCGCCGCCACCGCCGGATGCGTGGCCTTCGGTACGACGAACGTGTGCCCGTACCGCTGGTTGAACCGCACCGCCAGATCGCGCGTCAGCTCGACATGCTGGGCCTGGTCGTCGCCGACCGGCACCTCGTCGGCCCCGTAGGCGAGGATGTCCGCCGCCATCAGCACGGGATAGGTCAGCAACGACAGCCGCACACTGCCCCCGCGCTCCCGCTCCCGCCCGGACTTCTCCTTGTACTGGATCATCCGCCGCATCTCGCCGTCGGTGGCCACACACTCGAGCAGATACGACAACCGCGCGTGTTCGTCCACATGACTCTGTACGAACACGGTGCACAGCTGTGGATCCAGTCCCGCCGCCAGCAACAGCGTCGCCGCCTGCCGACTGAGCCGACGCACCCGCGCGGGATCGTGCTCCACGGTCAGCGCGTGCAGATCGACGACGCAGAACAGCGAGTCCGCCCGGTGCTGGTCGACCTCGGCCCACTGCCGCAGAGCGCCGAGGTAGTTCCCCAGCGTCAGATGCCCGGTCGGCTTGACCCCGCTGAAGACCCGCTTCATCTCTCCACCTCCTGGTCGAGACCGCCACTCCGGCCGGCCGACCCCCTGGAACCCTGGAGGGGGAAAAGAGAACGGCCGCCGAAGCGGCGGCCGTTGAGTGCATACGTGAGCACGGCCGCCGTCAGGCGGCCCACCACAGCTGGGTGCACGTACGCGTAGTCATGCCCGTCAGGCTACGCCTCGGGGGTGCCCGAGGGACATGAGTTGACACACCCCGACCCGCTACGTAGTGTTCTCCGAGTTGTTCGACGTGAGCGCCGACCCCGGTCGGTCCCCGGACAGCCATTCCGCAGGTACCAACCACTTCTCTACGCGCAGTCGATTCGTCTGCCGTCGTGTCGTTGTCATGTGTATTCGCGAAATGAGGAATCCGCGTTCGAAAGGACGCAGGACCCCGATTGGCTTCGGGGGCCGGGAATCCGCTAAAGTCTCACTCGTCGGAACGGCCCAACGGCCGGGAAGGCAAGCCCCCTCTGACTGGGAATCAGGCCCGAAAGGATCTGATAGAGTCGGAACCGCCGGAAAGGGAAACGCGAAAGCGAGAACCTGGAAAGCACCGAGGAAATCGGGTCGAGAAAAGATCTGATAGAGTCGGAAACGCAAGACCGAAGGGAAGCGCCCGGAGGAAAGCCTGAGAGAGTCTCTCGGGTGAGTACAAAGGAAGCGTCCGTTCCTTGAGAACTCAACAGCGTGCCAAAAATCAACGCCAGATATGTTGATACCCCGTCCCCGGCAGT